>VBFM01000357.1:0-5563 GCA_005882595.1 Chloroflexota bacterium
CGAAGCCCATATCTGCCAGCGCCTGGGCAATGGCCAGCTTCTCTTCTGGAAAATAGTTGACGCCTGGGGTTTGCTCGCCGTCACGGAGGGTGGTTTCGTAGAATTTGATGATGCGGGGTTCTGTCGCCATCGTTTATTACTCCTTTTATCCCGAAACTCCTTTGTTTCGACTTTCAGGCTGTGTAATCGATTCACTAGCACAGAAGCATGCGCAAGCACCAGATCAACCAGACGCCTTTACAGAACTCCAGGATTGCCTGCGCACAGATCGGCTGCACGTCGCCAGGATGTCATCTCGTTGCCACGTGGTTCTTCGCTGAAACGATAATCATGTTTGCGTAGCAGTTCTTGCACTTCATCTAGAACCCGTCGAACGCAGGTGTGCTGGCAGGTGAAGAGGGAAGCTAATTCCCTGGGATCGTGCCCCTCGGCCCAGGTGCACGCCTGGGTGAAATGCACCTGGCATAATCCTGTCGATTCGCACAGTAGCGCCCGCATCTCTTCGGAGCGCAGTTGCTCCAGCAATGTCGAAACAACGCGCTGTTCGATGCGAACCCGGCTCTGGCAAAAAGGGCATTGTTCGTACGTGAGTTTCACGGAGTTTGTAGCTGGTCGACGATGCCATCTTCTCCACCATCTGAGCCACGCGGGGCCAGCCTCCAGTGAATTACGGCGAGCCAATAGTCGCTGGTCTCGCTCCATATCTGCAAGCATGTCAGTGAGTACTTCGCGGTAGACCACAGCAAGCTGAAAGGGTGCAAGCTGAGCCAGCTGCCAGGTATGTAGTGGACAAAAACCTCGCGAACGAATCAACTCGTGGCGTTGTTCAAAGTCGGTAAATCCTTCGTATTGCCAGGAGTCCATGAGGTGCTGCATATACTCCTGGATGACCGTACAGACAGGACAACCTTCGCGCGCAAAAGCGCTACGCAACGCATCGGCGTCTCGGGAGCGCTGCACCACTTCATCTTCTTTCTGCATAGAGCCATCCCTCTGAAGAAGGAAAGAGTGAGCTGAATTTGTTGAGAGGCGCAATGAATGCGCCCCAAGGTCTTTACTCCAACCAACTATATGGATACGCCGCATCATCGATCGACTGCGCAATCGTCGTAAACTTCAGTGGGTAGAACGTATCAATCATCACCGCCAGTTCTTCCGTACGCTCCGCACCCAGGCTCTTCTCGACCGCGCCGGGATGTGGGCCATGCGGAATGCCACGTGGGTGCAACGTCATGGATGAACGTTCG
The DNA here is from genome assembly GCA_005882595.1 of Chloroflexota bacterium. Classification (GTDB taxonomy): domain Bacteria; phylum Chloroflexota; class Ktedonobacteria; order Ktedonobacterales; family Ktedonobacteraceae; genus VBFM01. The sequence continues at coordinate 1,248 of VBFM01000357.1, forward strand.
ATGCCGCGGCGGCTGCCGAAGTTGCCGTTGACGTAGTAGAGCAGTTCATCGCTATCGATGTTACTGTGATTATACGGTACAGGAATGGACAACGGGTGATAGTCGAGCTTGCGCGGCACAAAGGAGCAGATGACGAAATTCGGCCCCTGGAAGGTCTGATGCACAGGCGGCGGCTGGTGAACACGCCCGGTAATCGGCTCGAAATCGCCGATGTTGAAAATCCAGGGGTATTCGCAGCCATCCCAACCCACCGTGATGGGGTGGAAGTCATACCAGTAGCTTGAGACAAGGTTGCCAACCTTCACGCGTACCTCAAAATCACCGCGTTCGGTATGTGTAACCAGTTCCTCGGGTCGGCGAATATCGCGCTCACAGTACGGGGAATGTTCAAGCAACTGGCCGTTCTTGTTCATATACCTGCGCGGCGGCTCAATCGTGCCGTGCGCCTCCACCGTCAGGAAGCGCGTATCGGCGCTACCGGCGGCTATCTGGAAACGGAAGGTCGTGCCGCGCGGTATGATGATGTAATCGCCTTCGTGATAGGGCAGCAAGCCAAAGTTCGTCTCGAGCGTGCCATGCCCCTCATGTACAAAGTAAACCAGGTCGGAATCGCCGTCGCGATAGAAGTAATCCATAGGCATCGCCGGCTGCGCCACCCCAATCACAATATCCTTGTTGAACATCAGCGCCTGGCGTCCCAATATTGCATCTCCTCCACGCGTCAACTGAGCGGTCTTGAGGTGATGATGGCGCTGTACTTCCAGGTGCCACTCTTCAAAGGGATACTGCACCGCCATAAACTTCTCTACCTTTTTCACCCGTGTGGGCGGGTGATAATAGTAGATATTCGAATAGTTCCCCGAAAAGCCTTCGGTGCCGAACAGTTCTTCGTAATAAAGCGTTCCGTCTGGTTTGCGGAACTGTGTGTGCCTCTTGTGGGGTATTTCCCCCAGGCTATGATAAGGTGGCATATTTTTCTCCTTTAGCTTGAAAGGTCTTTTTTACGCCTACACACTACACGATTCGATTCCGCAAAACGCCTATGCCGTCAATCTCCAACTCGATGACTTCGTCGCGCTGGAACCAGGGATGTACTCCGGTGCCTATTTCGAGCAGGCACCCGGTACCGACGGTGCCGGAGCCGAGGACATCGCCCACGCGCAGGCGCGCATTACGCGAGGCCCAGGCGATCATCTGAGGGAAGCTGTAATAGATGTCCTTAAAGTTGCCACGCGAGATCTCCTTGCCATCGACTCGCGCCAGCATGGTCATGTCGTAGCGTTCGGTCGCGCCTTCGCCTGTGCGACGGGCGGCCAGTTCATCGGGCGTCACCAGCCAGGGGCCAAGCGAAGTGGCGAAGTCCTTGCCCTTGCCGGGTCCAAGGTTGAGCTTCATATCCTTGCGCTGGAAGTCGCGCGCGCTCCAGTCGTTCATAATGGTATAGCCAGCGATGTAATTTTCGGCTTCCTCCACCGGGATATCTTTGCCCTCGCGCCCGATCACGCAGGCGATCTCCAGTTCGATATCCAGTTCGTGGCTGCCAACGGGATACGGGACGGGTTCGTCGTGCCCATAGATTTCGCTGTTGTTGCTAAAGTAGAAGGTCGGGATCTCGTACCACTCTGGAATCATATCCACGCCACGTTTGGCACGAGCAGCCTTGACATGCTGCTCAAAAGCGTAGAAGTCGCGCAGAGACGGCGGATCAGGGATGGGCGAGAGCAACACGACCTCGTGCAGCGTGTACTCCTTCCCGTCAACCTCCCGCGCTTGTGCCAGGCCAGCGGAATCGCGCAGCAATTCGAGCAGCGTGGGATAGTCGAGTGTGACGATGCGCTCGTTCCGCACGACTCCCGCGTGTGTATGCCGGTCAGGAGTTCGAAATGTGACCAGTTTCATCTACAGGTTCCCTCGCAGCGCCTGCTCACGCTCCAACGCCTCGAAGAGCGCCTTAAAGTTTCCTTCGCCAAAGCCGCGCGCGCCCTTGCGTTCAATCACTTCAAAGAAGACGGTTGGGCGATTAACAATCGATTTGGAGAAGATTTGAAGCAAGTAGCCCTCATCGTCATAATCGACGAGGATGCTTAAATCGGCCAATTGTTGTACATTCTCGGCGATATTCGGCACACGATCGATCACCGACTCATAGTAGTTCATGGGCGTTCTTAAAAATTCGACGCCGCGCTCCTGCAGGCCGCGCACAGTGGTGATGATGTCAGAGGTGTTGAGCGCAATATGCTGCACGCCGGGGCCGCGATAGAAATCCAGGTATTCTTCAATCTGCGATTTGCGGCGTCCCTGGGCCGGTTCGTTGATGGGGAATTTGATGCGCCCACTGCCATTCTGCATGACTTTCGACATCAAAGCCGAGTACTCGGTGCTGATGGCGCGATCATCAAAGTGGATGAGCTGGGTAAAGCCCATGACGCGCTCGTAAAACGCGACCCATTCGTTCATCTTGCCAAGCTCGACATTGCCAACCACGTGGTCAATGGCGGCCAGCCCCGCGGGACGAGCGCGGCTAGGCACACTGGCTTCTTCGGAACGATACCCCGGCAGAAACACGCCTTTATAATCTTGCCGCTCAACGAAGGTATGGATGGTTTCGCCATAGGTGGCAATCGCGGCCAGTTTCACCACGCCGCTATCATCTTTGCGCGTAGTCGGTTCCAGCACGCCCCGCGCTCCACGCGAGGTCGCTTCGCGATAAGCGCGTTCAGCATCATCGACGCGCAGAGCGATATCTTTGACGCCATCTCCATGAAGCCTGACATGCTCGGCTATCTCGCCCTCCGGGCCAAGCGCCGAGGTGAGGACCAGGCGCACATTGCCCTGCTCCAGGACATAACTGCTGCGATCACGCAGGCCTGTCTCCAATCCGGCATACGCGATGGGAGTGAAACCCCAGGCATTACTAAAATAATATGCTGCTTGTTTGGCATTGCCCACGTAAAATTCCAGGTAGTCGAAATTTTGGATGGGCATAAAATCTTGTTCAGGCATGTTGAGAAACTCCTTTGTTTCGACGCCTTGTAACTGTAGGGGCTTCCTGAGTGATCCCCTCTTGCTCATCAGACTAACAAACGGGCGCACCTCTTTTGTAGGGACAAGGGGATAGGTAGGGTATGGTGGGGCCTTGTGCTTGTCCTGCGTGTATGACGATTCCGCTGGGTATTCGTTGTGTTCATCGACAGGCAACCCAACGGAACGGAGGACAAGCACAAGGCCCCCACCCCTCACATCTCCACTCCTTGTCCCTACGGGTAATTCATTGTTACTTCTGCGCCCAGATGTAAATTGTACCGCATTATACGAGACGGAATGAGGTACCTGCAAGGTCACGAATACGAGACGCGCAGGTCAAACCCGCGCTTGCGAAACTCTTCGACGAAGACCTGGCCTGGCACAGCCAGTTCGACAGGCACACCGCCCTTTGGCGTCTGCCCACGCGCCATGAAGCCAGCCATGATCGCAGCATGCCAGCCGGTGGTACGCTCCATCGCGGTAAAGCTGGTGGCCTCGTCGTAGTAATCGTACAGGTCTACCAGCGCCTCTTTTTCCTGCCCATCCTTGAGGCCGCGCGCGATGACACGCACAACTACCAGGTCCTGCTCGTTGGGTCGTGCGCGAATCTTTGGCTCTAACAGCGTATGCAGCAGGTGGCGCGGGACAACCGGCGTACCATCGACCTCGATGGGCTCCAGGCCGATCAACCCGGCATCGTTGAAGGCTTTCCACTGCGCATAGTGACCGGGCCAGCGAATGGTTTTATTCTGCAAAGTACGCAATTTGCCCTCGTAGGTCCAGGGCATGGTGCTGGTGCCGCCAGCAGTGGTGAATGCTTCGAGCTGGCCTACAGGGAAATCCACCAGTTCGTATTCCTCAAAGCATGGCATCTCACACTGTTTCCAGTCGCGCAGGAAGAGGGTGGTGCCAAAATATTCGTTGGTCAGCCCTTCGATATTAAAGGTGAGGATATAGTTCCAGGGCGGGGTTGGATAGCGCGGAATTCCTCCATCATACATGATGATATCGCGCGGCTCATCCAGCAGGGTCATGGCGTATGCGCAGAGCGAGGTACCCAGGCCAGGAACCTGTCCACAATCGGGGATGAGCGTAATGCCGGCGGCCTTCGCCTCGGCATCGAATGCCAGTTGCTGGCGCACCTGGTCAGTATTTCCCCCAAAATCACACATGCTTGCACGCGCGCGAATGGCGGCGCGCGTCAGACCCATATTAAAAAAGTAGGGAACACCCGAAAAGAAGACCCGAATATCTGCACGCGTCAACACATCCACTACTGCATTCTCATCTTG
>VBFM01000358.1:0-6893 GCA_005882595.1 Chloroflexota bacterium
GATGGAGAGGCGCCAGAAGAGTTGTTGTTCCTGAGTATCTAACAGGTTATAGCTCCACTCGATGGTGTTGCTCAGGGTCTGGTGCCGGGCGGCCACGTCTCGCGGGCCACCCGTCAGCACGTGTAGCCGTTGACTCAAGCGCGCAAGCAGCGCTTCAGGCGAGAGGAGTTTCATTCGAGCGGCCGCCAGCTCGATAGCCAGGGGTAGTCCGTCCAGGCGGGCAGCAATTGCTACAACGGTTGGCGCATTCAAAGCAGTTAACCGGAAATCTGGTCGAACTGCTTGAGCGCGCTGAACGAACAGCGCTATGGCTTCATAGTGTGAGAGTGCTGCAATATCCGGCACTTGCGCAGGACCAGGGAGCGATAGCGGTGGCACAACAAACTCGCGCTCGGCTCGTATGCGCAGCACCGTGCGACTCGTCACCACCAACTTGAGCTGGGGGCAGGCCGCGATGAGATCTGCCACCTCGATGGCTGCGTCTACGACCTGCTCGAAGTTGTCAAGCAATAGCAACATGCGCTTCTGTCGCAGTTCCTGCTTCAGACGCTCCAGGAGAGGCAGGCTTCCCTGCTCCCGTAAGCCGAGGGCCTGAGCGATGGCGGGAATGACCAATGTGGAGTCGCTAACGGGAGCCAGGTCCACGAAAAAGACTCCAGCTGCAAATAGATCACACAACTCTGCCGCTACCTGCAAGGCGAGCCGCGTTTTACCCATACCGCCGGGACCCGTCAAGCTCACCAGGCGAACATCTTCGCGACGTATAAGTTGCCCGATGGCATCTACTTCCTTCTCCCGTCCGATGAGTGGAGTGGGCTGGACGGGGAGGTTGTTAGGGCAGGTATCGAGAGTTTTGAGCAGTGGGAAACCAGTAGGTAGCCCTGCAATGACCAACTGGAAGAGATGGCTGGGACGCTGCAGGTCCTTGAGGCGATGCTCGCCCATATCGCGCAAGCTCACGCCACCGGGCAGGTGATGTTCTACAAGGTCGCGTGTTGCCTGGGAAAGGAGTATATGTCCTCCACGCGTCGCGCTCATAATGCGTGCCGCGTGATGCACATCGATGCCCACGTAGCCTTCGGAGACCAGCGATGGCTCACCGGTATGTAATCCCATACGCACACCCACTATAGAGCCCTCGGGCCAGGGATGATTCGCCAGAGCGCGTTGACCAGCTACAGCCGCCGAAACAGCATCCGTGGCACGAGCGAAGGCGACGAAGAAGGCATCTCCCTGCGTGTCAACTTCATAGCCATTCCACTGCTGGAACGCAGCGCGTAGCAGGCGCCGACACTCTGTGAGTACAGAGACATAGCGATCGCCTAACTGCTGGAGAAGTTGCGTAGACCCTTCAATGTCGGTGAAGAGTAACGTGACTGTCCCGGTGGGCAATTGGCGCATTGGGGATCTCCTTGTTCCAGCCCTATAGCGTGTTCTAAGCAAAGCACAGCGGCTATTCACTTGTGTAAGTCATCCATACGGATCGAGATGATCTTATTATACCGTAGTATATTCGAGGAAGGCTCATTGCTCTCAAAGCGAGGTGGTTTGATGGAGAGGGAGAGAGAAATCAGGCCCTGGAGTGGGAGGTATAGGTTCAAATCTGGTAGTGTGACTTTCCTTGGGAGTTTTTAGAGAAGGGTGACCGATGGGGCTTGAACCCACAACCGCTGGAGCCACAATCCAGAGCTCTGCCGATTGAGCTACGGTCACCATGCTTTTTAACGTACCGTCAGTATAGATGACACTATGCGTTTTGTCAAGCGGCCCGAACCCCATTTTGGGAACACCCTGCTCTCCTTATCCGACGCGCTTCTCGGTTCGTTTCAGCCGACTCGCCCGACTTTTTCTTGTTCACATCCGTTCAGATTTCTTCACCCCAGTTCAACGGCTTTGCTGTCAAATTCAGGCAGAGGCCCTTGCAGTCGTTTGATGCAAGGGCCTGAAGACTCGTGAGAGGGGAACCACTGGGGTACACTTATCCTCTTGCCTATTGGGCTGTGAGTGAACTGCCCGTGAGCGTATCGTTCGAGCCAGCGTTGAAGTGATCGCTCGCAGTCTTGCCGCTTCCGCCCACACTCAGCCCTCCTTTTACCGTGAAGGTGGCTTCATTGAACGTACTCCCCGCGGGTGCGCTGGCGACCTCGAACGCAGGAAAGGCCGGGCCGCCGACAAAGGAGGTGGAGATGTAATCGCCGACCATCCTCCCCTGGCTAGTGTTGGCGATCCAGCTGAGCGACATGGGTCCAGCAATTTGCGTATCGGAGGTCCACGTGGCTCCCCCATCCGCCGAGGTCGCGTACCCCACCTCCAGCTGACAGGTGGAGGCGGTACAGTTGGCATTCGGGTAGAAGTAGAAGGTCACCACCAGGTGAGCGCTGCCATCGGAGGTGGACTTGTCAACGGCCAGGCCCGGGATGAAGTGATCCACCCCGCTGCCAACCGGATCCAGCGGAATGCGCGTCACCGCTGACCAGTTGACGCCATCGCTGGAGGTGCTGAAGACCAGGTCATTGGCCGAACAGCCAGCTTCAAAATGACAGTCTGGCCAAACGACGTACACCTTGCCTGCCCTATCGATTTCAGCGGAGGGCAGGATCCCGGAGCGAAGGCCCCCGGCCGGAGTGTGGAAGCGCACCGCTGCGATTTTCGTCACGGCGCTCCAGCTCGCCCCGCCATCGGTGGAGGTGAAGGACATCATGTCCCCATTACGGCTCGCGAAGCCCTCGATCGGCACAATCACGGTCCCGCCAGGCTGCACGAGGGGCTGGCCACCGATGCCATGAGCATGGTTAGCTGTCGGCAGCGCTGCACCCCAGGTCTGTCCGCCATCACTCGAGGTACTCATCTGGATCAGATCGTTTTTTGTGTTGTCGTCGAACTCGGTGTAGCAGTGGCCGTAAAAAGGGCTGCTGGTCGTATCATCGCACACCGTCCAGTTCTTGTCGTTAAAATGACCGGAGTTGTTCACCACGACGGGCTTGCTCCAGGTCAGTCCCCCATCGGTCGAGCGGCTGACGAGCACATCGACTTCGGACGTATTCCCATTGGGGGAGATGCCCAGGTACGAGGTCAGCCAGGCCCCGTGCCTGGCGTCAAAGGCCACGGATGCATCGCTGACGGCCGCATAGATGCCCGGCGGTGTGGCGGCTGTGGTGGTGTCGGGCAGGAAGCCACTGGTAAAGCTCTTCCCACCATCGGTGGAGGTAGCGAATCCGATATCGGCAGCGCCGCCACCAAAGATGCGGCCTACCTGGAAGACGGAAACGAGGCTAGAGCCAGCGGCAAAGGTATCCGGTTCGACCTCCGTTCGGTGCTGGCTGGCGATGTTGGTAAAGGGGTCGCTACTGAGCTGGAGGAGAGTCACACTGGCAAAGGCTAAAATGGAGGTAGAAAGTGCCAACGCGAGCGCGAGGATGATGGCCACCAGGATGCCGATTGGCCTTCTCCACTGAGAAATACGGGACATCGTTGTTCCTCCTTGAAACTGGTCTTGCTAGACGTTGTGTGACGGGGTGAACACTATTTGGCAGGTGATCGCATTACGAGCTTGACACGACGAGTACGCTCCACAAGAGTCAGGGGCATGCAGGTAACTCTACTTTTCCCCACTATAGAATACTCAAAACACCGGGCAAATGCAAGGAACCACTGACCTGAATGCCACAAGCGTTCCAGGGTGAGTTCAAGCTGCTTCCCGGCGCTCAAGTAAAGCCGAAAAGTTGGTATGCTCCATGCACGTGTGCTACACTGCATGTGGACAGAGTTTATTGCAGGCTTGAGATCAGCTAGTTTATGCAATGCAGAACGGGGGATTTTTTGGAAGGTATCAACAATTACTTGATGGATATGGATGGAGTCATTTTGTGGGGCACGAGGCTCATTCCCGGGGCAGCGGAGTTTGTACAGCGCCTGCGGTCAAAGGGGATTCCGTTCTTGATTCTGACTAATAACTCGCTCTATACTCCACGCGACCTGCAGGTGCGGCTGTCCTATATGGGTCTGGATGTGCCACCCGAAGCAATCTTTACGTCCGCGCTGGCGACTGCGCAGTTCCTGCATGCGCAGCGACCGGGTGGACGGGCGTATGCTATCGGAGAGTCTGGGCTGACGACAGCGCTGCATGATACGGGCTATATTCTAACCGATCAAGAACCAGAGTACGTAGTGTTGGGTGAGACGACCTCGTATAGCTTTGACCGCATTACCCGCGCGATCCGCTTTGTGACGGCAGGCGCGCGTTTCATTGCCACCAATCCCGATGTGATGGGGCCAGGTGAGGGAGGAATCGTCCCCGCGACGGGAGCGGTCGCGGCGTTAATCAGCGCAGCCACGGGCGTGAAGCCCTACTTCATCGGCAAACCGAATCCGCTGATGATGCGCACGGCCCTGCGTACAATCAATGCCCGGGATCGCATGGATACTGATATCGTTGCCGGGACCGAGAGCGGATTGCGCACGATCCTGGTGCTGACAGGAGTCACCACACGCGAACAGGTGGAGCGCTTTCCCTATCGCCCGACCTGGATACGGGAGTCCATCGCGGATTTGGACGTGGAATGAATATTGGGGGCATTACCTCACTGAAACAGGCTCAGCCATACAGGAGCAGTGACGCCAGGTAGAGTATAGCCGCGGCCGTCCATGCCTGGACGCCACTGGCATAGAAGTAATCCACCAGCGCCCATGCTTGCTCGATACGAGGAGAGCGAATCCAGCTTGAGGGCAGCACTACGTAAAGCTCTACGGGGTCGTCGATGGCGAGGAAGGCTTGCAGGATTGCGTGAGCGACGCGGCGGGCCTCTGGATTGAAACCGTAGCGCTGCAGTCCTGCCGCGATCACAGCGTTATCGAAAGGCCACACGGCACCGCAGTGGTACATGAAGGGGTTGTAGTAGTACGCCTGTTCCGAGAGGGTGCGCACTCCCCAGGGGGTGAGCATATCTGGCTGCACCAGGCGCCGGCATATCTGCTCTGCCTGCTGTTTGTCGATAACCCCACTCCAGAGCAGGTGCCCTGGATTCGACGAGACCACGGCTACAGGGTGCTTCTGACCATCCAGGGCGATGGCGGGAAATTGCTCACCGGCAAGCCAGAAGTGTGTCAGCCCTTGCTGGAGACGCTCGACGCGGCGCTGGATTTCTCGGTGCAGGTCAGGGTCGAGACGATTGAGCTTGCTGGCCATCTCGATATAGCCGCTATAGGCTGAGAGAGCATAACCCTGGACCTCGATCCAGGCGAGCGGGTGGAGGAGAGTTTCATGCGGGAGCGGCTGGATAGCTTCACCGCTGTCTTTCCACACCTCGTTGGCCAGGCCGATAAACTCTGGATTGCGCCTGCTATACTCCACCAGGCCATCCTGGTCGAGGTCGGACCAATCGAGCATCCAGTGCAACGCCGCGTGAATGTGCGGCCAGAGTTCTTCAAGCAACTGCTGGTCGCGGAAGTAGGCGTCGACCTGGGCTGCTGTGATGATAAAGAGAAATGTTGCGTCAAAGGCACCATAATAGCGCCCATCGATGACCGGCCAGCGCGCCACAATCATGCGCTGCGGCACCGGGTCCCAATATTCATGAACGATGCGACCAGGCTGTTCCTCGTTGACATCATTGACGACGCGCCCCTGCAGGCGGGCCAGGCCCCGAAGCACGCTGGCTGCCAGTTCGTGCATCCAGTCCCGGTAGGAAGCAGCGTGCAAAAGAGAAGAAGCGTGCCTGCTTCCTGGCTGCGTCTCCTTCTCCTGCAAGAGACGGCCTGTCTCCAGCGCCAATAACACGGTCCAGAGAGAATCACGACCAAAAATGGCGTGGAATTGATCATCGCGGCCGCTGGCCATCACACCCAGCGGAGTTTGCAACGATTGCAACGTGGCCAGCGCTTTGCGCCAAAAGGTATGCAAAACCTCGCTGTCGAGAGCGAGGTCAGCTTGAGATGGGGTGATTTCCAACCTGGGCCCTTTCCATTTTGGAGCTATGAATTCAGTTCACGGGAGGAGATAGCCTCTGCTTATAGCAACGGATGTCTCCTCCCCGCGGTTACAGGATGTTACCCTTTCACTCCTGAAGACACGGCGCCTTCAATGAAGTAGCGCTGGAAGATGAAGAAGAGGAGCAAGATAGGAATGGTGTTGAACATCGAACCGGCCAGCAGCAAGTTGTACTCCGTGTAGTGGGCGCTCTTGAAGAAGAACAGTCCCAGGGGCAGAGTATACATATCCTGCGTTCCTAGAGCCACTAACGGCCACTGGAAATCATTCCAGGCTCCCTGGAAGGTGAGAATAGCGACAGCAGTGAGCGCGGGTTTCACCTGGGGCAGGATGATCTGGAAGAAGGTACGCCAGGTCGATGCTCCATCGATCTTGGCCGATTCTTCCAGCTCTTTAGGAAGTCCTTTCATAAACTGCACCATGATGAAAACGGAGAACGGTTGAGCCATACCCGGCAGGATCAACGCCCAGTAAGTGTTGATCACCCCCAGGCCATTCACCACCAGGAACTTGGGGATGAGTGTTACAGCCAGCGGGATCATCATCACGGACAGCGTGGCCAGGAAGATGAGCTCTTTACCAGGGAAGTTCATCCGTGAAAGGGCATAGCCGGCCATCGATGAGAAGACCACGTTGAGAATGGTGGCGACAACGGCATAAATGAACGCGTTAAGAATCCAACGAAGGAAGAAAGGGTTGCTTATGATTGTCGCGTAGTTGGTGACGACGGCTGGATTTGGAATAAGGCTCGGTGGAAAGGCCAGCACATCACGCATCGTCTTGAACGACGAGATCAATGTAAAGATCAGCGGCCCTACCGAGGTAATGGTGAAAATCGCCAGGAACACGTACACGACCATGTGCCACCAGCTAAAGTGCCGCTCCGGGCGTATCTCTCTCGCCACCA
>VBFM01000359.1:0-4141 GCA_005882595.1 Chloroflexota bacterium
TATGTCGTTTCAAATCTGTATCAAAACGGAGAAATCTCTGCAACAACTCGCAACAGAGGTACGCAATCTCTTCTCACTGCCACCTTTTAAGCAAAGCTCCTTTTCGGGCGAGCCATACTGCCAGTTTGAGGTACTGGGTTTGTTGATTCTCATTCACTGGGCGGATGAAGAGGATCGTGACCCGGAAGTCATGCACTATCCCTACTGTTTCGACCTGCAGATGTCCTTTGCCGATCACGAACTTGATACAGATTCCGTGGAGTATCGCCTCCAACCCTATTATGCGCAGCTTCTCAGCTTTCAACTCGGCCTGGATACCGCTTTTCACGAAAAACAGAAAGTGAATCGTGCCTGGCAGAAACGCTACCGCTTCTGCTCAAAAAATCCTAAATGGAACCCAACCGTTTTGTATGGAGAGCCTGGTTGGCAGCCAGCGGTGCTCGAAGCTCCGCCCAGTCCCTGGCGTTCCATGCATCCTGTATTTTAAACATTTCCACACGGACATGGAGGCAAAAAGTGAGCATATTAGACACCGCCATTGGTCAAGAGCTTACTCCACTGGTCAAACCGCCTGTTACGCAAGAGCAGCTTCGTCGCTATGCGGAGGCATCGGGTGATTACAACCCCATTCACCTGAGCGAAGAGGCCGCGCACAATGTGGGGCTTGATAGCGTGATTGCACACGGCATGCTGAGCATGGCCTTTCTTGGGCAATTTATTCAGCAGCAGATTGCTGATATTCCCCAGGCGCTTTTGGCTCATCTCAAAGTGCGCTATGTCGCGATGGTACGCCTGGGTGATACTCTGACCTGTCATGGTGTCGTGAAACATAACACAAGCGTTGACGGACAAAGCTCCATCTCGATTGAGTGCTGGGCACAGAACCAGAAGGGTGAGAAGGTCACCATCGGTGACGCTGCCATCGTTGCCCCCCAGACACAATCGGCGGAGGTTGGAGTATGACGGAGAACACGCGCACCATGGAGATTGCAGACCTGCGTTTCCTCTACGACCTGTCCATCTACAACTGCCTGCATTACGGCGAATTTACTGCGCTGATCTACGAAGATTTGCAACAACAAGAGGTGCGCGAATATACCAACATCCAGATTGCCAGAGAAGCCACCCAACTGGCCGCGGGTTTGCGTGCGCTGGGCATTCAAAAAGGTGATCGCGTCATCGTGATGATGCTCAATTGCCCCGAAGTCGTCATCTCCTACCAGGCCATCGCCCGCGCGGGAGCCGTCATCATTCCCGTCCTGCCACTGCTCAAAGGCCCCGAAGTGCGCTACATTGCCGAAAACTCCGCCGCTAAAGCCATTATCACCAGCCCTATTCTGCTGCCGCTCCTGCAATCCGCGCTGACCGATCTCCCCTCACTGCGCTACATCATCTCCACAGGCGATGTAGGGGCGCAATTTGCATCCCACCCCTACGAAATTCTTGCCTATAAAGATGTGCTTGCGCGCGGAAACTCTCACGGGGACGAATACCTGCGCGACCTGGAAGGCCTCTCCCTTTCTTCTGATGATACCGCCGTTATCCTCTACACCTCCGGCACAACCGGCAGTCCCAAGGGCGTGGAACTGACCCATCGCAACGTGGTCTCGAACGCGGTCTCTAGTAGAGGTGCTGATAGCGATGGGGAAATAAACCAGCGTGTCGGCGAGATGCAGCTGGCAATCCTGCCCCTGGCGCATGCCTACGGCCTCGTAGCCTCCAATGTCGGCTACTTAAACGGCACGAAAGCCGTACTTCACCCACGTTTTGATACCACCGCCGTGCTTTCTGCCATTGAGCGCTACCACGTGAACGCCTTCGCGGGCGTCCCGGCCATGTTTGTGGCCCTGCTCTATACTCCTGATACCGAGAAGTACGATACAAGCAGCCTGCGCTATTGCGTCAGCGGCTCTGCTCCCCTACCCCTCTCAATCCTGGCGGGTTTCGAGCAAAAATTTCATTGCCAGATACTCGAAGGCTATGGACTCTCGGAGGCCAGCGCGGTACTCTCCGGGCATACCCTTGATATGCCGCGTAAGCCCGGTTCGGTTGGCAAACCCATCGCAAATGTGGAGGTCCAGATTGTGGATGAGAACGACCGGCCGGTTCCCGTTGGCGAGGTGGGCGAGATCATCGCGCGTGGCCCCAACGTCATGAAAGGCTATTACAACATGCCCGGTGCCACCCAGGCCACCTTGCGCGATGGCTGGCTGTATACAGGCGATATGGGACGCTTTGACGAAGATGGCTACCTCTATATTGTCGAGCGCAAGAAAGACCTCATTATTCGCGGCGGCTTCAACGTCTATCCACACGATGTCGAAGAGGCCCTCAACAGCCATCCCGCGGTGATCGAATCGGCGGTCATCGGCATTCCATCCGAACGTATGGGTGAAGAAGTCAAGGCGTTCGTGGTAGCGCGTGGCGAGGTCGATGCGGAAACACTCAAAGCATACTGTCGTGAAAAGCTGGCCAACTACAAGACGCCCAGCGAGATTGAGTTTGTAAATGCTCTGCCGCGCAATGCTGTGGGCAAGATCGACAAAAAGGAGCTAAGGAAACACCATGTCAATTGATACCCCGCTGGAACAGGCTTCACTGGCGCAGTTGCAGCAAACCCCCATCGACAACGTCCTGCATATCATCGATGAAGGGCTGGTACACCTGCCCACCTATCGCGAACTCTACTATCGCTGGGAGCGTCAGCAGTGGCGCGCCCAGGATATCGATTTCAGTGAAGACCGCCAGCAATGGGCAGGCATGTCGCAAGACGAACGCAAAGCGCGCATCTATGGACTCTCCGCCTTCTTCCATGGAGAGGCGGATGTCACCAACACACTCGCCCCCTATGTGCTGGCCATGCCCGATGAGGAGATGCGCATCTTTCTCACTACCCAACTGGTCGATGAAGCGCGCCATACCGTCTTCTTCGCGCGTTTCTTCAGCGAAGTCATGGGTGTAGAAACTGGTACATTAGAGGAAGCCCTGGCTTTTGCCCGCCAGTACATGAACGAAAACCTGCAATACATCCTCATCGATGCCCTCATGGAAGTGTCTGAGCGCATTCGACAGGAGCCTGGCGACCTCGCCCACCTGGTTGAGGGCATTACGCTCTACCATGTCGTCGTCGAAGGTACCATGGCCCTTGCCGGCCAGCGCGGCATCCTGGAATTCTATCGCGCCCGTGGACTCTTCCCCGCGTTTCGCGGTGGCTTCACCGCCGTCGCCCGGGACGAATCACGCCATGTCGTCTTCGGCGTGAAATTCCTCCGCGAGATGATCCAGCGCGATAAAGCCTATGCCAATGTCATACACGCCGCCATTAACAAATACGCGCCCATCGCCATTGCCGCCATCATGCCCGCGCAGCAGCAGGTTCAACAAACCCTGGCAGTAGGCGAAGACCCCTGGGTCACGCCCCGTTACGGCGTCGAATCCCTAGGCAAAAAACTCAAAGTCATCGGCATGAGCATGAAATTACCCGAAGTCCCACCACCGCCCCTACAAGGCCTGTAAGGAGCAAATTATGATATCCGCCGTCGTCCTGATCAACGTACAACGCAATCAAATCAACGAGACCGCCCAGAACCTCCTGGAAATCCAAGGCGTCGCCGAAGTCTACTCCGTCACCGGCGAATACGACCTCGTCGCCCTCCTGCGCCTCCACCAATACGAAGACCTGGCCGAAGTCGTCACCAACCGCATGGTACAACTCCCCGGCATCACCAAAACCAACACCCTGATGGCCTTTCAATGCTATTCAAAAGCTGATTTACAACAGGCCTGGGACATTGGAGTAGAGTAACGTATCAAACCCTATTCGTCAGGAACAATTCTCAGTAAATATTTTCCGCTTTTCCGCGTTTGAAGGCATTCGCAGGGTAGACGAGAAAGGCAACTGTTAATTGTCGAATAACTTGGATCTTACGCAGGTTTGCTGATGGTGGATGAAAGCTCTTGTACAAAAAGATCCACTTTTTTCATCTGGATTAACGTCGTCAAGTGTGCTCGTATCCGCTCCAATTCTGCTATGGTCCCATTGATATCATCAATCTTCTGGTGAAGAAACGTAACTTGTTGTTGAGTCGCCACCTCACCAGTCTCAACTACTTCTCTATATTGTTTGAGTTCCGCTAAGGTA
>VBFM01000360.1:0-440 GCA_005882595.1 Chloroflexota bacterium
GTGTATTTGCCCGACGCAGGAACCTATAAGCCAATCGAGCAACTGATAGGACAATCGGGGTTCCGCGTGCTTGCCTTGAATACTGAAACATGGCAACTAGAACCTCGTGAGGTGAGTAATGCTTTCGCCACCGGGTGCAAGCCTGTATTCAAGTTGACTACCAGATTGGGACGAAGTATTCGTGCTACAGCAAACCATCAATTTCTGACGATACAAGGCTGGCAGCGACTTGACATGCTGGTTCCCGGTATACGTATTGCGTTGCCTCGCCGATTACCGGGCCCTACAGAAGCTAGTATGAGTGACGACGAGTTAGCACTACTTGGTCATCTTATTGGTGATGGTTGCACATTGCCTAGTCATGCTGTTCAATATACAACTCACGAAGTAGAGTTGGCAGAAACTGTCGCAAGTCTGGCGAAGGCCGTCTTTGGTGATGC
>VBFM01000360.1:473-4747 GCA_005882595.1 Chloroflexota bacterium
TCAGGTTTATTTACCTCCAAGCTATCACCTTACTCACAGGATACACAATCCTATTCTGAGCTGGCTAGATAGTATGGGAATTGCAGGGCTTCGCTCATATGAGAAACGGATACCTGATAAGGTATTTGCTCAACCTACCACAGGCATTGCGCGTTTTCTGCGTCACCTGTGGTCAACAGACGGGTGTATCAACTGGAGTCAAGGCAAAAAACACTACGCCAATATCTACTACGCGTCGAGTAGTAAGATATTAACCCAACAAGTGCAGTCGATTTTGTTGCGTCTAGATATCAATGCGAGATTGTCACGGCACCCACAGGTAGGAAAGGGGCGCGATCAGTATCATGTAGCAATCAGCGGCAAGCCTGATATGGAGCAATTTATTAATCAAATTGGTGCATTAAGCCAGAAAAAATTGGTGCATCAGGTTGAAATTGTCAATACTCTTGCTCTTACACCTGCCAACACTAATCGTGATGTATTACCACGCGAGATATGGCGGCTTTTTGCTGTTCCTGCTATGGCTATAGCCAGCATAACGAGCCGTCAGATGCAAGCTGCTCTAGGGAACGCTTACTGCGGTACAGGTTTGTATAAACAAAACCTGAGCCGAGAACGTACTAGCCGTCTTGCATGTGTAGTTCAGAGCGAGGAATTAACAAGGCTTGCGCACAGTGATGTCTATTGGGATGAGATTATCTCTATAGAACCTGATGGCGAAGCTGAGGTCTATGATCTGACGGTAGAAGGGCTACATAACTTTGTAGCAGGCGATATTGTGACACATAACTCAATCGAGCAAGACTCAGATATCGTCATGTTTATTTATAGAGACGACGTATATAACCAGGATTCAGAAAAGAAAAATATCGCGGATATTATTGTGGCGAAACATCGGAATGGGCCGCTGGGCGACATCAGTTTATATTTTCAGGCCAGCCAGACCCGTTTTCGCGACCTGGAAATCAACCAGGCCGCAGAAGAATAAGAGCGAACATGACACTCTTTGCCGGATTTCCATCGGGGAAAAATCCCTATGTGCCGGTACCGGACGTATTTTTTACGGTACTGCTGCCAGAGATCGAGGATATGGCGGAACTCAAAGTCACGCTGCACCTCTTCTGGCTGCTGGCACAAAAAAAAGGGGACCCACGCTGCGTCAGCGACCGCGAGCTGATGGCAGATGTGGTATTGTTGCGCAGCCTCAAACGCAAAGGTGATCCACGCCCGGTAGAAGAGCGACTGCATCACGGATTGGACCAGGCCGTAGCGCGTGGGACTATCCTGCGCATACACCTGAAACTATTGAGGGAAGAAAGTGACGAGGAGGAGCTGATTGGCTGGTATTTCTTTAACACAGCCCGCAGCCGAAAAGTCGTCAATGAATTGCAAGGAGGTGAAGTCGTTCCTGGAAGCTTGCTCAATGTTGAAGTCGAGCAGGTTGAGGAAATGCATGAAATGATTGTTCCAGCAGAGAGACCAACTGCTTTACGGGGATTTGAATCGTCATCACATATACAGGTACAGATTGACCGTCCTAATATTTTTGTATTATATGAGCAAAATATCGGGTTGCTCTCTCCGCTGATCGCAGATGAACTCAAAGATGCTGCCGATCAGTATCCGGCGGAATGGATTGAAGTAGCGTTCCGCGAAGCGGTATTGCATAATAAACGAAAATGGAGTTATATCCGCGCCATTTTACGGCGCTGGGAAACGGAAGGCAGGCAAGCATGGAACGCCTGAACGATATCTTCAGCAGAAAGGCGCAGCGACGCCAGCAGGAAAGCGATCTTCGATCAACGCACCAAACGCCTTCACAGGGGTTGCGACCGGGCGCGGCACCGCCGCGTCGTCCCTTGCCTGAGCAGACCGCGCGCCTGGGACAACCTGCGCATGCTCCAAATGCTCCGCAGACAGGGGGGCAGCGTACTCTCCCACCCGCAACGCGCCGCGAGCAAAGTGACCCCAACGCCTACGCTCAGCGTCCGCCATATAATCAACAGCGTGTGCAAGCAAGCAGGCCAACGGAAGACAAATTCACACCTGAGCGCGGGGGTTGGTCACCCGGCAGAAGTATGCCCTCAATGCATGCAGATGCTCATCGCCCTATGGTACAGGCTGATGTCCAGCACGAGTGGGAAGATGACACCGCCATTATTCGCTATGGCGACTGGGAAAACGATGTGTACGATGAGCGCGCGCATCCGCAGGCACCGGACAGCACCCATACCGTGAACCGAGCCGCCGCGAGGATTGCCCAGACCTATAAGGGCAACCGTTCAATGGCGACACGAGAATTGCATTCATTGTCAGAAGAAGAGGCTAACCTGCCAATGCCAATGATGCGGGATGGGCGTGACGGGCGCCTGCCAGTACCCCTTCCTCCATCTCCATTAACAGCGCCGCAGGAAGTCAGGCAAACACATCGAGCCACACAGCCGCTCAACAGAGCACAAACGATTGTGCGTATGAGCCAGGATTTGCCGCAAGACCAATCACCTGTACAGCCGAACCGTCAGATGATACTGAGTCGGCAAACTGCATTCTACGCACCCACAACAGGGCCATGTCCAATCTGCAAGGGTGCTGGATATTTACGTGCAGATGTGCCATATGGAGACCCCAGTTTTGGCAAACCCATTGCCTGTAAATGTAAAGAGGCTGAACGCAAACAAAAACGACGTCAGCAATTGGAGCAGATGTCCGATCTCGGCGCATTTTACAACAAGAGTTTCGAGAGCTTTAATTCGCGCGTAGCCGGCGTACAGGAAGCCTACAATGTCGCCAATAAATTTGCGCGTGACCCGGATGGCTGGCTGCTCTTTATCGGGCCGAATGGTTGCGGTAAAACGCATCTCGCCGCTGCCATCGCCAATCAAAGCCTGGACGATGGCGCGCTGGTACTCTTTGCTACCGTACCAGATCTGCTCGATCACCTGCGTGCGGCTTTCGCTCCGACAGCCACCGAGGTCTATGACAAATTATTTGCTCGAATGCGTGAGGCGGAAATGCTGGTGCTGGATGACCTGGGAGCGCACCAGAGCTCTCCCTGGGCCAACGAAAAACTCTTCCAGTTACTCAATTACCGCTATAATTCTCGCTTTCCAACGGTCATTACAGCGAATCCCAAGGGCCTGCAGGCTATTGATGAACGCATCTACTCGCGCTTAATGGATACAGGCCTTGTCACCAAAGTGGTATTTGATCGTGCTAGAGATTACCGCCTGGGTTTATCCAGGTGAGAATAAACAAAATTAGCAAACATCACGTGAGAGTGCCAAATTCACCTGCTTTATCCTTGCGTTTGTGCATTGCAGGTGCTATCATAACGGTACACGACCCTGTAATAGCAGGGTTCCTCTGCACATTCAGTTTTTGCCGATAATGTCTCATATCGAACACGCAAGGACGACACCAGGGCAGGGGCAAGCCCAGCCCGTACCCTAGACGGGCGGTGGTCGTGCTTCGTCTAGGGTACGGGCTGGGCTTGCCCCTGCCCTGGTAAGTGAGACAGATCGTTTCTGAAATATTAAAAGGAGCAAAGATGGGTAGCAAATTTAACCCAAATGATCCTCGCTGGATCAAAGACACTCGTGAAGTTATGGAACCGCGGGGCATTATTGTCCCCAACGTGATTGAATCAACGCCTCGTGGTGAGCGGGGCATGGACATCTATTCGCGCCTGTTAAAGGAGCGCATCATTTTCATCGGCACGCCCATCGACGATAATGTTGCCAACCTGACGGTGGCGCAGTTGCTATTCCTCCAGAGCGAGGACGCGACCAAGGACATCTGGCTGTACATCAACTCGCCCGGCGGCGTGATCTACGCAGGACTTGCCATCTATGACACCATGCAATGGTTGAAGCCCGATGTTGCCACCGTGTGCGTCGGCATGGCTATGAGCATGGGCGCGGTGCTGCTTGCCGCGGGCGAAAAAGGCAAACGTTACTGTCTGCCCAATTCTACTGTACTGATTCACCAGCCTCTGGGCGGCGCTGAAGGACAGGCGGCGGATATCGAAATCACGGCCCGTGAGATCCTGCGCCTGCGCAGCAGCATCTATGACATTCTGGCTCGTCACACCGGTCAGACGCGCGAGCGCATCCAGCAGGATGCTGACCGCAACTACTTCCTGACTGCGCAACAGTCGGTTGAGTATGGCCTGGTTGACGAAGTTCTCTCGAACGAGGATGCTACAACGCGCTAAATTCCAGGCAACGCCACATCTTGAAGCGCTTGATGCTCGCGCACCTGACCGCTCACAAGGG
>VBFM01000361.1:0-2195 GCA_005882595.1 Chloroflexota bacterium
TGGGCTATAGCCAGGGCTACGTCCTTGTTGAACATCAGTACCTGGCGTCCCAGCACGGGGTCTCCATCACGAGTCATTTCTGCCGTTTTTAAGTGGTGGTGACGCTGTACTTCTAAAGGCCACTCTTCATAGTTCACCTGCATGAACTTCTCGACTTTTTTTACCCGTGTCGGTGGATAGTTGTAGTAAATGTTGGAATAGTTACCGGAAAAACCCTCGGTGCCGAAAAGTTCCTCGTAGTAGAGTGTTCCGTCTGGTTTGCGAAACTGTGTATGTCTCTTGTGGGGTATCTGCCCCAAACTATGATAACTCGGCATATTTGTATTCCTCCTCAAATCTGGTGCCTACGTTTGCCCCACTTCACCCCTGAGCGCGATAAATCGGGCCCCTACGCACCCTCTGGAGCGCAAAAGAATTGAAATGCTCCGCAAGCGGCGCTGAGGCCCAGCACATCACCGGCACGCAAACGCGCATTGCGCGAGGCATAGGCGATCATCTGCGGAAAGCTGTAGTATATCTGGTTGAAGTTACCACGTGAGATTTCTTTACCATTGACACGAGCGATCATGGTCATATCGTAACGTTCGTCTGCTCCACTCTCCTGACGGCGTGAGACGAGTTCACCTGCATCCTGTGATGAAACCAGTTCACCGGCGCTACTTCCGCTGCGGCGCGAGGCCAGCTCATCGGGCGTTACCAGCCATGGACCGAGCGATGTTGCAAAATCTTTGCCCTTCCCCGGCCCAAGATTGAGCTTCATATCCTTGCGTTGGAAGTCGCGGGCGCTCCAGTCATTCATGATGGTGTAGCCAGCGATGTAGTCTGCCGCTTCTTCGACAGGAATATCCTTTCCTTCACGGCCAATAACGCAGGCAATCTCTAGCTCAATGTCCAGTTCATTGCTGCCAACCGGGTAGGGAACAGGCTCATCATGGCCGTAGATTTCGCTATTGTTGGTGAAGTAGAAGGTGGGGATTTCGTACCATTCAGGAATCATCCCCAGGCCTCGCCTAGCCCGGGCTGCCTTGACATGCTGCTCAAAGGCATAGAAATCGCGTACCGATGGTGGATCAGGAATGGGCGGGAGGAGCACCAGCTCATTTAGTGTGTATTCAACAGTGCGTCTCTCATGTATTACCTTTGACACCAGACTCAATGCCGCTTCAGCCAGAGGCGCTGGCGAATCCGGTTCGTTCTGGATGTACTCTTTTCCTGATTCTCTGAGCACATTATGTGCCTTCGCCAGGCCTTCAGGGTCGCGCAACAGTTCAAGCACCGTTGGATAGTCGAGAGTGAATACACGCTCTCCAAAGACAACGCCCGCGTGGGTGGCACGATCAGGAGTTCTGAACGTTACGAGTTTCATCTTACAAATTTCCTCGCAGCTCCTGCTCGTGCTCCAGTGCCTCGAAAAGGGCCTTGAAGTTCCCTTCGCCAAAGCCGCGGGCACCTTTGCGTTCAATCACTTCAAAGAAGACCGTCGGGCGATTGACAATAGGCTTGGAGAAGACTTGCAGCAGGTAGCCCTCATCGTCGTGATCGACAAGGATCCCCAGTTCCGCTAACTGCTCGACATCCTCGGCAATCTTGCCAACACGATCCAGCACGGTCTCATAGTAATTGTGCGGCGTCTTGAGAAATTCTACGCCGCGCTCCTCCAGGCCGCGTACCGTGGTGATAATGTCAGAG
Source organism: Chloroflexota bacterium (assembly GCA_005882595.1). Taxonomy (GTDB): domain Bacteria; phylum Chloroflexota; class Ktedonobacteria; order Ktedonobacterales; family Ktedonobacteraceae; genus VBFM01. Next base: position 1,690 of record VBFM01000361.1, read on the forward strand.
GTATTGAGGGCGATATGCTGTACACCGGGGCCGCGATAGAAATCCAGGTACTCTTCGATCTGCGATTTTTTGCGACCTGGTGCCGGTTCGTTAATAGGAAACTTGATGCGACCACTTCCATTCTGCATGACCTTCGACATGAGGGCGGAGTACTCTGTGCTGATAGCGCGATCATCGAAGTGAATCAGCTGGGTAAAGCCGAGTACCCGCTCGAAGAAAGCGACCCACTCGTTCATCTTACCCAGTTCAACGTTGCCCACGACATGGTCAATGGCGGCCAGGCCTGCAGCTCGAGCCCGGCGCGGAACATTCGTATCAAAGGGGCGGTACCCTGGTAAAAATGCCCCCTTGTAGTCCTGGCGTTCAACGAAAGAAAGTACGGTGTCACCATAAATGGCAATGCTTGACATTTTCACCGGGCCATAGTCATCTTTGCTCACAGCAGGTTCCAGAACGCCTTGCGCTCCGCGCTTCGTCGCTTCGCGATAGGACCGCTCGGCATCATC
>VBFM01000361.1:2412-5717 GCA_005882595.1 Chloroflexota bacterium
GTTCGGACATTGGCATCTCTCTCCTTATTTGTAACTATTCAGGTCTCCTCTTTGCTTGATTCCTCACTGCCTACGGCAGTTCGCAAGGATTTTGTGTGAGTTGCAGACTTTGCAGCCGCAGGCTGCAAAGTCTGCAACTCACACAAAATGGTCGAGCCGCCTACGGCGGCGAGAAGTCCTGAAGAGTAACCTTTTTTTAATGGTAGGAGTTGGGGGAGAAGTAGCAACCGAACTGTTATGACGCACAGGGAGAATTACAGTGAGGGCGGAGCCTTCGCCTCCTCCAACAGTGCTGACAAACATCCCGAAACCCCTTTGTTTCGTGCCTACTGCTTGCAACAAAGTGAGAAAATTACATTCTAACGTCATTATACGAGACCATGAGAAGCTGCCGCAAGTAAACAAGATGCAGCGGGATGTTTATGAGGCACATCTGAAAACCGTTTTAATTAGACAGGCAAGATACGTTATGCTATCATGAAGATGGTACTCATCCGATTGCAGATCTACGAAAATAATCGTAATCAAAGTAAGGAGAACAGCTATGGCTTGGGATCCAAACCAGGGGCAGCCAGATAACCCGAATACAGGCTATGGCTCCCCGCCAAACCCTTATAACGCACCACCAAACCCCTACGCTAACCCGCCAGAGAACCCCTATGCTACACCAACATATGGCCCTCCTGGCTATCAAGGCGGCCCGGGTTATTATCCTCCTCCGCAATCAGCGCCACTCCCACTGGGCGAGGCCATTCGAAATTTGCCCAATCAATATATCAAGGTCATAACGAAACCAGGTCCGATGACCTTCGCTGAGGAGATGGGTAAAGCAAGCTGGGATATTGTCTGGGTACAGCTCATTTTTTACGCTATCATTTCTACCATATTAAGTTACCTTGCAACCTTGATCTCAGGGACGAACTTAAACACACCGACCAGTGGCGGGTCTGTGAACCCCGCACTCCTACAATCGATTCGATCTATCACATTGGGTATCACTTTCGGTCAAATTATTCTAATACCTCTGTTTTTCTTCATTGGCATGGCTATCATCTACGGCCTTGCCAGGGCCTTTGGCGGACAAGGGACATTCCTGACCCAGAGCTATACCTATTTGCTATTCGATGTACCACTTGGCATAGTCTCGAGCCTGATTGCCTTGATTCCTATCGCAGGCGGTTTCATTGCTATAGCAATAGGCATCTATCGCATAGTACTGGCGATCTTTTCAGTCATGGCTGTGCATCGCCTTAGCGGAGGAAGGGCAACGGCAGTCGTGCTCATTCCAATAGGAGTAGCCCTCTTACTAATCTGCGGCCTCGTTGTCCTTGTCGTTGCTCTCTTCGCTGCGGCACTACAACAGCACTAATGCATAAAAAAGAGTAGGGTATCCGGCAAGGATAAATCCATAGTACTTCATGCCACATCTATTGATGTGTACGGCCATATCCGTCATAATAGAGGCCAGACGAAATGTAGCATTCTGTCTGGGGGACAGGTAACCAATTTCGTCTCATCAACTGGCATGGAAAACGAAAAATCATTTCACTAGAAGGAAAGAAAAAATTCCACATGGATATTACGGGTACACAGAAGATTAAAGCGCCCCGGCAACAGGTATTTTCAGCCTTGTTAAATCCTGAAGTTCTCCAGGAGAGCGTTCCAGGCTGTGAAAATGCTAAGTTAGTCGATACAGCGGACGGTCAACAATTGAAATTGAAGATCAGCCCCAACATTCCCGGTCTCAAGGGGCCGTACGTAGTGTTTTTGCGAACCGGAGAAGTTATTCCCCCTTCACGTGTCGTCTTATTCGCGGAACCAAACAGCTCAATGGGCTCAATCAAGGCCGTATGTACGGTAGATTTGTCTGATGATCCAGAAGGGACGATGCTGAACTACAACGCGCATGCTGAGATAGAAGGCAAGATTGCCTCAACCCCTGAAATTGTTCTCAAAGGTGCGGTGAAGATGGCCCTTGGTCAGTTCTTCAAGAACTTCGAGAAACAGGTGAGCACGATTCCTGCTTAGGATCCTTCAAATGTACAGAACGAGGACCAAAAGCAATAAATTGTGCAGGAAGATCTCGCACTACGGGTATGCGTAGTAGAAAACGCAAAAAAGGTGAAACTCTAATCGGCTTGTCTGATTTGAGTACACTGCCGAGAAACTGCTTTTGTATGATGTTCTGGAATCCTTGAATAATCCTTGTGGGCCACTCTCGCTGCCGCTGCACCTCTGCCAGGTCCCGCAGGCGTATTTTGCCAGCTTTGAGTGGCTCACTGAGTACATTCGCTGCTACCACGGCGTCTTGAATAGCGTAGTTGATGCCAACCCCACCTACAGGGGACATGACATGGGCCGCGTCGCCTATGAGCAGCAGGCCGGGACGGTACCAGCGAGGGAGACGGCTCGACTCGACCGAGAGCACCGAGACCTGTTTCCACTCCTGAATGGTATCCAGGCGATCAGCCCATTCAGGTAATAACCCGGCTATTTCTTGTTGAAAAGCAGGCAGGCCGGCGGCACGCAGTTTTTGGTAGCCACCTTTCGGAATGACATAGCCCATCTGCCAGTAATCAGCGCGGTTGAGTATTACCAGGATGTGACCGCTGCCAAGCCGGCCAGCCGATTCCCTTGAGTCTCCAGGCTTCCAGGGCAAGCGGAACCAGAGTACGTCCATAGCCTGTGCCGTTTGAATTGACTTAAAACCGGCTAATTTGCGCACACGAGAGAAACGGCCATCTGCCGCTACAGTCAGGGTAGCCCGTACCTCGTGCCAGCCATCCTGCCCCCGGCAGTGAACGCCATGGATGTATCCGTCCTCCTCGATCAGTTTCTCTACTCTTGCACCCATTACCAGCTGAAAGTTCGGATAGCGTTTCGCCTCAGCCGTGATGAACTCAAGGAACTGTGCCTGGGGGATCAACGCAATATATGGAAAGCGTGTTTTGAGACGACGGAAATCAGCGAGGGTAAAGGATCCCTCGGCAGTCTGGACGGGTAAGTTGTAGGCCCGTGTATGAGGTATCTGCAGCAACTTATCTGCCAGGCCTATTTGATCCATGATCTGCATGATCGAGGGATGTATTGTATCACCTCGGAAGTCTCGGTCAAAGTTCATGTGCTCTTCGAGCAGTATAACAGGAATGCCTTTACGCGCCAGAAGCAGGGCAAGGACGGCACCGGCCGGGCCGCTCCCTACGATACAGCAGGTTGTTTGTTCTACTTGCTCAGATTGGGGTATTTGTGGACTTACCTGCCCCTCGGATCGGGTTACATCGTTTTGCATATTTATACCTCCAAAG
>VBFM01000361.1:6065-10381 GCA_005882595.1 Chloroflexota bacterium
GCCAGGTTGCCACTGTAGTGTACTCGTAAGGCAAAGACGACAAAGAGCAAGATCACAAGCGACTGCACCAGTGCGAAGAGTGTAAAGCCGCAGATGTAGCCTATGACCAGTTCTGTACGCGTCAATGGCGAGACCATCACACGCTCAATCGTGCCCTGCGAACGCTCCCGTAAGAACGCCACCGAGGTGAGCAGGAAGACGAAAAAGAATGAGAAGATGCCAATGAACACGGGAGCAATGGAGTCATTGAAGGTATATTGAGGACCACCATGCAGGTATTGCGGGCCATTCACGGTAAAGGGTATTGACCCACCCGGGGTGAAAGGAATCTGGCCGCCCTGACCGGTGCTGGCCTGCTGCGCCTTCAACGTTGCCAGGGCTATACCCAGCTGGCGGGTCAGTCCAGTAGCAATATCATTCATGGCACTGGCAACGTTAGGATCAGAGCCTTCCAATTTAATCTGCACCGCCGGGTTTTGACCCGCAAAGACCTGTCGAGCAACATCGCCGTTCTTGAGCGTCTTGTCCACTTGATCGGCATTGATATTGATGGCTTTCAGTTTATGCTGGCCTGGCAACAGTTTATCAATAAGAGTGTTCACCCGATCACTCCCACTGCCGGTGGGTCGAACGAGGGCGAGCGTGTGAACACTGCTGGTGCTCGTTAGCACGAAGTAGAGCAGGGTCATGATGAGAATAGGTACGACAAAGATGAGCGCGAGAGTGCGCCTGTCACGCAGTACCTGTCGAATAATGCGGCTGGCGAGAGCCATGATACGTGCAAAACTCATTTAAAGTCCCTCCTGCCGGCTGGCAAAGTGCAGAAAAGCATCTTCCATGTTATCTTTGCCTGATTGACGCAGCAATTCTTCAGGAGCATCTTGCGCTAACATCGCACCGGAGCGCATTAGACCTAAGCGTGTACAACGGCTGGCTTCATCCAGATGGTGTGTGGAGACAATAATGGTGACACCCTCTTTGTTCAACTGGGCAAAATAGTCCCAGAAGGAACGGCGTAGTTCAGGATCTACGCCGACGGTCGGTTCATCGAGCACGGCTAGTCGTGGATAGTGTACCAGGGCACAGGCAAGAGACAGCCGCTGCTTCATACCCCCGCTGAAGTTTCCGACTACATCATTGGCACGATCAGCCAGGTCGACCCGTTCAAGTATCTCCTGGATACGACGATTCTGTTCTTTACCATGCAAGCCATAAATGTTGCAGAAAAACTGCAAGTTCTCCTTCGCAGTGAGGTCGAGGTAGAGCGCACTGAGTTGCGTCATATACCCCAGGTGCGGTGAGACTTTGGCGCTCGGCATACGTTCACCCATGATGCGTATCATGCCGCTCGTCGGCCGCACCAGGCCTACCAGCATACGAATGAGCGTGGTCTTACCGGAGCCATTAGGACCAATCAACCCGTAGGTCTCGCCCGTGAAGATGGTCATATTGAGGTTATTAACCGCTCGGAGTTTACCAAACTGCTTGACGAGCTGCTCGACCACCACCATAGGTTCACTACCCACTTGCCCCTCTGTGTGCTGTTCTTTGTGGGCATCAGGAATGATTTCTTCCATATATTGCCTCCCGTCTATTAACTAATCAGCCAATTAATACCGGTTCAAAAAAAATTTAGCGTGGCAGTAAACCTTTGCAGACCGTTTCAACAACAACATCTGCGATCTCTTCGTGTGAGTACTCTAAGGCAAGCTGGTCATGTAAAATCTGACGACGCAATACAAAACCCACAACACACCCCATGAGGACCTGTGCAGTAAGTGAGGGATCTGCTTGACATAACTCTCCTGTATCCATCTTGGACGCAAAATAGCTTGCTAGAAATCCTAGTACTCTCTGCAGAACTCCTGTGCCCATCTGCGACATAGTAGGGTTATGTATTACTTCTGGGAGTAAGACCCGCAGAAGCTGAACAAAATTTTCTCCTTCGACGATGCCCAGTACCTGCAAAATCACAAAGCGTAGAAAAACTTCTGGTGGCAGCATCAGTACCTGCGGAGAGAGAGAACTTACCAGCCTGAGAGGTGAACGACCTTCTACGATTGCCTTGAGTAAAGCTTCCTTATTCTCAAAGTAATGGTAGATCAAGCCAGGTGTGATGCCTGCCTCGCGTGCGATATCTTTATTGGTTGCTCTCGTAAACCCCTTTTGTGAGAACACGCGCATTGCTGCGTCAATGATTTGCTCGCGACGATCTTCTACAACTTTCGGCGTTCGCGCCATGCTGATTACTGCTTCTCCAGAAATTTTCTATTAACCACTCAATATTAATTGACTGACCGATTAATAACAATTATAAGAAAAGATCTGGGGAAAGTCAAGAGGACCATCATCTGGGATCAGGGCTTCTCAAAAGTCGCTGAATGTGTTCCCCGCCCCACCCATAGGCATGAAGTTAAGCAAGACTGGCGAAAAAAAGCTCTGCGTGACATCATCATGATATCGAAACGTCTGAGTCACCAGGAGCAGAGCTATGAAAAGTGTAGCACAGCTGGCCCCTCTTCTCAGCCAAGTGTTGGAAAGCGAGGCCAACCGCCTGGCGCGTGAAACGGGCTGGCAACAACGCGAACGGAAACTGAGCGGAGCGGATTTTGTGCAGACGCTGATCTTCGGGTGGTGGCAAGAACCGGAGATCAGCCTGGATGGATTGACGCAGGTGGCGGCGCGTCGAGAGGTGTTCATCAGCAGCAGTGGCTTCACCCAGCGCTTCACCCAGCAAGGCAGTGACCTGCTGCGCGAGATCTTGCATCTGCTGGTCAGCCAGCAGATGCAAGATCTCGCCCCCGCCACCTGGTCACGGCTGCGCCCGTTTCCCGCCGTCTTGTTGGAAGACAGCAGCAGCATCTCGTTGCCAGAGGACCTCTGCGCGATCTGGTTGGGGACGCAAGGTACGAAAGCCTCCCTCAAGCTGTTCGTGCGTTTGGATCTCTGTACGGGCATGCTGCAAGGACCGGAACTGACGGCGGGCCGTCACAGTGACAAACGCAGCCCTCTGGCGGTGGAGGACGTGCCGGTGGGGGGACTGGCGATTGCCGATCTCGGGTTCGCCGATGGAGCACGTTTTCGCGCCTTGCATGGGCCGAGTCGGGGTCAGCGGCGCTATTTTCTGACCCGTTGGCCTCCGCGCTTGATCGTGCAGACGCGCACGAAGCAGCAACTTGACCTGCGTGCGCTGGCCCCTCGGCACGTCGGGGAGCGCCTGGAGATGGGCGTGGTGCTGCCGACCGCTGGCAACCTGCCGGTGCGCCTGCTGATGGAGCGGGTGCCCCCTGAGGTTGCCGAGCAACGCCGCCAGCGTCTGAGACGAGAAGCCCACGAGAAGGATCGGGAGGTGAGCGAAGAGAGTCTGTTCTGGTGTGAGTGGAGCATCGTGCTGACCAATGTGCCTGTGCGCTTGCTCAGCTTCGAGCCAGTCTTCGTCCTGCTGGCCGCGCGTTGGCAGATCGAGCGTCTCTTTTGTCAGTGGAAGGAGGATGGGCAGGTGGACCGCTGGCGCAGCTACGATCCTTGGCGCATCTTGTGTGAAGTCTACGCCAAATTGTGCGCCATGGTCATTCAACAGTGGTTGATCCACCTGGGCTGTTGGCACGATCCCATGCACAGTGCCGTCAAAGCGGCCCAACTTTGTCGGCGCGAGGCCGGACAGATCATGATGGGCTTGCAGCAGGGTCGGCTGGAGACGGTGCTCACTTCTCTGCTCTCTTGCATGCAGGCCGGCTGTCGGCTCAATCCGCGCAAGACCCAGCCCAATACCGCCCAGATGCTCGCGGGCGCTCCTCGCCCTGCCCATCCTCGCCCTGCTCCCAAGCAGCGCCCGCGGCGCTACAAAGATCGCAAGCGCACCTGGGCTTGTGGGAAGGGATGGGCCAGGCGCGGTGGGCGCGACTCCACGGCTTCCCCTTGCCCACGAGAGAGCACCTGAGCCTCCGTTTGGCTCTGTCCGCCTGGCCAGGCGCCTGAGTCCCCTGCCCGTGCCATGGGCAGGGGAGCTGCTGCATGCCTGCTTTCCTCCCAGAGGACGCGCTGGGGCTCGTCCTGGCCTCTGCTGAGACGAGGCGAGACCAGCAGGCCAGCGCATGGGGGCTCTCCACGTGCCTTCTGCATCCCTTTTTCTCGCTTCAGCGTCCTTCTTCCCAGAAACACAACCATGCTTAACTTCATGCCTATGGGTGGGGCGGGAGGCACATTTGACAACTTTTGAGAAGTCCTGGCCGAAAGTGTAGAATGGGAACTGGTACCTCAGCTTACATTGCCCAACAAATGCCATTGTAGACGTTGATTCTTTGCAGAGATCGGGT
>VBFM01000362.1:0-1291 GCA_005882595.1 Chloroflexota bacterium
CGTGCTTAAATCGCTGACCTGCCTGGGCATTGAACTGGATGAGGAACTCAATGCTGCTGCGATACAGCAGGAGGCGTGTATTTCATCGCAGGGGTCGAGTGCACAGGTTTGGGTCGTGCCTACCGATGAGGGGCAGGTTGTGGCGGAGGAGACGGTGAGGGTGTTGATGGAGAGAAGATAGTTTCCGCTTTTTCTTGTAAGGGCCGTATATCACAACTAAGACCTGCTAACAGGTCATTTGATCCAAAGGGGGTTGTGATAGGGCCGCCTTTCCACGAGAGATTGAAAACCCTGACGAAAATTGGGTATAATTATCAGAAAATTACAGGAGGTGCAAGATGAGTGAGCAATTTGATCACTATTCTGTTGTCATTCAGTGGAGTGTCCCAGATAATGTTTATATTGCCAGGGTGCCAGAACTTCCTGGATGCGAGACGCATGGATCTACTTATGAAGAAGCTATCCAACGAATCCAGGAAGTTATTGAGCTCTGGATTGATGCGAGTAAGGAATGGGGCAAGCCCATAGCTGCCCCAAGAGTATTGTTGGCTAGCTAACCTCTTCATATTTGAAGTTAGAGAAGGTGAAAGGTGAGCGATAAAGATTGTCGATATTCAACGCCTCTTCCCCTTTTTCTTCTCATGCTTGCCATTTGCGCGTTTGCCGTTGGCATGGTCAAGTGAAGCTTCGTGTTGATGGCCATTGGCAGCGCTCAACCCGTAATATTGTGGTTGCAGATCGGGGCGACCGAAGATGATGTTGGTGCCCACAACCGGAATGCCTGTGACAAAGGAGGCTTCCAGGGAGAGGGCGCGCAGGTCTTCCGGCTCCAGGTCGTGGACGTTGCTCTTGCCGCAGGCTCGCGCCAGCATCTGTATCTCCATCGTCATGGAGTTGATGAAGTTGGAGACGCGGTCAGCCGCTTCGTCGATGTCGAGGCGTTTCATCAGTTCGGGATCTTGCGTGGTGATACCCACGGGGCAGCGTCCGGTATGGCAGTGGTGACAGGCATATGGCTCCGTTCCCAGCGCGTGATAATCTTCGACATAGATGGGGCGGTTGCAGTTGAGCGCGATCAATGCGCCGGTGCCGATGGAGACGGCGTCCGCGCCGAGCGCCAGGGCTTTGGCGGCATCCACGCCGCCGCGAATACCTCCGGAGACGATGAGTTGTACCACGCCGTCCATGCCTATTTCACGCAGGGCAGCTTTGGCCTCGACCACGGCTGCCAGCGTCGGGATACCCGTGTGATCCATCAGGATATCGGGTGAGGCGGCGGTACCACCTTCGG
>VBFM01000362.1:1337-7410 GCA_005882595.1 Chloroflexota bacterium
ACGCGACGCGCCAATTTTGACATAAATAGGGATTTCCCAGTCTGTGGCTTCGCGCAGTTCCTCGATCTTGGCGACCATATCGTCGGGTCCCGTCCAGTCGGGGTGGCGTACGGGGCTACGCTGATCGACGCCCGGCGGCAATTCGCGCATGGCCGCGATCTCTTCAGAGACCTTCTGACCCAGCAGCACGCCACCTGTGCCGGGTTTGGCTCCCTGCCCGATGACGATTTCCAGCGCGTTTGCCATGCGCATATGATGGGGATTGAAGCCGTAGCGGCTCGGCAGCACCTGGTAAACGAGCTGCTCGGATGCCTCGCGTTCGGCCATCAGCATACCGCCGTCGCCGGTAGTGGTGGAGGTGCCCACGCGTGTAGCCGCTCGACCCAGCGCGACTTTGGCGTTGCGTGAGAGTGCGCCGAAGCTCATACCCGCGATAGTAATGGGGGTCTTCAGCACGATGGGTTTTTTCGCGAAACGTGTTCCCAAAACGGTCTCGGTTGTGCATTGCTCGCGATAGCCTTCCAGCGGGATGCGGCTGAGCGTGCAGGGGACAAAGGTCAGCTCGTCGAAAGACACGAATTTTTTGAGCGTGCTGAAGCCGCGAATGCGGTATCGTCCCAGTTCTGCTTTGACATGTACATCTTCCATCACCTCAGGCGACCAGAGCTGTCCGTACCGTACCAGTGGTTTTTCCATATCATCCCTCTTCTAGAACTACATGGCCACACGCCATAATTCAAAATCTGCCTTTGAGAAGTTGTGCAGGCGCCCACCCGAGCCGATCTTCTTGAAATCGGAAAGCTTGCGTTTGGAACTCAGTCCGTATTTTTCCAGCGTTTCCGCGAGGAAACGTGTATCCTCGCCGGTCATTTCTTTGATCACGGCGTCATTGCCCAACTGGTTGGGCTCGCCGCCCAGGTAAATAGTACCGGCGTACATCGAGTCTCCCAGGCCTTCGGCTGCATTGCCGCAAATAATCATCGTGCCGCGCTGCATCATGAAGCCTGTCATATAGCCAGTGTCGCCGCCGATTACGATCAATCCGCCTTTTTGGGCGATACCTGTGCGCGCCCCGACGTGTCCCTTGACGACAACGGTACCACCGCGAATCGAGGCTCCTGTGCCGCTGGCGGCGTTGCGTTCAACCACAATCTCGCCAGAAAGCATGCACTCGCCAGCGGACCATCCGGTATTGCCCAGGATGTGGAATGAAGCGCCATCGTTCATAGCACCGCAGAAATAGCCGGCGGTCCCCTCTACCACAATTGTGATGGGATCGAAGACAGCCACGCCCAGGCTATGGCGCGCATCAGGATTCACCAGGTGAATTTCGGTTTCTCCCTCTAACGCCAGTCGTTTGATGGATGTGTTGATCTCGCGTGTAGTTAGCTTTGCGCAGTCCAGGGTAACTGACATACAAGCATGCTCCTTTTGGGACAGGTGATAAACGTCCATGGATGATTCATAAAGGGGCAGATGTAACAACTTAACGAATCAGCCCCCCCTCTCGTCGTGTGTAGGGACAAGGTGTGGTGCGTGGCGGATGTGGGGGCCTTGTGCTTGTCCTCTGTGTCTGCACGCTTCCCCAGGGAGGACAAGCACAAGGCCCCCGCCCATCCACACCGCCGCCCCCTTGTCCCTACGTCAGGTCCGGCGGCCCCTACAAATGCTCTTTACCTTGTTAGGGAAGGTTCCCGCGTTACTACGCCGCTCTCTCGTTTGAGATGCCAGGTGCGGACTTCACGCGCGCTTGCCTCGCGGATATCGAGTTCAAACGGGAATGCCTTACGCAGCGCGGTTTCTTCCGAGGCCATGGCAACGAACTCGTCGGTTTCTGTAATGATGAGTGGTTTCATGGCGAACTGGTCGCGCGCGAAGCCAATACTATTGGCGGTCGCAACGAGATAGGTGAAGCTGCCATCAAGCGTGGTGACGGTGCTTCTTACGGCTTCGTCGAGCGTTGCGCCCTGCTGCATCATATCGGCAATGTAGACGGCGATGACTTCAGAGTCGTTTTCGGTATTGAAGTGATGCCCTTTCATCTCAAGACGGCGGCGCAGTTTGTAATAATTGGTGATATGTCCATTATGTACCACTGCAATATCAGAGAATGGACGCGCCCAGAAGGGATGGGAATGGCTGATATCGACGCGGCTCTCGGTTGCCATGCGAGTGTGGGAAATACCATGTGTGCCATACAAAGAAGAAATATTGTAGGTCGCATCGACCGCTCTCGCCTTGCCCATCTGCTTGATGATTTCGAGGTGCTGGCCCATGCTGAACACTTCAACGCCCTCACCGATTGCTTCGATGGCCACGGTCAATGTTTCGTACGAGCCGTCGTAGTCCATCACTAATCGGACGTACTGCCCGGCACGGCTGCTCTCTCTCACTTTGCCATAATCCTGGGCCGTTTCCACGATCATTGCTTCCCAGTCGAGCGTTTCATCCTGCGCATCTTCGTCTACCTTCACACGCATCACAAGATTGCCTTTAGGAAGGTTGCTATACAATGCCAGCCCTGTTGAGTCAGGACCGCGACGGTTGAGGTCGGCAAGCATCTTGATCAGAATCTCACCGATTGGGCCTTCTTGTTGTTTGAAAAGGATGCCGGCGATGCCACACATAAATAAGTTTCCCTCCTGGTGGATTGCAAGTCTGAAGTATCGTTGCAGTCGTGTAGGGTACGGACCAAGCTCTGTCCCCACCCTTGTTGCTACTATAGTGTAAAAAATGTACATATTCAAGGGGCATACTAACCAAAATGTGCAGAGGTGCATGGATAGTCTGCCTATTAGACTGCCTACGGGATTGTAGTACCACAACCAATTCAGTATAATACATGCGAGCAGCATCATAGAGAAAGGAACTACCATTTTGCCAGAAGAACTCCGGCAGGAAGAGGAAAACACATATATCCTGGATGCCGAAAGCGCAACCGAAATGGCCCGATTGTCGAAACAAGATCGTCTTATTACAAAGGGCATGGGTGGACTTTTCTCTGAGAGAGATGATATCGCAGGCATGCATGATATTCTCGATATTGCTTGTGGCCCTGGTGCCTGGGTACTCGAAGTAGCCTATAGCTATCCTCATATTCATGTTGTGGGAGGAGATATCAGTCGCACGATGATTACCTATGCACGCACGCAGGCGAGCGTGCAAGGTTTGACGAATGCAGACTTTTATGTGATGGATGTCCTGAAGCGGCTCGACTTTCCCGATAACTCCTTTGACCTGGTGAATGCTCGCTTCCTGGTGGGATTTATGCCGCAAAAAGCTTGGCCGACGATACTTCAAGAGTGTCTGCGCATTTTACGACCTGGTGGAGTTCTCCGCCTGACGGAATTTGACGAACCTGGTACCACGAATAGCCCTGCCTTTGAAGAATGGCTGGCCCTCACCTTTAGCACAACAAGGAAGGCCGGACTCACTGCTGCCCCTGATGGAAGGAATTTTGGCATTACGCCTCTGCTGAGACGCTTTCTCCTGGAAGCTGGCTTCCAGGACATAAACTCCAGGTCTCATGTCATTGATTTCTCTAATGGAACCCCAGCATATGAACCTATGTATGAAAATTGTGAAATCGCTTTTAAGCTCGTACAACCCTTTATCATCAAACTGGCGGGCATCAGTCAAGAAGAGGTGGATCAGAAATACCAGAAGATGTTAGCAGAAATGACAACGCAAGATTTTTGTGGCCTCTGGTATTATCTGACTGTGTGGGGACAGAAACCATTGATGTAACAGCGACCCTTGTGTTCGCCCGCCCTGGAAATTCACAGCGATGAAGCGTACATTCTTAGCAAAACTGCAAATTAGCGCTCGCTATAGTCTGATCGGTGCGCTCTTACTCGTGTTGGGCGTACCCCTCTATCAATTGTTCGTCCTCATTCCATCAGGGTACGGGGATGCGCTTACCACGCTCAATTCAACCTTGCACTGGATCAATACCCATAGCTTTCTCTTTCTTGGCTACCGCGCCCTGTTGATCATTGCTTTTGCCTTGATGCTCGGTTTACCATTTGCCCTTTTCCGTATCATCGTTGCTCAGGAAATCCTGGGGCGTGAAGAAGATGAAGAAGCTGGAGGAGACGAAGGAGAAGAGATTGATGAGCAAGGTGAGAATATAGAGCATGGAGAGGATGCCCCAGCACAAGAGAAAGAAGAAGACGGCGACCAGGCTGATGGTATGCCATCGTTTGCATGGCGCGGCAAAGGTTACGCTGTGATAGCGGCATGGACAGGCTGGCTCGGCCTGATATTCTTTGCCGGGGGAACGCTGGCGAGCACTATTTATTTACTCAGCAGCGCATCTTCCATTTCACCCCAGGGCGCTCTCACAGATAATCTGGCACCTCTTACCGGTTTCTTTGCGATTCTCACCTTCACCGTAGGAGGCGGTTTGCTTGCCCTTTCGTGCCTGTTTTTCGCGACTATGTGGGTCACGTTCGGCTACTTGGCCCTCACCATCGCCGCTTTGATGAGCGGCAGCGCGGTTGAAGTGGCCTTTGCCCCCACCACAGGCCAGGCTATACTCAGTACCCCCGCAATTCTGCTGTTTGCGCTGTGGGTATTGTGGTTTGCCGTGATGGTAGTGAGGTTAAAGCCGGAATAAAGAACGAAGTTCATGATCCAGGGGAACCAACCGCTGCTATAATGCGTGCATAGTCTTCAGGCTGAGCGAAAGCGGTAAATGACCCACTTTGTGTATCAATCGCATAGAGCATGCCATCCGCGTAAAAGGTCAAAGTATGGTTGTTGAACCAGTGTCCCAGTTCGACCAGTTGGCTTGTAGTAGTCGCCAGCAGTTGAGGCTTCCCAATGAGCAGGTGCGCACCCGAACCGGAAACCTGCACAGTATACAGCGCGCTATGACGATCATAGGGGTCCTGGTCATCGCTCGAAAATTCTACATAGGCCAGTGTATGCGCGTCAGGCGAAAAGATGGGCGTTGTAACCCAGTGATACTGCGCACCGTTTGACAGGTTATTTTGCTCCGGCAAGATAACCTGTGTTTTCCCTAACGCGAGCGGGGAGCCACTTAATGAGGTTATGTTGAGGCTGTTGGCATACGAGAGCGCGGCGATATCAGCAGGCACACTATTATCTGTAGGCTCGGGCACTGCGCCTTCGCTCGACGCGTAGAGCAGGGTATTGCCAGACGGCGTAAGCGCGAGTGGCCCTTGTTGCTCCAGGTTTTCGTCTAAAATGGGCTGCAATGTGGCCGGAGTTCCGCTCAGATCGAGCGACCATAATCCATATTGTACCGCCTCATGACTGCCCCGGTCATCAGCCAGCAGCAAGGTATGATCCGCCTGTGCCGAGGAGCCGTGACTAAACGAGAAGATACGGAAGCAAGGACAGTCCAGGGCGGATTGTTCATAGACAATCGCTGCATTCGCCAGCGGCCCGGCGTGAATGGCAATCATGCCAGTGCCACTGGTTGGCTCTGTACTCCACGCAAGCATCTTGCCGTCATCGCTCAATGCCATCGATGTAATCACCTGTCCGGGGTCCAGGGGAGCAATTTGNNNTTCTCCGCTATAGAGTATCTGGCCGGATGGCAACAGAATGGGAGGCGTTGCAGTATTGCTGATAAATCCCTCGGTCGGAATGACTTGCGCGTAGTTGCCCACAATGGAAACAAGATACAGCATATCGCGCTGCATGTAGATCACATACTGTTCATTCGCTAACTGCAAAGGAGGAGCATCCTGGTGATTGAGAACTGTAATAGGAGAGGTGGCAGTTGCGCTCACCTCCGGGCTGAGCGGAATAATGGGTGTCAACAACCTGCTGCCCACCGGGGTTACAGGCGGCTGCCGCTTTACTCCCACAGGACTATTCTGTGCCGCCTGCACGAGACTGAGCACAAGCTCACCTGAAAATAGCAATAGCAGTAAACCAATAAGGATAAGCAAGGATACTATCCCTGCTTTCGAAAATAGTTTCATCGTCTCAAGCCGTCTGGTTTCTTGATGAAGATTTAGTATGTGGCTTTGCCCTACCTGCATGGCTCGAAGTAAAAGCCAGTGTTTTCGCAAACACTTCCTCGCGGTGGTGATCCCTC
>VBFM01000362.1:7504-7936 GCA_005882595.1 Chloroflexota bacterium
TGGAGGTCATGATCAGAGCAGGCGCGGTAATACGTGGCAGTTCTTCCCGTAATTGGGGCAAATATAGCAACAGGCTTTCTACTGGCCGCATTGGTGTCCAGCGATAGACATCACGTGAATAACGTAGGCGCGCCTGCGGGTCGCGTACATCTTCGCGCATTGTCGGCAGCAACGGCGTAATGTACTTGGCGATGCCAACGGCGGCCTTTAACCAGGGATACATGTGTAGGGGAGCGCAAATACTCACGATACCCGCGATTTCTTCATGCGCTGCGATATGCAGAGAAAGCGCCCCACCTAGTGAATGACCAACCAGGAAGACCATATCGCACAGCTGCTTGAGCGCCTGTAATTCCTCACGTACCGCCCTCGCCCAGTCTTCCCATCCCATTGCCAGCAAGTCTCTCACGTGCGCGCCATGCCCTGGTAAAA
>VBFM01000363.1:0-4005 GCA_005882595.1 Chloroflexota bacterium
AAGACGCCCAGCGTCAGCACGTGCAGTCGCCGCCACCAGCTGTAGCCGATGTTTGGGCGCAGCCAGGTGCTGATACCGATGGCGATCCCAAGGTAAAGGGCGACGATGCCGAACGCCATCCACTCCGGGCGATAATGGCTCGCGAGCGGAATGAATATCTCGTTCCAGCCGAAGCTGGTGAAGGGATCAATCCACACGGCCAGCACATGCACCACCAGAAAGATGGTGCTGAGTAGCGTCAGAAAGTTGTGCAGTTCGCTATTGATCAAACGCGGCCAGCGGCTGGGCGATTGCAGTTGCGTCGAAAGCGCCAGGCCCACCACCACGGCCAGGGTGAGTAATACGTAAGCAGTGAATCCGCCCGCGCGGGCGACATCCCAGGTGACGGTTTGCCAGATGGTGTTCATTGTTGTACTTCCTCCATAAGATCTATTGGCCATGGTTCTACCGCGTCCCACCTGCCATCCTCGCGCACGAGCAATCCAGCAATGTGGTGCTTCCTCAGAAAATCGGCTCCTTGCCTCGAACCAAGAATGAACGCAACTTTCGCCGCTACCTCGGCCTGCTCACAGCGATCTGCCACAACCGTGACCGACCAGAGATCGCTCTGGGCTGGCAGGCCCGTGCGCGGGTCGAGCAGATGATGCCGCAACGTCTTGCCCTGCCACCAGTGGCGGCGAGCAATGCCCGATGTCGCGATGGCCCCGTTGTGCAGCGGAATCGTCCAGAACTGCTCTAGCCCTGGCACGGAAACCGGCCACTGCTCTGCACCGGCAGGCAGTCCCAGGACTGCGAGATCTCCTCCCGCGTTCACCATGGCTGGACTCACTCCGCTTTGGCGCAGGCGCTCCAGGGCGGCATCGACCGCCATGCCTTTGGCGATCCCTCCAAAATCGAGCTTGATGCCGATCGGCAGGGTCACGTGCCGGCGTATCGGGTCTACCTTAATGCCACGCCATCGCCCACCCGGTTCTCCAGGTATGATGGGATCGAAACTGACCGCCGGAAGTTCGTCGAAGGTCCGGTCATAGCCCACCCGCACCAGCTGATCGAGCAAGGCGGGATCGTAGATTCCCTCGGTGGCCTGGGCCGCCGTCAGTGCAGTTGCCAGGACAGTATAGAGTAGGTCGCTCACGGCAATGGGTGTTCCTGCTTGCGAATTGAGCTGTGACAACTCACTTTCAGGTAAGAAACGGCTCAGGACCTGTTCCCACTCGGAAAAGAGCGTACGCACGATCTGCGCTCCCGATTCTGCCTGGCTTTCTGGCAGCAGCAGGGAGATGGTCGTTCCCATCGCCCGGAACTCCTCGCGGCGCAAACCGGCGGGAGTGCTATATTCAGGAGGTGTGGGTTCCGCTGGCGGGTGCTGACGAAGAGCTGCTTGACGAAGAGCTACTTGTTCCACTGGTGTTTCCTCCTTGCTGTTTAAAGAAGCCATTGCTATTTTGAGAAGATGAACTTGATGACGAGTTCGTTGAAGTAGACTGACTGGTTGTCGTGGTGCTGCTAACCTGGTGCAAAGCAACCAGTCCGCCGAATGTGCCGAAGCCTACGATCGAGGCAATGGCGAGCCATCTTTTAAGCGTATTGGCCAGGGCCAGCGCTCGCGCCTTTGGCATTTTCTCCGGTGCTCTGGACTTCTGACCCATAACGCGCGTGGGCTGCCCCGCATTCTGTGGTCGTGAAAGCTGTTGCCGACCGGTTTGTGGGCTGACATACGAGCCTTCATAGAGTTGGTTCTGTCGAGGTATCCACGAAGCGCGTGTATCAAAATCTTTCGAATTCGTTTCCATTATGAACTCCAATCTATAGAGAGAAAAATCATCGAAGAGGGTAAACCTGCTCTCATTGTTTGTGAATTTAGACCATTGATGCGCTTTACGAGTATCTGTCACACTTTACTCACCTGCGCCACAATGGCGCTCACATTGTCATCTCCACCACCTGCCAGCGCCACCTGGATGAGTGCTTGGGCTGTTTCTGATGGGGTGGACATGCGGGTGGCCACGATGGCGGCAATTTGAGGATCGCGCACCATTTCCCACAACCCATCGGAGCACAACAGCAGTTTGTCCAAAGCCTCAAGCGGGACCGCAGAAGCGTCTACTTCCACGGTGGCCTCTTCGCCAAGACTGCGATAGATGCGATTGCGCATAGGATGGGTATAGATGTCGTCGGGAGCGATGATGCCCTCTGCCACGAGCACAGCCACAGCTGAGTGATCGCGGGTTACCTGGACGAGTCCGGCGGGTTCGCGATGGAGGTAGAGTCGGCTGTCGCCCACGTGCGCTACGTAGGCGGTCGCCTCGATCACCAGGACAGCGGTCATGGTGGTGCCCATCACGGTTTCCTGTTGCTGGTTGCGCTCATACACGACCCGATTGGCAGACTGGACACCTGCCCTGAGCAGGGGAAGAAAGTCCTCTGGCAGCCTCTGCTGTGCGCCCAGGGAGCCAGAGACGTACTCGGTCAGGGACTGGACCGCGATCTGGCTTGCCTCCTGCCCATGCCCCTGTCCTCCCATGCCATCTGCCACTACGAGGAGGACAAATGGTTTCGGCGGGGTAGAGAGAGAGGCAGAGGGCATGAGGCCGCGCGTGATGAGAATCGTATCCTCGTTTGGCCTGTACCTGCGCCGTATGCCCGGGTCCTGGCGCGCTCCGATGCGCAAATCGAGGACTATCTGCCCTGTGCGCCTTCCCTTCTCTACATCAGCCAGCGTATATTCATGCATATGATAAGAGATGTCGGTATGGTTGATATTTTGTTGCATTAACATAGTCATATCTCCTTTATTTCAACTTCACACTGTGAGCAGCTTCCTGCTCATAATGCTCATTGATGTTTGATGTGCAAGCATTGGTTTCTTGTGCTAGTTCTATAGTAGCGGAACAACATGTGAAGCATATTGGAGGAAGATGGGAAAGTTCTCATAATGGAGAGTAGAGAGTCCAGAGGTTGGTCCCTGGCGAATCCAGGACTGTCCTGGACCCGTCAGGGGTGAGTGCCGCAGCCAGCAGCCACTGATCGGAGTGATCTAGTCGCTGGTAGACGGCGGCAAGCTATTAACCGACGTCAATACTTGTGGCAGTAATGCTTCCATCGCTGTTATGCGTTCCCATGATGTGAATCCGGGTGCCAACCTTGATGGCGCTCGCGGCGACAGTGTTGCCAGCCTGGGTGT
Source organism: Chloroflexota bacterium (assembly GCA_005882595.1). GTDB lineage: Bacteria > Chloroflexota > Ktedonobacteria > Ktedonobacterales > Ktedonobacteraceae > VBFM01. The sequence goes on from VBFM01000363.1 coordinate 3,185, forward strand.
AGCGGGTACTCGCTGTCGTATGGATCGTGACCGAGCTGCCACTCGCCGTTTTAGCCACGATCGTATTGCCATTCACGCTCGTCACGGTTACCGCCTCGCAATTGCCCTGGGCTCCCGGTCCGGCAGCAAAGGTCTGCGAGTTATTCGCGTTTCCCGGTGCAACGGCCAGCGTTTGTGAGCTACTGGTGCCGCTGGACGTAAGATCCGAGGCCTGGGCTGTGCTGCTCGATGCAGCCATGATCGCGCCCACGCCCAGGGCAAGCATGAAGGCAAAGGCCAGGCTCCCAATCAGGAGCCATCTGCGTCCGCGCCGTGGAGGAGCAGGTGGTTGATTCAGCCGGGTCCAGGCCATCTCTTCAGAGTCTTCCATTAGTATACCTCCTTTCTTTAGAGTGAACTGGTGCGGCGTATTCGCTTGCCGCAAACAGAGTATAAGGCGGGCAGATGTGATAACAATTGGAATAGCATGTGACTTTTCTCATCACAATTTTACATTTTCTTGTGATTATTTTTCGATCAGCATCGTCTCTTCTATTGCGACAGGAGATTGGTAAGGAAAATCGATGGAAGAACAAAACGACTTGATGAGCGAGGGACGTGATCAGGGAAAACGGTCATTCGGCAACTATGACCTGATCCGGCGTATTGATATGGGCGGCATGGGCGAGGTCTACCTTGCGCACCAGCGCACCGCCTTTCAGCGAGAGGTAGCGGTCAAGATTATTCGTGATGATCTGTCGCGTGACCCACTCGCGCGTGCGCGTTTTTTCCGCGAGGCTGAGGTCAGCTCACACCTTAAACACGACCATATTTTGCCCCTG
>VBFM01000111.1:0-4250 GCA_005882595.1 Chloroflexota bacterium
CTCCATGCCTCTCTATCTTACACCAGCATGAGCGCGGGCTGTCCATTGTGTCCACAGGGCTAATGCAAAATCGAGCCAGGAGCAGGAGTGCAGAGGGCGCAGCCCTTTGCCGGGGCGTGGGGTGTCCCCACTTTATTTCTCTTTTTGGGTGGGCGGGTGGGGAAAAAGAACCTTGCAACAGCCCTGATGCTGCCCATCTGCCCATTCTTCTCATTGACAATTGCGGCATAGCATGCTATCCTAGGCATGCCGTAGTTCAGGAATGCTTGTTACGCTGCGCTGAGACGCGGCGCTATCATTATTAGAGACCCCCTTATCGCGACAGATTGAGTCAGGTCCAAGGGGAAGAGGTGAGAGAAAAAACACATGAGTGTGAAAATTCGCTTGAAACGTGTGGGGAAGAAGAAAGCCCCCAGTTATCGTGTCGTGGTTGCCGATGCGCGGTCCCCACGAGATGGTCGTATTATTGAAAACATCGGTTGGTATAATCCCCTGGTCGAGCCCTCCGCCATCCATATTGATGCTGAAAAAGCGCTGGGTTGGCTGAAAAATGGCGCGCAACCTACCGAATCTGTGACATCGTTGCTCAAACGTGCCGGGATAATGGATCGGTTCGTGCAGATGAAAGCGGCTGCAAATACCAAGACTGAAGAGTAGCCGAGGGGTAAAACATGCGTAGACTCGTTGAGTACATCGCACGATCGTTAGTAGACGATCCTGCTTCAGTAGAGGTTCGCGAAGTTCGCAATGATCGCCACGCCCTGGTATTGGAATTGCATGTCGCGCCCGATGACTACGGGAAAGTGATTGGCCGCCAGGGACGTGTTGCTAAGGCCATGCGTACATTGCTGCGAGCGGGTGGTACGCGCGAAGGGCGCCATACGTCACTCGAAATCCTCTAGCCGTGATGGATGTGTGTGAAGTTGGCGGGATGAAATGCGACCCGCCTTTAATATACTGTACTCAGTTAGATTCCTGAGAGGGCTTCAGTGTCAAAACAGAGTAACACAGAATGGGTTACTGTTGGACAGGTGGTAGCCCTTTTTGGTGTGCGTGGCGAGCTTAAGGTGCGCCTCCTCACCGATATTCCCAATCGTTTCTCCGAACTCGATGCGGTCTATGTAGGGCAACAACATACACGGCATGTCATCGAGAGCGTGCGCCCTTACAAGGGCGAAATGATTATCTTGAAATTGGCCAACTTCGACGATGCTAATGCCGCCGAAGCGTTGCGCAATGCTGAACTGCAGATTCCGTTGAGCAAGGTGGCGAAACTTCCGCCGGATTCCTATTATCAGCATGATATCCTCGGTTTGCAGGTTCTTACGCTCGGTGGGAAAGCCGTGGGCACGATTGTGGATATTATCGTCACCGGCAGCAATGATGTCTATGTCGTTAAAACGCTCGATGGCACGCAGCAACTCATTCCTGCCATCAAGGACGTAATTAAACAAATTGACCTGATTCGACGCACCATGCATATTGACCCCATCCCCGGTTTGTTAGATAATAGTGATGAGCAAGACAGAGAGGAGGAAGAATCCGCAGAGGAGGCGAAGGGAATACAGGGATGAGTTTTCGTGTTCTCGTATGGAAAGAGGCGTATTTTGTGAAACTCGTCGGTACCTGTATTCGTATAGATAGCAATACGGGCCATACAGTTTAACGCCGACATACCAATACCAAAGATTGTATACGTATTTTGTAGGGAGGTGTCTCGTGTCCGACCGTACCCCAACGTTTGCTGATCTGTGTAACGCAATCGCCGATGGTAGTATCGTTGCCACCCTCGATGGCTCAATGTACGAGGTGCGTGTCCTCGATATACGACGCTATCTTGACAGGGTTCATTCGCAGCAGACTCTTTCTGGGAGCGATACACAGGCTTCCTTACCAGGTAACGACTTGCGTAACTGGTTTGCATCAGTTCGGAGCTTCGTCGCATAAGGCCGTCAAGGCCGCTTTTTTTTGCGCTTTTTTCTCCTGGTGCAGCATTTCCTCAGAGGAAGGCAATCTGCACGCGGGAAAGCGGTTGCGTTCAAGGCAAGGAAGGACTATAATAGTCTCAATGAAGTGAACAGGGCGTAACGTACTTGTACGCCTATGATGTAGAAAGGTACCGTATGGAGCCGCTTGATACCGATCTGGAGTATGTATCCCATGAACCCCGTCCAACCACCCCAGGTTCACGCTTAGGTGCTCTGTTGATTTTCCCAATCCTGGGAGTGTTAATTATTCTCACCTTTATTGGCGCGGCAATTTTCCAGTGGAATATTTCGGACCTGATCGATACCTTTGTTGGTTTGATGCTGGTCTTCTTCGTCGCGTTTATCGTCATGCTTTTCTGGGCATTTGCTCCACGCGCTAACCAGGCCTGAAGTAGTATTGCAGAGGGTTTTGCTACCCTGAAAACAGGATTACATGCTCAAAACGATCTGGCAACCTGTTTTCAGGGTAATATATTGTTTCGGTGCGTTAAAAACGCTTCCTCAAGAGTGACCGTTCTGGTCTACTTGCTCTTTCACCACAATGCGCGCAAGCTCTGGATCGGTATCCCTGTTCTCGTCTTGGTCGATGGCAAGCAAAGCTTTGCGATAGACGCTGATGAAATCCAGAAACTCTAAAGTTTCCTCTACCGTCAGATCGAAACAAATGCCCGATGGATGTTTGAGTACCAGAAGTCCATCTTCTTCCAAACGTACTCGATAGCGTCCGACGATGGCATCCATCATGATATTTTCCTTCCCAGGCAAGTTTTTTGCTCATCTGCCTGTAAATGTCAATGGTTCCCTGCTTCTCTTGTAAATAACGTCCTTACTAGGGAGATGTTATCCGCTTGCCAAAAGTTCCCAATTTTCATTGAAATAAACGACTTATTACTATAGTAATCGGGGAGAAGCGAAATTACAAGCTACCAGTACATGTGTCTAAGCAATCTGTGTATGGGCGTGCTCATCAACGCTGAAATCGGGGAGCGATCCCCACAAAACCCGCCCTAACAATTCAGCCGATTCGACCAGGCGCGGCCCAGAACGATTAAGGTATGCATTCCCGTCAATAGCAAAAACACGCCCATTTTTAACGGCGCGTAAAGCTGACCAGGCGGGGTGCTGCTGTAAAAGAGGAACATCCTGCATTGTGCGTTCAAGCGAGAAGCCGCAGGGAGAGAGGACCAGCACGTCGGGGTCTGCTGCTTGCAGTTCTTCCCAACTCAGCCAGGGTGAGTGCTGGCCAATCTCACCAAAGATATTTTCTCCGCCCGCGAACTCGACCAGTTCGGGCGTCCAGTTGCCCGCCGCCATCAATGGATCGAGCCACTCAAGCACGGTAACACGCGGTTTATTTGCCGCGGAAGCGGTTATCTGGCGCAGGTGCGCCAGGCGTTGTTGGTAGCTCTGTACCAACGCCGCGGCCTGTCTTTGCCTGTCCAGTGCCTCGCCGACGCGCAAGATATCCTCCCACACATCGCTCAAACGGTGCGGAGCCAGGGCAACAATGCGCGGCTGTAAACCTGTGAGCTGCTGAACAGCCTGCATAACGTCGCGTTCACTGACGGCGCAGACCTCGCACTGCGTTTGTGTAAAAATCACATCTGGTCGGAGCGATTGAAGCTGCGCTACATCGATGGCATAGATACTCAACGCTTTGAGCGCGGCATTCTGAGGCTCCAGTTTACTCTGCGCGAGTTGTTTGATCTGGGCATCTATCGATGCACTGCTGACATCGGTGTTGATCTGTACCGTGCTGACAACTGGCAAAGCCTGTACTTCCAGGGGATAGTCGCATTCATGCGAACGCCCCACCAGTTGATCCAGGCAGCCAAGCGCCGCAATCATTTCGGTCGCGCTTGCTAAAAGAGAAACGAGACGCAAGTAGGCTCCTTATTGAATGAATACCTGTTGATGAAATTATACCACACAAGAAAGCTAGAGTTAAGCCGTATCAAAAGATGCTCATCTATTGACAGAGAAACACCGTATGGTTATTAATTAATAATGAGTGAGGGAAACTCTGCACAGTCAATCCCTCCTACTGAGTGCTTGCGAGTACACAGAACCCGTGACAACCTATACACCTAGACTCTCCTGACAAGGTAGTCGAACAACAAGAAGAAAGGACGTTTCTATGGCAGAAAACACCTTCCAGAAATCCAGTATCACTAGCGAAGCGGCAGAACGGATCATTAAGGCCGCCGAGGCAAAGGCTCAAGAAATGGGCAAGCCGACCTAACGAAATTTGCACCTCCTTTG
>VBFM01000112.1:0-2965 GCA_005882595.1 Chloroflexota bacterium
TCCACTTTTGGGATATGAGAACCGGGACAGAACTGCATCGTCTTCAAACACGGGGGGGGCGGATTCTGACCGTAGCCTGGAGCCCAGATGGACGTGTGCTTGCCAGCGGCGGGCTCGATTCCGTCATCCGGCTGTGGGACGCCGAACAGAGGACGCTGCTCCGAGAACTGCATGGTCATCGTGGCGAGATCACCAAGCTGGTCTTCGCTCCTGATGCTCCTCTGCTCGCCAGCGGCAGCTACGACCAGGCGGTCAGGCTCTGGGAAGTGGAAACCGGCACGTGCCGGACGACGCTGGAAGGACATACCGGCGCGGTGACAAACCTTGCGTGGGTCCCCGATGGCCGAACGCTGGCATCTGCCAGCTACGACACGACGATACGGCTCTGGGATCGCCAGAGTGGGCAGTGCCGCCACATCCTGCAGGGGCATCGTGATGCCGTCACGTCACTTGCCTTCATGACCGGGAGAGATTGCTTACTCAGTGGCAGCTTTGATCGCACCGTGCGCACGTGGGAACTGCTGAGCGGACAGAACGTGCGCACGATGCAGGGCTACGCGCTCGCGTTGTTCGCGCTTGCCTGGAGTCCAGATGGGCGCTTCTTACTGAGCGGCAGCAGTGAGGCCACTCTCACGCTGTGGGATGTGACCACCCGCACACCTGCGCAGGTCCTGCGCGGGCATAGCCAGCAGGTGAACGCAGTCGCCTGGAGCCGCGCCGGAAACCGCATAGCCAGTGGAAGCTCTGATCAAACGGTGCGCATCTGGGATGCTCAGACGGGCGCCTGCACCCATATCCTGCAGGGCCATACCGGTCTGGTATTCAGTGTGGACTGGAGCCCAGATGGACGTTGGCTTGCCAGCGGCAGTTATGATCGCAGCGTACGTCTCTGGGATATGCAGGAAGGCACCAGTCGGGTAGGTAGCGAACATACCGGACCGATCAGTGCTGCCGTGTGGTCCCCCGATGGCACTCAAGTTGCCAGCGCCAGTGAAAATGGGTTGATACTTGTCTGGCGGGCGGCGGATGGCCACCTCCTACGGCGCTTCGAGCATGTAGGGGTTGTCAGCGCCCTCTGCTGGAGCCCCAACGGTGATCAACTGGTGAGTGGTGCCATAGATGGGGGAAAAAGTGTATTGCACATCTGGAATGTGCAGCAAGGAGGACTCGTGCGAACAGTAGCAGGACATAGCGGGCTTATCTGGGGCATCGATTGGTCTCTTGAAGGGGATATCCTGGTGAGTACAGGAGCTAATGGCACCCTACGCTGGTGGAACCCGGAGCAAGGCGTGAATCTCGCGACGGTACCGGCTCACGATGCGTGGGCGCGCGCCGTGCGAGTCAGCCCCGATGGGAAAACGGTCGCCAGTTGCGGGGAAGATGGTGTCATCAAGCTCTGGGATATGCAGAGTCACCAGTATCTCGCCACCTTGAGAGCCGATCGGCCGTATGAGCGGCTGGACATCAGCGAAACGAGCGGACTCACGAACGCTCAACAGGCGGCGTTGCGAGCCTTAGGCGCTTTGGGCGCGGAGAATGCCACGCCTCCATGGTTTTGATCTCGCTGGTTTTCAGCAGGGGTGAGTCGGTGGACAACGTCTGGTGAATTTTTCCAATCGAAGAGGGTAATCACGCCCGTCGGGACGCAAGCGTCCCCGGCGTCCTGTAGGGACAAGGGGCGGATGCGGAGATGGGTGGGGGCCTTGTGCTTGTCCTCGTGAATGGCGATTCCGCCAGGGTTTCATGCTGACCCGTTGGATCATCTCACCCCAACGAGGACAAGCACAAGGCCCCCTCATCCACCCTACCCAACCCCTTGTCCCTACAGGACGGCTTACGTCTATTGCTACATTCGGTCGTCAAAATTCATTAGGGCCAGGGACACGATGTTCTCTTCTCTCAGAAACGGCTAGCCTATTTTTCAGGAACGAGTGCTTGTAGCAGGAAGACCAGTATCTTGCTGACTGCATCGATACGTTGCCGGGCAGATCTCCCGACACCGTGTCCGCCGTCGTGCTCGATACACAGCAGGATCGGATGTGGACTTGCATTTGCCGCCTGCAGCGCTGCCGCGAACTTCATCGCGTGGGCGGGAACCGCCCGCAGATCGTTTTCCGCCGTCGTGAGAAGCGTAGCGGGGTAGGCTTCTCCAGCACGCACATTGTGCAGCGGAGAATACGCGAACAGCGCGCGGAACTGCTCAGAGTCAGCCTCAGCATTCCCGTATTCTGCCACCAGGTGCGCGCCAACGGTGAAACGATGATAGCGGAGCATATCCGTCAGCGGACTCTGGCACACCACCGCTGCGAACAGCTCTGGATGTTGTACCAGGCACGCGGCTGCCAGTAACCCGCCGTTACTCATCCCCATCAGAGCCAGGCGCTGCGGGCAGGTATAGCCCTGCTCAATCAGAAAGCTCGCGCCGGAGACCAGGTCATCGATACTGGTCTGTTTGCGTTCGCAGACCGCCGCCCGGTGCCACGCCTCACCGTACTCACCGCCGCCCCTGACATTCGCAACTGCGAAGACACCCCCCTGCTCCAACCAGCAGAGTTGCGAGAGCCAGAACGCGGGCGTGACGCTCATACCAAAGCCTCCATAAGCGTAGAGGAGTGTCGGCCTCGTGCCGCTGGATGACAGCCCTTTCTTCTGCGTTACAAACATGGGGATACGTGTGCCGTCTTGCGAGGGGTAGAACACCTGCATGGTCTCATAGCACGAGGCATCGAAACCAGTATGCGGAGCGTGCAGCAGCGTCAAGTGTTCTGCCTGAATATCATAACGGTAAATGGTTGGTGGGCACAGGAACGACTCCCAGCTCAGGAAGACTTCAGGATCGCTTCTCCGCGCCCAGATGCCGTTGATAGCTCCCAGGGGAGGCAGCGCCAGTTCGCGCACGAAGGTTCCGTCGAGCGCATACAGGGCCAGGCGATGCCAGGCGTGATGCAAGAAACCAACCAACAGG
>VBFM01000113.1:0-4508 GCA_005882595.1 Chloroflexota bacterium
TGACATCTGTATTGATTCCTCCCCTGTCAATCTTCTGGCGCATTCGGGGCGCAATCAAGTTTCGCGTGTTTTTCCTGTGATGTACTGGCAGGCTATGCTGGTGATACCCTAAGTCCACGAGAGATCCTGAGCGCAGCGAAGGATCTCTGGCGCGCATACGTTCAGCTGACCTGACTCACGTAGCCTTGCGGATTTATGGGCAATCACCATTGCAGGGCTTCTCAAAAGTCACATAGCTCAGCTAAGACTCGCCGCCTGCGGCGGAAAAAAAGGGAAAGAAAGAGCGTGACGCGGCGGGCGGCCGCCCGATCGGGGCGCAATCAAGTTTCGCGTGTTTTTCCTGTGATGTGCCCGCTATACTCTTGCCATCTTTGCTACACAGCAGTATACTATTGACGAGCTGAGTCTAAGCAAGTCATTTATACAAACAAAGCGAGGTATTCTTTTATGAGCTATGATCCCAACCAGCCGCCACAATCGTATGGGCAACAACCAAATCAGCCACCTCCGGGCTATTATCCAGAGCAGCAATCGCAGTATGGGCAGCCACCACAACAATATGGACAGCCTCAGCAATATGGACAGGAACCACAGCAATATGGGCAGTCGCAACAACAGTATGGGCAGCCGCAGTACGGTCCGCAGCAACAATATGGGCAGCCGCAGTACGGCCCGCAGCAACAATATGGGCAGCCACAGTATGGTTTTCCAGGCGCACAGGGCTACGCACAGGCAGTACCAAAGGACTGGATGACGACGCTGCTGCTGTGCATTTTTCTGGGATGGCTCGGAATTCACCGTTTCTATACAGGACACACTGTTATCGGGATTATCCAGCTGCTGACGGCCGGTGGCTGCGGTATCTGGGTCCTCATTGACTTTATTATGATCCTTACTGATAGCTATAGGGATAGCAATGGCTTGCCGCTAGTCAGAAGGTAATGAAGTTGGTCAGGCGGCCTGTCAAAGCAGCATTTTTGCTTCTCCTGCCCTTCCTTTTTATCGTGGTTCCCACTTCCTGGTTGGAGACACGCCGATCCTTTTGCTTGATTCGCAACGTGTTCGGCGTTCGCTGTCCCGGTTGTGGCATGACCAGGGCTATCTCCTGCGTTTTTCACGGCAACTTCAAACAAGCTCTCCAATATAATAAGTTGGTGGTACTTGTTTTGCCGCTCCTGTGCTATATGTGGCTGCGGTCTGTTGTACGAAACTTTTTGCTCTGCTAAAACGTGAAATCGACGAAAGCTAGTTTCCAGTGATTTCTCTGGAAAATGTGCAATTAGCGAGTAAATATCGTATAGGAGTACCACTGTATGAAGTTTCTTGATGCTCATACCCATTTGTCCGGTTCAGAAACGGGAGAGAACGCCGGGGGAATAGTGGCATGCCTGGATGCATGTGAGGTGGACATAGCCTTTGTATTTGCTCCACTGTTGAATGTTCATTCCTGGGAGCTGACGGATGAGCACCTTGATGACATTCGCAAACACAACGACTATTGTGCTGATATATGCAGCCAGGCTCCAGAAAGGCTTTACGGCTTCTGTGTTTTGAATCCCGTTGCCGGGTTGGCGGGCGGGTCTTTCAAGCAGGCTGTTGATCTGATGATCGAAGAAGTGCGGCGTTGCTACCACGAACTTGGTCTACGCGGCGTCAAGATGGTCCCTACCCACTGGTATCCCAACGACCCTCAAATCATTCCTCTCTATCGAGAGATCGCTCAACTTGGCATGTATGTGGTGTTTCATGTTGGCATTTTCATGGATGCTCAGCAGGGGAGTTACTGTCGTCCAACCTATTATGAAGGCATCCGCCAGGTACCAGAATTGAAGGTACAGCTTGCTCACCTCGGCTGGCCATGGGTCGATGAGTGCATCTCCGTTCTGAAAATGGAAACCAACATTCACGGCAGCGATCCTGCAAAATGGCAGATGATAGCTGATCTCTCCTTTGGCCCACCCGACGACTGGCAATTGGGCACCTGGCAGCGTGCTGTCGATAGTCTGCCACATAACATGCTTTGCTACGGATCAGACCTTTTCTGGCCGGTCACACCAGAGCAGTACCTTGAGCAGCATCTCTACCCACAACGTGGGCTCTTTGAGGTGGCGCTGACAAACGGGCATATTGCCAGCGAAGGCAGCCCGAGCCGCAAGGAACTACGCGAGCAAATTTTCTACAAGAACGTGTTGCAGCACTGGCAATCCGCCGTACGCGAACCTCAAAAACCGCAGCGCGCGAAGCGGCGGATTAAAACCCCAAGGGCGAGGGCGAGCCATGGGCATGAAGCGGGGCGACGAAGCTAATGTCGATAGAAGAAGCACACCAGCCGCCCTCGCTCCAACGTCCCATGCGACTCCTGCTCGTTGCCGACTCTCTCGATGTCGGTGGGGCTGAGTGGCACGTCGTAAATCTGGCTTCAGCACTTGCAGAGCAGGGCCATAGAATTACACTCGCCTGCACAGTAGAAGGCGTACTGGCGCCTCTCGCTGAGCAGGCCGGTATATCAGTGCGACCGCTTCTGCATCATTTAGTTAAGCGTCGCCAGAGCCCCAGGTATGCATGGAAGCTGGCAAAGCTCGTGCGTCAAAGCCAATTCGATCTAGTGCATGCCCACATGTATGCAAGTGCGCTTGCGTCAGCATACGCGCTGCTTGGCACGAGCATCCCTCTGGTGATTACAGAGCACAGTCAAGCTAACTGGAGATCTCACTGTGCGTGCCGGTGCAGCCAGTGGTCCTACTCTCAGGCGCGGCATGTCATTGCCGTATCGAGGGAGATCCGGCGACGCCTGATCGAGCAAGAGGGGGTGCCTTCTGATCGTATCTCGGTTATAATGAATGCCCTGCCGCCAGTATCGGAACAACACAAGAGCATACAACCAGACTTGCCTGCCGCGTTACGCAATGGGCTTCTGGTGGGCGTTGCTGCGCGGCTTCAACCTGAAAAGGGCGTTGCGTACTTTCTAGAGGCTGCCGCTCACGTTTTGCAGTTCTTGCCAGAGGTACATTTTCTGGTCATGGGCGATGGCCCCCAGCGGAAAGAATTGCAGGCGTATGTAGAGCAGCCAGGTGTGCAGGAGCATGTACACTTTCTAGGTTTTCGCTTAGATGCGCGAGCAATTATTGGTTTACTGGATGTGCTGGTTGTGCCTTCGCTCAGTGAAGGCACTCCCCTTGTAACGCTCGAGGCAATGAGTGCCGGAGTCCCTGTGGTTGCCAGCGCCGTTGGAGGCATTCCTGAGCAGGTACGCCATCAAAGTGAAGGTATTCTCGTTCCTCCGGGGGATGCCCTGGCACTTGGTGAAGCTGTTCTCCACCTGCTGCAAAATCCTACCTGGATGCAACAGCTAGGTGAGGCCGGGCGACAGCGGGCTTTATCTCGCTTTAGTTTTACAACAATGCTGCAGGAGACCGAGAATGTTTATCGAGCCACCCTTGGCTGGCCACCGGGAAGCGACATTGGAAACAGGGAACTGGTTGATCCCTTGACCGAAACAGGGAGGTAAAGCGATGAGTTCTGGCGGTAAAGTGCCTGTGACTATTCGCCGGGGGACACCTGAAGATATTGAGCCGATTCTGGACCTGCTCACAGAGTACGGGCTCCCTCGCAGCTACTTTGAACCTTTTTTCCTGAACGATACGAGCTACCGTCCAGAGCAATCCTGGGTGCTTGAACAGAATGGCCGGTTGCTATCCCATCTACGCATCTATGACCGGTGGATCCGGGTTGGCCGGGCAAAGTTGCATATTGCCGGCGTCGGTAACGTTATCACTGCCCTGGATGCCCGTGGGCGTGGCTACTCTGGAAAGATTATAGAGGCCATGTTACCTGTGCTCCAGCAGGAAGGATATTCCTATTCATTGCTCTGGACCCATCTGCCAAACTTATATGGCCGCTATGGTTGGGTGCCTATTGAGCAAGAACTCGTGCGGGCAGTGCTCCCTCCCTCTGTCTTGAATGCAGTACGAATCGCTCCCTTCGAAGACGATGATTTGCCAGCTATCATGGGCATTTATGAAACTGCGAATGCCGAACGAACTGGAACAACCATTCGCTCACTGCAGTACTGGTTGGAACAACCTACCTGGCTACACGAGACCCGGGACAATTTTCTCGTTGCTCATGATAATGCAAAAGACGCAGTTGTTGGTTATGTTCGAGGCCAGATAACGCAGAATGCAGTGGAGATTCTCGAACTGGGGATGGAAGGAGATAGGTTTGATATTGGGCGTACATTGCTTGCAGCGATTTCAATGCATCGCGAGGAGCAGTTGCAAGGCCAGTTTCCACCCTCGTTGAGAGGAATATTTCTCCATGGCGAGTTCGGGATCATACCCGAGGAGGCTGGATTGATGGGAAGAGTTATCAATCTCGCCGAACTGCTGCATGTGATGGAGCCGGTATGGCGTGATCGGGTACGAGAAGCTGGAACGAGTGACGGCGCTCTCTGGCTAGCGACAGGCTCTGGTTACGCTGTAATACAAGTGACCGGAGGGGAGCTCCAG
>VBFM01000114.1:0-4230 GCA_005882595.1 Chloroflexota bacterium
TCAAGGATGTAAAAGCCCTCTTCATGCGCATGATGGATATGAGGAGGCGGTGTTGGAGCATGAGGAGCAACTTTAAATTCCGCGAGGCCCAATGTTCCCCGTGTATGCGTCCCATCCTCCTGGACAAGCATATGAATAGGACCGAGAGGAATCGTGCGTCCTTCTCCCGCCTTCAGTATCACGGCATTCATGAAAAAATCCTTTCTTTTTCTTGCTTGCTCGCGCAAGCAACATTACAGACAAATTAGAACAGGGTGCAGAAGCTGTTCAAAGCCGTCATGGTGATGAAGCATCCTCATGCACTTGTTCCCAAGGCGAAACCTCCTCGTGATGGCTCTAACAAGCGATCTTCGTCACAAAGAGCGCTCCCCCTCAAAGCTTGCGAGCAATCCACGCAACATCTGCGCAAGCAAGTGATACGCAGCTTCCAGATCGAAGGTGGGGTCCATGATCTTTTGCAACGCCAGCCCATCAAAAATGGAGAGCAGGAGAGCACCTAGAATAGTTGGATCGAGAGATGAACGCTTCGCACCATCTGTCCTCTCACTGTTCTCTAAGACCTTTGCCATGACCGAACCAATCTCGTTGCGTCGCTGTGCCAGTCGTTCTCGCACCCTCGGCTCGATGACGGGATTGTGCAAGCCAAGGGAGAACGATTCGTAGCGCAGACGATACACGTCTGGTTCTAGATCGACCCGCTCACGAAGTTGCGTCAATACCTCTTCGAGAGACCGATCGCCAGGCGCATGTTGGACAAGGTGTTCCATTCTTTGGTGGAAACGCCGACCAGCCGCTTGCAGCACCTCGACGAGCAGCTCATCCTTGCCACCAAAGTAATAATGCACCAGCCCTGGTGCAGCCTGAGCTTCGCGTGAGATTTCCCGAAGCGTTGTCGCCTCATATCCCTTCTCTGCCAGCACCTTAGAGGCTGCGGCGATGATGCGCTCTTTCGTTTTTTGCTGTTCCTCTGATTGCTCAGATGTGTTATATTGCTTGCTCATGCAAGCAATATAACACATCTGAATGAAAATTGCAAGCCGGTGGTTGCTCTTTCTCTCATCGTCTTGATTGGCTCCGGGACATGTCTCCCCGTATCTTGATGCTGTTGGCGAACCTTGATGACTTTGACACGCCCTCAAATTTGTTGTATAGTCTGTATATCTAAAAAACAATTAGATAGACTGGCTACATAACATTCTCTCTGAAGGCTCCTGTAAAGGAAAGTGCCCGTCAACTGAAAGGAGAATCACTCGCATGCCACGACCATTTCGCTTTGGCGTCGTAGAGGCTCATGCCCCATCCCGTACTGCCTGGGTCACCATTGCCCGCAGAGTCGAGGAGCTGGGCTACGCGACCTTGTTAATCCCTGATCGAATGAACGTAGGGAGCCTGGCTCCCACTCCAGCGCTGGCAGTCGCGGCCTCGGCGACCACGTCGCTGCGCGTTGGAAGTTATGTGTTCTGTAATGGATATCGTCATCCTGTGCTTCTAGCCAGGGAAGCCGCCACGCTCGATCTGCTTTCCGATGGCCGCTTTGAACCTGGCCTGGGAACAGGCGTCTCATCGTCCGAGTTTCAACAGATGGGCATTCCGTTTGGGAGCGCGGGCGCACGCGTCGATCATCTTGCGGAAACTCTTCAGATCATGAAACGACTCTTCACAGAAGAGACGGTCAGTTTCAGCGGCAAGTACTACACGATTACCGAGATGAAGGGCTACCCCAGACCCGCCCAGAAACCGCACCCGCCCATTCTCGTCGCAGGCGCGGGAGAACGCATGCTCAAGCTTGCAGCCAGGGAAGCTGATATCATTGCCATCGGGTCAAAGATAAGCGCGCAAGGTGTGGACCCGGCAGACGCCACCCTGGAGCAAAAAATCGCCTGGATCAAAGAGGCTGCTGGCGACCGCTTCGCAGGTCTGGAACTGTGTCAGACGATCTTCGACCTGGAAATCACCGACAGTGGAACTGCTCTCACTACCCAGCCAGGAGCGTGGTCCATTCCAGGCAGACCGCTCACTACCGAGCAGGCGGTTGCGCATCTGCTTGAACAGCGCGAGCGTTATGGGTTCTCCTATCTGCAGGTCTCTGCAGGACAGGTAGAGAACTTTGCCCCGGTGGTTGCGCGGCTCGCCGGCCAATAAACCAGCAATAAGCTTTATCCTGAAGACACCATCAACTTGTTACAGAAAGGAGTTTCACGATGAACCGGGAACAGATCGAACAAGAGGTGCTGCGTCTTGCAGACGCCTGGGCCGCCGCCGAATTACGCGGTGATACCGCTTTCCTTGAGAGTACACTTACAGATGACTTCATTGGCATAGGGCCTCTCGGTTTCATGCTGACCAAACAGGAGTGGCTCGCCCGACATCGCTCTGGTGACCTGAAGTACGAATCGTTCAACCTGGATGAGGTCAAAGTGCGTGTGTACAACGATGCAGCCATCTTGACCGGTCGTCAAGTCCAGCATGCAGCCTATCGCGGCAACCCCATTCAGGGGCAGTTTCGCATAACGCTGGTTTTTGTCCAACTACAAGGACAATGGCGACTGGCGAGCCTGCAATTGAGTACCATTGGCCAACCGCCCAGTTTCGCCCAATCCTAGCCCACAAAGCTGCGGCGCGAGCTGGTATCACTGCGAAATAGCTACAAATAACGAGGAGGACCTATATGAGCATCTATACCATCGTCCTGTTCTTGCATGTGAGTGGAGCCATCGGCTACTTTGTCGGCATGGGCGCCTGGCTGTTCGGCCACGCTACGATGCGGCGGGCGCAGCGCGTCGAGCAAGTGCGCTCGCTCGTCCAACTTGTCGGTCTATCGGGTCCCCTCTTGGGGATCAGCGTGCTGCTGCTTCTCGCCGCGGGACTCTACATGGCGAGTACCGCCTGGAGCTTGCTGACCGGCTGGATTGTGGTCGGGTTGATCAGCCTGGTGCTTCTGGCCCCGCTCGGGACAGCCCTGCTTGAACCACGCAGGCGCGTCATTGACCGGCTGGCGCGAAAGGCACCCGATGGCCCGTTACCTGAAGAGCTCGAGCGATCTATTCGCGACCCCGTCCTACTGACAGCACCACAGACACTGACCGCTCTGCTGCTGGGTGTCGTCTTCGTGATGACCACCAAACCTTCGCTGCTTGGCTCCCTCATCGTGATGGCGGTCGCGCTGGTGCTTGGTCTGGCTTGGGGCCTGCTCATTGCTCGTGGAGGCACACGCCCGGTGACAGACCATGGCCGCTCACGCGAAGCAGGCGAGAGTGCCAATTGATAGTGGAAATGTCGTTCCATAAGTAAGAAGGAGGTGTGTCGATGCAATACGAACGTAGATGGTTGGCGGTCGTCGCCCTTGGCCTCTCACTCTTCCTTTCCGCCCTGGATGCGACCATCGTCGCGCTGGCGCTGCCGCCGATCGCCCAGCATTTTCAGCTCTCCGATAGCCTGGCGTCCGCTGTCACCTTGAGCTATGCCATCCCCCTGACCGTGCTCATTCTCCCTGCTGGAGATCTGGTCAGTCGTTTCCGCACCCTCCCGACCTTCCTGATCTCGGTGGTGGGCTTCGGCCTGGGCAGTCTCATCTGCGGCCTGGCACCGAACTTCGCGCTGCTGGTCGCAGGCCGCTTCGTGCAAGGGTGCTTCGGCGCAGTGATTGGAACACAGGCCATCGCGGT
The DNA here is from genome assembly GCA_005882595.1 of Chloroflexota bacterium. Classification (GTDB taxonomy): domain Bacteria; phylum Chloroflexota; class Ktedonobacteria; order Ktedonobacterales; family Ktedonobacteraceae; genus VBFM01. The sequence goes on from VBFM01000114.1 coordinate 3,666, forward strand.
GGCCGCGGCCGTCGCCGAACGCTGGGTACTCACTCCGGTCGCCAAGCGGATCACCCGTTGGGACCCTTTCTTTCCTTTGCTCAACTCCGCTGACTGGCTCGCAATCTTTTGGCAAATCAGACTGCCTGCTGGCAGCTCTACTGGGGATCTTCAGCTTGCGCGGCGTGCGCCTGGGAGATCGGCAATTCAGTGCCTATCATCAGATGGCAGGCTTGCTGCGTCGTCCGCCTTTCTTGTGGGGACTCCTGGCGTTTTTCAGCAGCGTAACGGTCGCTGGTGCCCTCTACTACCTCTTACCCTTTGACCTGAGCGCGGTGCAGCGCATCGCCCCGGCACACGCCGGTGTCATCCTGCTCTGTGTCCCACTGGGGATGGGGATAATGGGCATTCTGAGTGGTTATCTGACAGATCGCTATGGAGCACGCCTGTTCATGCTGACAGGTTCGGGCCTGCTGCTGGTCGGCTTGATCGCCCTCACCTTGATTGTCCAGTCCCCAACAGCCGAACTCGATCTGGCCTGGCGACTGCTGCTGGTTGGTCTTGGTATTGGCCTGTTTACCAGCCC
>VBFM01000114.1:4283-8900 GCA_005882595.1 Chloroflexota bacterium
CGCCTGGGCTCGGTCTGCGGCCCGTTGGGGGTGGGTCTCGTCTGGTCCCTCCTCGCCAGCTTCTCGGCCCAGATGGCTGTGGGGATGCTGATCATCGACGGGTTCGCCGTGCTGAATCTGCTTTTTGCCTGGGTGTCGGCTTTCATCCCCTTGACAAATCCTCCTTCACACGCTACGATTTAATTAATCGGTCAGTCAAATATCCTACATACAAAGGAATTTCGTCAGAGGCGCCGCTGTGACGCGAACGACTGTGCAGTAGCGGAGCAGCGCTTCCGTCGTGGCTTCTGGAAAGGCAGCAGATCAACACATGAGCAAAGACAATAAGCGCTTGCGAACCTTTGTCAAGCATTTCGTCAATCCACTCTTGCGCAACTTTGCCCACGCTTCCCGTGGCCCGTTCGCGCTTTTGCGCCACGTTGGCCGCCGCAGCGGGAAAACGTATGAGACACCGATCATGGTCTGGCCCGTGGAAGATGGTTTTGTGATTGCGTTGACCTATGGCCCACACGTTGATTGGCTTCGCAATCTTCAGGCTGTCGGCCATGGAAGCCTGCTCTGGCACAAACAGGAATATATCATCCAGAAGCCGGAATTCATTGACGCGAAGACAGCCCTGCCAGCACTTCCTCCATTTATCAAACAAATATTACGGCTACATGGCGTTCAGGATTTTGTGAAACTATTCAGCCAGCCAGTATCCTAAAAAGAAAATAATGTAGGGACGCGATTTATCGCGTCCCCCTGGGCGCACCTTGAACCGGGGCCTGGACGCAATCAATCGCGTCCCTACATACCCTCTTCATTTATTCTTATTGCCAAAGTCGCGCAGCAGCCTGGCGTACCAGTGGCCACTCTCTTTGATCACACGGCGCTGCGTAGGATAGTCGATATAGATTATCCCAAATCGCTTGGTATAGCCCTCGGCCCACTCAAAATTGTCCATCAGCGACCAGACAAAGTAGCCGCGCAGTGGAGCTCCTTGCTCTATGGCTTCGGCGCAGGCTGTGATATGCGAGCGCAGATAGTCGACGCGCCGCGGATCGCTGACCGTGTCGCCGCCGTCCCAGGCATCGGGGAAGGCCGCGCCGTTCTCGGTCACATAGAGATTGCCTACCGCATAGTTGCGTCCCACGTCGACCAGTAGATCGCGCAGACCGCGCGGATAGATCTCCCAGCCCATATCGGTATAGCAGGCATTGGGCACGGGCGAGACAGTTTCAAAGCGATCGGCCAGCGGCTGCGGCTGCGCGCCGCGAATCAGGATGCGCGAGTAGGTATTCACGCCCAGAAAGTCCAGCGGAGCTGCGATAATCGCCAGGTCGCCCTCCTGAATAGGTGGCGGATTGAGTGCCATCTGCTCAAAGAACCGTTCGGGATAGGCACCGCGATAGATCGGATCAAGAAACCAGCCGTTGCTAAAGGTATTGGCCATTTCCATATCGCGCGCCGTCTCGGCTCGCTCGTCGGCACCATAGACCTGGTTCAGGGAAAGGGTAATTCCCACCTGCGCGCCGCCCGCCAGATTAGCACGCATTCGTGGTACGGCCAGGCCGTGTCCCAACAGGAGATGATGAGCCGCGTCGATCGCCGCCTGGCGATCACGCAGGCCAGGTGCATGCACACCGATCCCGTAGCCCAGATACGCACTACACCATGGCTCGTTGAGCGTAATCCAGCTCGTGACGCGGTCTCCCAGGCGCCGGGCCACAAGCTCGGCATAATCGGCGAAGGCATAGGCGGTGGCGCGATTGAGCCAGCCACCGGCCTGCTCCAGCGGCGAGGGGAGATCCCAGTGATAGAGTGTTGCAAAGGGCTGGATGCCTTTCGCCAACAGCGTGTCCACCAGGCGATCATAGAAATCCAGGCCGGCCGGGTTGACGGTGCCACGCCCCTCAGGCAGGATGCGTGGCCAGGCAATCGAGAAACGATATGCGCCCAGGCCAAGCTGTACCATCAGGTTGGTATCTTCCTCAACCCGGTGGTAGTGGTCGGCTGCTATCTCCCCACTCTGGCCTTGATAGGTCTTGCCTGGTGTGGCCGCGAAATCGTCCCAGATGCTGGTACCCCGGCCATCCTCGCGGGCTGCACCCTCGATCTGATAAGAGGCCGTGGCCGCGCCCCAGAGGAAATGCGCGGGGAATCTCCCTGCCAGGTCGGTCTCAACCTGAGTCTGGATAGGCGTTTTGGGAATAATGCTCATCTGTTCTCCTATTCGTTGTGAAGTGATACCTTGTAAAAAAGTAGTTACATTTTAGCTGGCCTGTGTCTCTCGTCTACGAAAAACGGGGAAGCGCGAGATACGCTTGATCAGCCTGGTCTCGGCGCGCAGGCGCGGATTGGCCACCTCGTCGATGCCAAAGTTGATCAGAGCCAGGCCAGCACCCAACAGGGCAATACACATGCCAGGCGCCACATACCACCACCAGGCTCCCAGTAAGAGTGCGTCGTTGTTCTGTGCCCAGTAGAACATCGTGCCCCAGTCGATTACACTGACGTCTCCCAGGCCGAGAAACTCCAGGCCGGCTGCGGCCAGAATGACATAGATCGCCGTACCCACAAAGCCCGCAGCCATAATCGCGATTTCATTGGGAAAGATCTCAAAGAAGATTATCCGCCAGGTCGACTCGCCGTTGGAGCGGGCGGCATCAACAAAATCGCGGTGGCGCATCGAAAGCGTCTGGGCACGCAGCACACGGGCCTGATAGGCCCAGCTTGTCAGCGCGATGACCAGAGCCACGGTGAGCGGCCCTTTCGACGGCAGGTAGGCCGCCAGGACTACCGCCAGGGGAAAGCCCGGCAGGACCAGAAAGACATTGATCAGCAGGGTTAGTGCATCATCGACAAAGCCGCCCCGATAGCCCGCGATCAGGCCCACAATTACCGAGAGCGCCGTCACGAGTAGACCGGTGGCAAAGCCCCAGAGAATCGAGACACGCGTGCCAACGACAAGCTGGCTAAAGATATCCTGCCCCGTCTGGGTCGTGCCCAGCCAGTGAGCCGCTGAAGGTGGGACCAGCACATCATTCGAGAACGCGCTGGGATCGGTATGGATAAATAGCGGGCCGATCAGCGCCACCAGAACAAAAAAGAGCACAATACACATGCCAATCGTTGCTTTGCGATTGATGGTAAAGATGCGCCACAGGGTACGCAAACGACTGACCAGCGGCGACGAGCTCCGCCACTGCACGGGTGCGTTCCCCTTCTCAGACTGTCCTTCTGAGGAGGGAACAACGCTCTCTACAAGCGAGGGAGAAACCGCGGGTTGTGACTCGCTCCCGGGCGATTGTGGAAATAGACTCATCTCAATCGCTCCCTTCTTTAGCGCACACGCGGATCAAGAATCACATAAACCAGGTCAGCAATAAAATTGGCACCCAGCACGGCCAGAGCGATTAGCAGGAAAATCCCCTGCAGGAGCGGATAGTCGGAATTTTGCGCCGCTTGCAGCAGGGCAAAACCAATGCCAGGATAGGAGAAGACGACCTCGGTCAACAGCGCGCCTCCGACGACAAAACCCAGAGAAAGGGCAAAGCCGGTCACATTGGGTAGAATAGCATTGCGGGCTGCATAGGCGAACATGACCCGGCGCTCGCTCAGTCCCTTGGCCTCGGCCAGCAGCACATAGTCCTCGGTCAGGGTGGTAATCATCGCGTTGCGCATCCCCAGCATCCAGCCGGCGATCGAGGCCAGCACAATCGTAAAGGCCGGAAGTAGAGCATGATTAAGCGCGCTAAGCAGAAAATCCGTATTCCAGCCAACCGTTGTGGAGGTATCATAGCCTCCGTTGAGCGGGAACCAGTTGAGCGTATAAGCGAGTATATAGAGCGAGATCAGCGCCAACCAGAAGTACGGAATGGCCGAGAAAAAAGTTAGAAGAGGTGGAAGAATGCCATCAATGAAGGAGCCGCGCTTCCAGGCGATCAGTACGCCGATCAGTGAGCCCAACGTAAAGCTAATTAACACTGACGTGCCGACCAGGGTCAGTGTCCAGGGAAGTTCCTGGACGAGCACCGTCAGGACAGGCGTTGGAAAATAGGTGAAAGACGTTCCCATATCGCCATGGATCAGGTTGTTCAAATATTGAAAATACTGTATCCAATACCAAACTGCAATTGAAGCGAATGGACCGCCTGGGGAGTCATACGTCCCTGGAAACGCGCCATGAGCGCGCCCGCGGGATCACCTGGAGCCAGGCGGGGGATAATAAAATTAATCGTAATCGAGGCCCAGAGAGCCACCAGATAGAAGCCAATACGGCGTAGCAGGTGCTTCACCTGTATACTCCTTCCAGCGCTGCATGGTCCAGCATCAACGGGTGTTGGCCATGCCTCGGGTTGTCTTTTCTCAAGGCAGCGTGCCCGGTCACGCGAGTCACGCTGTGCTGTTCAGAGAATAAAGGGATGGAAGCGTCAGCTGACGCTTCCATCCCCCAGGAGGCATCAAGCGGCGGGTTTCAGATTGAGAGCCACCACTTCCGCGTCTGGGAAATCGAAAGGCGCCGGAGAGGCATAGGCGCTATTCGTGTCGGGCCAACCCGTAAAATTACGGGTGCTATACTCGTACCAGGTCGCGCCATACACCAGAGGAATGCTGGGCAGTTGCTCCACCATG
>VBFM01000115.1:0-2237 GCA_005882595.1 Chloroflexota bacterium
ATCGTGTCGTTGTAGCGCGTATTCCTGCTGGCGTTTTTACCATACTGATTGTCTTGCTCATCCTGTTCTTCGTTAGTTTGAACACCGCATTACTGGTTGATCGTCAAAGAGAGGTGATCGCGCTTCTGCGTAGTCGTGGAGCGAGCAGCGGACAAATTTTTGGCGCGCTTTTCCTCCAAAGCGTCATCCTGAGCCTGATCGCGCTCTTCATAGGGATCCCGCTGGCGGTATGTGCCACGCTTTTGCTCGCAGGGCACACCCTGGCTGGCAACGAACTGGATGCGCTGAACGTGATTACGACGCATCCCCTGCAGGTGATGACAGGAGTGATGCCGTATGCACTCCTCATCATACTCGTTGCGCTCATCACCATGGGCCTTTCGCTCTTCTCCGCTGCCCGCATGGATGTGCTCTCGCTCCGTCGAGCGTCCGCTCGTAGCACCACACGACCGTTCTGGCAGCGTTACAACCTTGATCTGATTGCTGGCGTGCTTGCCTTGCTTGGGTACGGGCTCTCTTTCTATGTATCGAGCGTTGGCAACGTCCTTCAGGGAGATGCACGCACGCTCATCGCTACCCCTATATCGATCATTGCACCTTTCTTTCTCGTGCTCGGCTGTCTGCTTCTCTTCTTCCGTATTTTCCCTGTCCTCTTACAGTGGGGAGTTCGTTTAGCCGGGCGAGGTCGGGGCGCTGTTTCGTTACTGGCGTTAGCTCATGTTGCCCGCTCACCGCGCCAGGCCTTGCGTATGGCCCTGTTGCTTGCCCTTGCGACTGCTTTTACCCTCTTCACCTTCATCTATAGCGCAACAGCGGGGCAACACATCCAGGATATTGCCAACTACCAGACAGGTGCAGACTTTAGTGCGCACCTTCTTTCGTCTGGAAGCTCTTCCACGCTCCCCCAGGTGATAAGCCGGTACAGCACGATTCCAGGTGTCCTCTCTGTCAGTGCTGGCTATGTTGGCCAGGGCTTTGGCGGTCATGCTGATCTTCCTATGGAAATTCGCGCGGTTGATCCTGCAAGCTTTGGGCGTACAGTGGTATGGCCCTCACAGCAAGCCTACTCGCAGGCGTACCCACTCTTGTCGGAGCTGGTTTCACGCCGGCGACTTGCGACCACCGGGGATGTGGTACCTGCTATCGTTGATCAAACGACGTTGCATACTTTGCTTCTACAGGTTGGTTCAACCTTCGCGGTCAAAGTAAACAATGTGTCTCCCCAGGAGATGCATTGCCTCATTATAGGCGTGGTAGACCATATCCCTACGGTCAATTCGCTCACGGCCTCTGTGACGACTGGTGGCGTCCTGGTCGATTATCAAACGTACCTCGATGTCTTCACACAGGATGTGAAAGGGAGTCAGCTCAAAGGGGTTCCGGTCGATCCGCCCTTACTCAACCAGGTCTGGTTAGGCACGAAAAGTGATACGGCTTCGTTAGAGGGCATCCGTGCGGCGCTGAAAGAACCGTCGTCTCATCTTACGCAAATTGTAGACCGGTACCTGCTCATTGCTACGTTACAATCCGATCCACTCTATCTCATCCTCACCGGGGTGCTTGAGATCGGAACAATAACCGCATTACTGCTGGCACTGGTCGGAGATATGCTGGCCTCGTGGATAAGTGCTCGCTCGCGTGTGGTAAGCTTTGCCTCCCTGCGAGCCATCGGTGCCACTTCTCGTCAGATCGCCCTTGTGTTCCTGTGGGAGCAAGCCATCGTCTATGTGACCGGTCTCATACTGGGAGTAGGATTTGGAACGCTGCTGGTGATATCAGTGCTTCCCCAACTGACGTTTACTGATGTCAACGTGAACCTGACCGGTCAACAGTTTTTTGCTCTACAATCGGCGCTGGCTGCACAGATTGTCGTCCCACCATCACTGCTACTGTCCCTGCTGATCCTTCTCTGCATTTGTGGTATTACCCTCATGGCGATGGTACGTATAGTAACGTTGCCACTCCTCAATCAAGCGCTTCGCTTAAACGAAGATTAAGCTTTGACAACTGGACGACGGATCTTACTTGACCACGCGGAACCACAGATCGGTTCTCGTCGGGGACGCGAAAACCCTCGTTCTTTCCAGCTCCATCTGCTCATTGACGTGAGGCTCGAAAAAGCGAAGACCTTCCCCAAAGAGGACAGGGACGATACCAATGTGGATTTCATCAACCAGCCCGGCCCGCAGGCATTGCTGAGCAGTATTCGCGCCGCCTACCACCATGACATGTTTGTC
>VBFM01000116.1:0-309 GCA_005882595.1 Chloroflexota bacterium
AAACCGGCGAGGCCTGCCTCTTTTATGTAGGCGCAACCCGCGCCCGCGATCACCTCATAATCAGCTATGCCGACCGCTACGGCAAGAAAAAATACAAGCGCTCAAGCTACATCGACGCCCTTGTCGCAGGCCTGCCCACTGAGCGTGTCACACGCCTCATCTGGCAAAATAACGCAGAGAATCCGCCATCCGAGGATGAGGAAAGCCCAGAATCTGTATCCTCACGACCAGTCGAAACATTTATCGAGGCTATGAAACCGCAAACCCTGCGCGCCTCAGATATCGAAACCTACCACCGATGCCCTCGCC
>VBFM01000116.1:654-1286 GCA_005882595.1 Chloroflexota bacterium
GGACCGCGTCGAGTCTTCCACCCTGCCCAACCAGCAGGTAAAGTTCGTCAAGACCGGCTTCGGCAGGCGCAAAGAGAAAATCGACCCGACCACCCGCGAGCTGCTCTACACCCGCGCCTACCGCCAGCACCACCCCGGCAAGCCCATCGAACTGCACTTCCACAACATGAGCACCGGCGAAACATTCGAGATCAAGCTCACCGAACGCAAGGAGCAATCCCTCTACAACGCCCTGGAAGAAGCGCTCGCGAGCTTAGATCGCAACGAGTTCCCGCCAAAGCCCGACCCCTTTGTGTGTCCAGGGTGCGCGTTCTTTTTGATCTGCCCGGCGTAAATATAGACCTTCATCAGGCATGTTCAACAATGCGAGCAAACGCCTGCATATAGCTTGAGTCGCCACATTGCTTGCGCAGCATCCAATACTCCGCTCCCCAAAAGAGGTACGCGTAAAGGGAGCCTTCTTGTTGGGGCCAGCGCATACAGGTGTTATAGTTCTTGATGACTTGCTCCGGCAAACAACTGTACATTCCCTGCCCGTATGGATTGGGTGGGGTCGTCACCGTCTCCCACGGCTCCGCCTGTCCCTCGGCGATCATCAGTTTTTGCCCATGAGCGCGAGTCCATGCGAACAA
>VBFM01000116.1:1344-11056 GCA_005882595.1 Chloroflexota bacterium
AGCGCGTGACGCGGGTAGTAGTCGATCCCGACAATATCTGCTATGCGCTGCGCTACTGCAAGTGAGTCACCCTGATCGCGTGTCCGCCACCATTGGGAGAGACGCACGGGCAAAGAGGTAGGCAAAAAGCCGTTCATCATAATTGGTCGCGTGGGATCGGCTTTTCGAACGGCTTCGACTTCTTTTTCGACAAAGGCAACATCCAGCCGCCAGCTGTGTTCTACCCCAAGTGGATCCACGGCTTCGTGCTCAAGTTGCCAGGCGACAATCCCTTTCCGGTGTTTATACCGCTCCACCAGACGAGTGATGAATTCTGTTGCCGCCATAAGCAGTGACGGATAAGCAGAGGGCTTGATGAGTGTATGTTCTTGTAATGGCTGCCTGAGATGGTGTGCTGGCACAAAGAACTCGGGATAGCTAAAGGTTTTCAGGGGGCCAACACACAGGATAATCTGCTTTCCCGCTCGTTCGGCGGCATCGATCTGCCAATCAAGCTCGTCAGGATAAAATATTCCTGCTTCAGGTTCCATCCGATTCCAGTAGGCCCCCAATCGGATGAGTTGAAATGGATAGCTGAGCAATGTTTGCATTGTATTTCGCGCATCTAATCCAAGCACGGCAATCTGCGGTGAGCGAAAGCTAATACCGAGTAGCGTGGAACGACGAGGTTCGATAGGCAGGTGCTGCCACCCATCTGTCAGAGGCTGCGTTGCCTGCTTCAGCCGAACTTCTAATGCTATCGGCAAGGCAAGTGAGCTTGCAGCGCCAACTCCAAGCGCAATGCTCCGCAAGATTTTCCGTGAAGCGTTTTCTGTTTTCTGCATACCTGTCCTTCTTTGAACAAACTCGGAACTAACTCGCCTCAGCAAAGTATTCAAAAAGCACCATGGAAAGGAAAAACCAGATCGGAAGAAACTTCAATATGCCCTTCGTCAAAGAGGCTCTCTGGCTCTTATACGTATACCACGATTTGATCTTTGGAAAAACGCTGACTCCTATGAACAGTTTATGTGTGGGGGAGACCTGTTTTTCTCGAAAATGTGGGTCTATAGCCATATGTTCAGGCAGCTTGATTCTCGCCAGCATTCTTTTAGAAAGCGTAACATACCATAAAGGAACTTCCTGAAACCTGGTTTTTTTCAGCTCGGTGATGACCTCTGAACAGGTGATATGATCTGTATGCCCATAAAGCCCGGCGAGATCGTAGGTAATCAGCAGATCAGGTTTTTCTTGTTCGATAAGCGTAGCAAGGAACTGCCTCAATTCCTGCTTTTTATCGTGCAATGCTCCATCGCCAAAGTCTTCCTGCATGAGCTTAGCAATCCCAAGTATGGCTGTCACTGCCTGGGCTTCTCTCGTTCGAATATCTTGGAGACCTACATTGGGTGCTGCATTCGGCGTTCCTCTTTCTCCTTTGGTCAGAAGCGCCAACGTCACCGCACTCCCTCCTGACGAGAAATGATGCAGCGTTCCACTACAAGTGATGGCTTCATCGTCTGCATGAGGGAAAATAACCAGCACACGGTGAAAGTGCCTCGCGTCCCTCAAAGGAACAGAAAAATCCGTGACGACAAGAAAGCCTGTCATCCAAAGGAGAGGAATGATGAGCACAATAATCAAGAGCATCAGCATCGTTTTCTTCTTGCTTTCTCCATAGGGATCACCGCTGCCTCGCTGCTAGAATAACAGGGGAATGAAGCGCTTTGTGCGATGCATGTATTCAACGTACGGTTGGCCAATGGTCCGGCTGAGCGCCTTCTCCTCAACGCTTACCCGGTACATATGGCCAATGAGCACGAATATGAGCAAGGCAACCAGGCTGGCCCAGTTTGTCATCGCGAGACCCACCCCTAGCATGGTCAAGAATGTACCACTGTAGGCAGGATGGCGAATATAGCGGTAGGGGCCATTTTGCACCACCTTCTGATCTGATGACACCGCTACATGGCGGGTAAAGTAGTCTCTCAGCGTCCAGATGGCGTACCAGCGCAAGGCGACACCGAGGAGAATCAAGGTCACGCCGGTAGCAAAGAGCGCGGTTCGCTGCCAGGATATCGCTGCTGCCTGAAACAACCAGGCGAGCAAGAAATTCAAGGCGAGGCCGACCCACTGTAGTCCGATCAGGATGCCCATGGAGCCACGATCCTGAACTGATGCTTCTTTTCTGGATACCTTCGCAGTTTGCTTGATCATCCCTATCATTTCTGGAACATTCCAGGTCAGGCAGGCAGCCAGGAATATCCCGGCTGCTACCGCGTTGGTATAGATCAGTGGAAGCAAAGACATCTCCTCTTTTGCTGCAAAATTTCTGTTATAAATTGTCGCCAAGGACCCAGTCTTTGGCCCAGCGCGGGTCAATCGGGTCACCGACACGCTGGTAGCGAATGTCGGTGGAGAGCCTGCTCCTGTTCAAGGGATCATGGTTCAGAGTGGCGGCATGGATCATATAGGGACTGTGGATCACCATGTCTCCGGCCTCATAATCGGCAATCAGCCAGTGGCTCTTAAAACGATCAGCCATTTCCACAAGGTTGGTGCTGACCCAGCCGCTCTCGCGCATGTTGCGGTTATACGCATTGATGCGCTCTTCAGGAGGAAGATCAGCGTTTTTCACGCGAAACTCGGCCTCCATCTGGCGTCCCACCGTGTCTGAATGCTCCAGGTAGATCAAGCCTCCCATTTCGACCGGGATATCGCCCAGCGGTATCCAACTGGTACACAGTTTGTCGGTCCCTGCGCGCAGGTAGATCAGGTCGTAGTGTCCGCCCGTGCAGTGGCTATCGCCAGGGTGGGTGAAGCGCATGATCTTTCGCTTATGCAAGTAGGGTTGTCCCGCCAGAAACTCCTGATAGAAGTTCCAGAGACGGGGCATGGTGCAGAAATCCTCGAACTCTTGCGAACCGACGATATCAAAGAAAAAACGCTGGAAGTCCACAATGACCTCTCGCTCAAAGAACCCCTTCAGCCAGAGGTAACCATTCTGTCGATACTTTTCCCGCAACTGCTCCAATGGGAGACCTGCATCGGTCGATTCGAGCCAACCCAGCCTTTCTGGTGTCATTTCCAACGTATAGCCATTGCTGATCAATGGCTCGATGAGAGATCTCACGCTCTCGTGTTCCTTTCTAAAGGGAAAGGGACAAACCCCGCGACTAATCGCGGGGTCGGCCAGAACGTTCCAATCGTTCGCGCATCTGATCGAAGGTGGTGCCATCAATCTCGCCGCGCGCATAGCGTCGGCGCAGGATCTCCAGCGCGTCCGCTTCAAAAGGCGCGTCAAAAGACCTGCGCGTGTCTCTCCAACCGAACCGGCGGAGTGGACCCCAGCAGAAGAGCGCCAAGATCCCTATCCAGAACAATGGCAGCAAAGGCCAGAATTCAAATCCCCAATGCATATAGATCCTCTCTTTCTTATTCGATATTATTTTCATAAGTTGGTTCAGCAAACTCTTTGTTTGAGTTTGTATCCACAGTATATTCAATGACTATGACAGTGGCATGAACTTTGTCACCCTATTTTGTCATCGATTTGTCATCTACCCTTCATTCCCCGGCTTTATTCAGCAGTGGCAGGCGTACTTCAAAGAGCGAGCCGACTCCGATTGTGCTCTCCACGCGTATCTCCCCACCGTGGGCCTGGACAATCCACTGCACAATTGACAGGCCCAGTCCGCTTCCGCCAGGCTCAACGTTCTCTGTCTTGCTACTCTGCACAGGAGGCCCCTTCTGACTGCGCGAACGCGCCTTATCCACGCGATAGAAGCGTTCAAACAAATAGGGCAGGTGCTCATCGGAGATGCCGGGGCCGTCATCCCGCACGCGCACGATGCCCCAGCGTTGCTGTTCACAGCCCAGCTCCACATACACACGTTTCCCGGTGCCGCTGGTATATTTGATCCCATTCTCGATCAGATTGGCCAGCATCTGCCCCAGGTACTGCGGATCGCCGCGTACCAGCAATTCCGGTAAGTCTCCGGTCGCCAGTGTTACCTGGTACAGGCGCACCAGCGGGAGTAAGCGTTCAACGCTGGCCAGGGTAATATCGCTCAGATCTACCTCTTGCCGGTCCAGCGTCATCTGCCCGGTATCGGCTCGCGCCAGCAGCAGCAGGCTGTTGACAGTCGTCGTCATCTGCTCATTCTCGGCCTGGATCTGTTCCAGCACCTGCCGGTATGCTTCTGGCTGCTCGAGCTGCGTCAGCGCCCGGTTGATCTCCAGGTCAATAATAGTGAGCGGTGTGCGCAGTTCATGGCTGGCATCGGAGGTAAACTGCGCCTGGCGTTTGAAGGCGGCCTCCAGGCGTGCCAGCATTTGATCAAAGGTGGCAGCCAGTTCGCCGAACTCATCTCTGCGTTTCAAATGCAAGCGGCGTCGGAGATCGGTCGCATTAATTTCGCGCGCCATTTGTGTAATCCTCTTGACCGGGCGGAGCGCTTTGCCCGCCAGCCAGTAGCCCCCGATCGCCGCGACCAGTAGGGCCAGTGTGCCGTGAAAAAGCCAGATCACCGGTAAGGGGATGGAATGCGGCCGTTGCAATCCCACCAGCAGGGTAGCGACGCGCGCGTTCTGGTTCAGCACGGGCATCATCAGCACACGATAAGTGGTATCCCCGGCCCACCAGCTATGGGAGTTGTTCTGGGAAATGGTGAGATCGCTCATCCCCGCGTTCTGCCCGGTCCTGGCCTGGAGTTGCTGGGTCAGGCTACCCGTCAGCGGACCGCGCGCATCCAGGACGCCTCCATCGGTACGCAGCAGCAGCACCATCTCCTGCGGAGACGAGTTGAGACGGAGAGTCGTGGGCGCCTGGCGCTCCAGCAGGGCCTGTCTGTAGATATCCGCGAAGCGCTGGCTATCCTGGTACAATTGGGTCTCCAGCCTGCTCTCGGCTGCATCAGCGCTCAGGAAGGTCTGAGTAACATAGAGACCGCCGCCAAAAAGGATCGTGATAAACGCCATCATTGCCAGGTACCAGAGGGTCAGGCGCGCCCGCACGCTCGAAGTCAGGGAAACGCGAAAGTGATGCTGTGCCGGTCGTTTCATGTGTCACCCTCGCTCTGGCGGCGCTTGCAGGCGATAGCCGACGCCGCGCACCGTGGTCAGCAATTTGACCGCAAACGGGGCATCGATTTTCCGCCGCAGCCGGCGGACGTACACATCAATCACATTCGATTCGCATTCAAAGTCATAATTCCAGATATGTTGCTCGATCATCTCGCGTGTGACCACTTGTTTGGGATGGTACATCAAGTATTCAAGCAAGGCAAACTCTTTCGGCGTCAGCTCGATTGGCTGCCCTTCACGCTCAACGCTGTGGGTGGTCGGATCAATCACCAGGTCCTCCAGGGTCAGTCGTCCAGTTTTATAGGGCTGCTGGCGGCGCAACAGGGCGCGCATGCGTGCTAACAATTCACGCATGGCAAACGGCTTCACCAGGTAATCATCGGCGCCACAATCCAAACCCTGGACACGGTCATCGACGCTATCCCGCGCGGTCAGCAACAGGATCGGGGTATGAATCCGGCGCCGGCGCAGGTCACCACAGACCTCCAGCCCATCTTTTTTGGGCAACAATATGTCCAGGATAATCAGGTCATAGGCAGTCATTTCAGCAAAGTCTTGCCCCTCCTGTCCATCATAGGCGCTATCGACGCTATAGCCCTCATGGGTGAGGCTTGCTGCCAGCGAGCTATTGAGACGATGATTATCTTCTATCACCAGAATGCGCATTGCAAAGCTTTCCCTGATCTTCCTTCAACGATGATTGTTCTTCTCCGATTATCGCATATCAAGATGACAAATCGATGACAAAAATGGGCAGAAATGTTCATGTTCCTGTCACCTCCGAAAACTATACTCTTGTCAGAGGTTGGTCGGTCACACTGGAATGATCAACACCTCAAGATAGTAGAGGTTCATTATTCTTCTCTCAAGTAGAGAGGACATATGAGCCGTTCTCAATTTAATAACAGGAGGTTTACTGATGACTGTTCGCGACGCTCTTAACAGAGGATATAACCTGGTTGGCACCGCTATTATCGCTATTAGCGGCCTGGCCTTTTTCCCGGAGTTTTTTGCAGAAGACGAACCGGCCCATAAGTTTGATGAAGGTGTGCTTCTCCTGCTTGCTATTGGCTCTATCGTCTGGTACCTGGTCGGGAAAAACAGATTTTCCCGCACCATTATTCCTATGCTCTTTACTGCCGCGGCCCTGGTAATGAAATTGCTAACCCTTTTCCTTTTGGAGAAAGGAGATGCAGCAGACCTGGGCGACGAATTCAGCACTATAATTCTTTATGTTATCACATTAGCGTTTCTGATCTGGCAGTATGTGAGTATCAAGCGAATGGCACAGGCAGCGAAAATAGAAACTGCTGAGGCTCTACCAGTATAAGCATCCTGACCAGGGAGGTGACTGAGCGAGGAATTGCTATGATCGAAACCACAAACCGGAGTTTTCCCGCCATCGTCAAAGTGATCGGCGTGCTGATTGTTGCAGAAGCCATCACCTTTCTTCTCGCGGCTCTATTGCACCTGGGCATACAGCTCCCGGTGGGATTCTCCGAACACCAGATTATTCCTGCCGCAATTGTCGAAGGGCTCTGCTGGCTCTTCCTGTCATTAAGTCTCTACGCCATGTTCGCCCGCCAGACCTGGACATGGCGGGCAGCCGTCGCCGCCCACATCTTTGCAGTGGTGGGAGTTCTTCTGGGAATCTACGCAACCAGTCGTGGACCAGGCGACGAGGCAAACTTCATCTATCATAGAGTAATACTGGTGGTACTCGTAATAGTCCTGGCCCTGCTAGCAACCCCCGGCGCAAGAGCTGCCCTGGGTCGCAGCAATCAGGTCTTACGATAATGCCCGTTGGGCATTATCGTAAGGCGGGAAGCCAGGCCCAATAGAGGCTCTCTCCCTACTGAAGCGTCTCGGGTGCCTCTTCAGTTTTTACATGAGCTTCCACCCCAGACGCCTCCTCCCCATACACCCCGCGATAGTCAGGCGGCATCATCGAGGCAATACGCCGCATCACCTGGTCGGTAGCATCCTCAATATCTTCGCGCGTCATCTTTTTGCCTTTAGGGGTCAGGGTTATCGGTTCACCAAAGGAAATGGTAACGTGGGGACGAAATTTCTTCAGCGCGTGTTCGCTGCCCCAGATAGCGACCGGAACAACGGGTACTCCTGACCGGAGAGCAATCATTCCCAGGCCGGCGTGCGCCTTTCCCAGTTTATGGATCTTGCTGCGCGTACCTTCAGGAAAGATGATGAATACTTTCCCCGCTTTCAATTGCTGGTCCGCGGCGCGAAGAGATTGCCGGTCGGCCTCCCCTCGTTTAACGGGGAATGCCCCCAGGAAGCGTATCAGCCAGCCGACCTTGCTATGGAAAACCTCTTCCTTCGCCATATACACCACTTTGCGCTTGAGGTATGCAGGGAGAAGCGGCACATCCACCCACGAAAGATGATTGGAGGCAAGGATGAACGCACCCTCCTTCGGCACATGCTGTCGTCCAACCACGCGCACATTCAAGATCAACGCGAAGATCAGGTGGGCCATGCCTCGTATCGCTCTCCAAAAAATCATAGGAGTATCATAAGGCTCATACAGATTTTTGGCGGGCTTGCCCGGCCTGGCTGGTTTGGCGACGGATTGTTCAGGCGCCTGCTGAGGCTGTTCAGGATTATCCGAAGATGAGGTTGCGCTGCTCTTCTGTGTCATGGCGTATCCTCCAGGTAACCGTAGATCACCTCCAGCACCTGTGAGACGCTGAGGTTGTCGGTCATAATGACGATTGCATCCTTCGCAGGCCGCATATTCTCTTTATCAATCTCATCCCGGCGCTCGATATCGTTCAATACCTCTTCCAGCGTGGGCAGCGCGACATTCTCCGCATACCGGCGGCGGGCCCGCTCCATCAGGCTAGCGGTGAGATAGATTTTTAACTCGGCATCAGGCAGCACAACCGCCCCAATATCGCGCCCGACCATCACCACACCTTTTTGCCGGTAAGCCATCGCCCGCTGCTGCGCAATCAAAATCGCCCGCACCTCTGGATGCGCCGATACCAGGGAAACGGCGCCCGTGACAGAGGCATTGCGAATATCCCAGGTAACATCCTGTCCATTCACCGTTACAGTATACTGGCGGCCATCCTCGATATGCGGATGATGAATAACAATTTCAGCACGTCGTGCCAGTTGCTCCAAAGCAGGCCCATCATGCGCATCAACCCCATTTTTCAGCGCGAGCCATGCCACCGCCCGGTACATCGCCCCCGTATCGATATACAAATACCCCAGCCCACGCGCCAACTGCTCACCCACCGTGCTTTTACCAGACCCCGCCGGTCCATCAATAGCGATTCGCTCAGGCCGTTGCATGCTTCCTCCGCAGGTTCAAGGATGTCGATACTCAAGGGATTATATCACATGCCTCCCTACGCTTGGCGAGTATACAGATCACTTACCTCCTCCGCAGTCAAATACCTCCACCTCCCCATCTCCACATCCCCCAACTCTAACGGTCCAATCCCCACGCGTACCAACTCCAACACCGGGTGCCCAACCTCAGCCAGCATGCGCCGCACCTGCCGTTTCCTCCCCTCGTGAATAGTCAGCGCCATCCAGCTATCGGCGCCCACGCGCCGCATCACACGCACCTTCGCGGGCGACGTTTTATAAAGCTTTCCATTATCCTCTCGAATCTCAACCCCATTGCGCAGCGCCATCAGCGCCTCCTCCGTTGGGTACCCCCTCACCAATGCCGAGTAATGCTTCTCCATCGAATAACGCGGGTGCGTCAAATGCACCGTAAAATCCCCGTCATTAGTCAACAGCAGCAGCCCACTCGTATCAATATCCAGTCTCCCCACAGGATACACCCGCAAACGCCGTAAGTTAGCAGGCAGCAGATCCAACACCGTTGGCCTCCCCTGCGGATCACGCGCCGTACTCACATAACCAACCGGCTTATGCAGCAAAATATATACCTGCTTGCTGCCGACCTTCACAGGCTTCCCATCCACCATAACGCTGTCCCGTTCAGGATCAATCTTCACACCCTGCGCTGTCACTGTCTGCCCATTCACCTTCACCCGCCCGTTGGCAATCAGCACCTCGGCATTACGGCGCGAAGCAATGCCCGCGTGCGCCAGGTAGCGCGCCAGTCGTTCCCCCTGCTGCTGCGTCATCGCTCCCTCCTCACGATCAGGCACTCACCACACCGCTTCTCCCGGCATGTCTGCGCATACACATAATGCAGCCCCTGCTGCTGGCAAGCACTCCTCGGCTCCCGCTCCCATCCCAGTTGCCGCCACATCGCCCGCGTCACCTGGTTCGAAGCCAGGCCCGGATAACCAGTGTAAAGCTGCCGCGCCCGTTCCATCAAAAAGCGATCATCCTCCAGGCAAGCCACAGCACCCGCGAAAGGCAATACCACGTTGCATATGAGAATATCTGTACGCGCGTTACCAGGACCGGGAAATAACGCACGTAAATTATCGGCATTGCTGGAGGGATGTAAAATAACTCTCCTCATCACCTCCCACGCACCCTCAACACGCCACCGCTCGACCAACTCCCCCAACACTCGCAAACGCCCGGCATCCAGAGGAGACGGCTCAGCAGAATGCCCTGATGGCTCCGGCACAGCCCCGACCAGCCCCATCAGCCGCGTCCCAGCAGCGCGAAAAAAAGCGCGATCCCGGCCATA
>VBFM01000116.1:11080-11450 GCA_005882595.1 Chloroflexota bacterium
CGTACGTGTTGAATGGCCCATACGGACGGGCCTCACGCAGCGCTGCCAGCAGCGCCTGCATCTTCTGTTCAAATCGTTGCATCCCTGCGTACTCCAAAAGCGAGACGCGCTCCTCCGCACTCATAACTGGCATAATGCACTGGCAGGGCCACGATTTCTCTACCATCTCTTGAAACATCATCGGCGCCAAATCATTGAGCGAACACACAGCCACCGCGCATCCATCCTGGCGCAAAACCGGCCCGGCAACATCATAGACGAGTATCACATGCAGCACCACATTGTTATAGCGACCATCCCAATGATGCCCATGTGCATACCAATCGCTGCAGCGAACATGAAATTCCACATCCCCAACCGTATGCTCTCC
>VBFM01000117.1:0-2978 GCA_005882595.1 Chloroflexota bacterium
CACCTGCTGCTCGAGCCGGTGATGGTCGAGTTGAAGCGGCACGAGGCGGAACTCTTCGAGCAGCGCCTCCCCATGCTGCGCGGTATGGGGCTGGAGTGCGAGCGTTTCGGCGGACGCAGCTTTCTGATACGTTCGGTGCCGGGGGGCGAGGAGCAACTGGTGGAGCACCTGCCCGAACTGGCGCACCTGGCGGCTGAGGATAGCAATGATTGGCAGGATCGTTTGCTGATTGCCCTGGCGTGTCGTTCCGCGATGCGGCGAGGCCGCGTGTTAGGGATGGATGAGCAGCGTTCGTTGATTACTACGCTGGCGGCTACGTCTGCGCCCGCGGTGTGCCCGCATGGGAGTCCGATTCTGTTGCATTATAGCCGGGCGTTTTTGATTGATAAGTTTGATTGGTGAGTGTATCTGAAAAGGGAGAATAAGAACGATAAATCAAAATACCATGAGAAAACTTATTGTTTCAGAATGGGTGACACTGGATGGAGTCTTTGACGCAGATACAATGGATCAATGGTTTACCCCCTATGACAGCATAGATCGGCAAAAATACATTCAAGAGACGGTCTTAGCGTCGGATGCTTTCCTTTTTGGACGGGCAACTTATGAGATGCTCGCACCCTACTGGTCTAGTCTGGAGGATCATGAGATGGGGGGAGTCGCAGGCAGACTGAACAGCGCACCGAAGTATGTCGTATCTTCAACACTGAAAAAGGCCAAATGGGAAAACTCAACTATTATCAAGGAAAACGTCGTTGAGGAAATTACTAAGCTGAAGCAGCAACCTGGCCAGGAAATTCAAATAGAGGGCAGCGCTACCCTTGTACAATCGCTGATGGATGCTAATCTTATTGATGAATATAAGTTTCTCGTCCATCCTATTATCATGGGGAGTGGAAAGCGTTTCTTTGAGGACAGGATAGTTCCGACGAGGCTGAAGCTAATCAAAACTAAAACGCTCGACTTAGGAGTCGTTCTGCTCTGTTACGAGCCAGCAAAAATTAGTAGCCATAGTTTCTGAAGTTTGCTGTTTCAAGTAATTGGCTATTTGACTGGGCAAAGAGAAGGAACGCTTGAAGCATTGGTTTCTGTTATCGTTATCTCAACAGGACGAGGACAAGCACAAGGCCCCCGCATCCGCTCCACAGCGCCCCTTGTCCCTACGAATTTTGGGTGTCAGGGTCGGGTAAGCCCGCCTGGGCGGGCTTCTTTTCTTCTAGAGTCTTTTGTAGGGACTCGATAGTTTCAAGGAGTAGTCTGTAGGTGTTAATGGGAAGAATCGCCATTATGGGCTTGTCATGATGGATGATGGTAATTCCTTCTGGTTGCTCTTCAAATTGTTGGGGTAGATGGAAGAAATCTTTCCGGGCTTCTGAAATGGATAACTTGTGTTTTGGCATCCGCTGATCTCTCCTTTTGTATCCTACAAATTTTCCTGCTAATTTCAGATTTTTATGAACCTACCTGCGCATCGATTGGACGATTCCTACTAATTTTAGATTTTATGAACCTATCTTCGCATCGATTGCACTATAGCCTCGGCGATGAGGATGAAGATGATATCCAGGGCGAAGAGGACGAGGAAGGCGAAGTCGATGTAGAGGGCGATTTTGCCCAGCGCGTGTACGAAGGCGTCGTTGAAGACGAGTATCCTGGCGTACCAGAGGAGGGCGATGAAGATGACGGCGAGGATCAGGAGGCCGCCTCCGAGCCAGCGCGCTCCGCGCCAGTCCTGGTGGCTGGGCCAGAGTTCGGAGGTCACGGTTAAGATGAGGTAGGGGGTGAATATGAGGGTCCACCAGGGCCAGCCGGGACGGAGGATTTGCAGGTTGGGGTTCATGATGTTATCCCAGAGCGTGTTTCCGGTGGCTATCCAGTAGAGCAGCAGGAACATGAGGATGCCGCCGAAGAGGGGAGCGATGCCGCTGAAGCCGTCTCCGACGTAGCTCATGATGCGGCCCTGGGGGCGGACGTATTGGACTTCTCCCAGTTGGAGGGAGAGGCGACCCGCTTTCTGCATGACGCGGCCAGAGGGGCCAACTTGTGGTTTGGGTTGGACGCGGAAGAGGGTGATGCTGGTGATACGAAAGCCGAAAGGGTAGAACAGCAGCACCATCAGGGCGTGGCTCATTTCGTGCAACATGACTCCGGGCGCGTTCAACCAGAACCAGACGAGCAGGCCGCGCTCGCGCATGAGGCGGTAGCCGATCTCGTCAACGCGCCGACGCAGTGCCTGGCGCGTTAAACGGAGGAGGAAAAACAGGACAAAGACGCCGGTAATCTGGAACCAGGGCAGATACATGTTTAGCTGCGCAATTTGCGTGGGGTCCATCGTACTCCTCTTAGCATGTTGGGAATTTATATTTCCTTAAACAAACGCCTACTACTTTATAGATTGTACATTACTTTCTTCATCTTGTTCAGATTGTTCCGCTTCTGGTATGTCATCGGCATCTTCTGTTTCCGTCTGCCGGGTAGTCCACTTGTGTGGCTTGCGTTCGTAGTACCTGCCCCAGAGGCCAAAGCCAAGCATGCACAGGGCTACCAGGTAGATGACATTTGCGATTCCGAAGGCGTCGGCAATAACGCCGATGCCCAGGATAATGGGAATAGAGACGGCGCTGTAGAGCATGAGTTGCAGAGCGAGTACGCGGCCTTTGATCCAATCGGGAGTATGTTCCTGGATAGCGGTTTGAGCTGGAATGTTGATGAAATCGATCTCAAAGCCAGCTGCGAACATGACGATGGGCGCGATCAGGAATTGAATGGGCTTGAAGTCTATGCCGTGTTGTTGCAGTAGGTAGGTCAGGAGCGATAGGAGTGGCAGCAGCGTAACAGTAATCGCCAGGCTGATAGTGCCGATAAAGACTGTGCGGGATTTCCCCAGGCGTCGTGCAATACGGGGCATGAAAAGGGAGCCGACAACGAGGCCAACACCGGCAGGCGCAAAGACCACGGCCATTGAACTTGGCGGTAGT
>VBFM01000118.1:0-6029 GCA_005882595.1 Chloroflexota bacterium
TGGGCCAGCAGTTTCCTTCGGCCCGCGTCAACACCGCTACCGACCTGCTCCAGCAGCGCCAGGCCCAGGTCGATCAGATTCGCCTCTTCTTGCGCATCGTTGGTTTATTGGCGCTCTTCATCGGCGGTATCGGCATCATCAACACTGTGCAGGTTTTGTTGCGTCGTCGACAAATCGAAATCGCCATGCTCAAAACCACCGGCTATCGACAGCGAGACCTCTATGCCCTCTTTGGCCTGGAAACCGCTCTCCTGGGCATCACCGGCGGTATTGTTGGCACGCTCATCGGGCTGGGAGTCAGCTATCTTGTGCGTGGAGTCGTCGAGCGCGCCTTCTTCATTCACCTGCCCATCGTCCTGGATACTCTGACGCTCGTTTCTGGCGTGGTGATTGGCTTAGTAACCGCGCTCATCTTCGGTCTGCTGCCCATTGTGCAGGCCAGCCAGGTACGTCCTCTGTCTGTGCTGCGCGAGATCAGCGAGCGTAGACGTTTCTCCTCACGGCTCCTGACCGTACTCCTTCTCCTATTGCTATCCCTGCTCTTTGTCGCGCTGGCCTCCAGCATTCTAGGTGATGTGACGACGGCAGCCATAGCCGTCTATGGCGGTGCGGGCCTGATCTTTGCGCTCGCGCTCGGCTTTGGCCTGCTGGTGCTTGCCATCTCCAAATTGCCTGTCTATGAAAAGCCGCGCCCGCGCATCTTGCTGTGGATGCTCATGGCAATTGGGATTACGGTACTCTGCGCGCTGATTTTTGTAGGGCTATTCTTACTGGGCCAGGTCGTGAATCAACTTGCGGTAAGGCTTGGTAACAGCCTCATCGGCACCTACGCGCTGGTCGTGTTCGCCGGTATGGGCATTATTCTGGTAGGCGGATCGCTGGTCTACTTACTGGCAACCATAGTGAACAGCCTGGTTGTTTTCGCCCCGCGTTCATGGAAAACCTCTGTCATGCTGGCTTATCGCAACCTGGGCAGGCAGCGACTGCGCACCACCACCACCCTGACCGCTCTATTTGTAGGCGTCTTCGCCATTGGCCTGATTCTCATCCTGGGTCAGGGCATCAAGGACGCCGTAAACAGCACCCTCAGTACGCTCTTCACGCACAACGTCTTCGTCGTGGTATCCCCAAACCAGAAGCAGACCATCAATAACCAGCTTACGCATCTGCAAGGCATCGATAGCGGCAAAACACAGGTGAATCCACTGGTGCCGCAAGTTTATCCCATCTTCATCAATGGTCAGGATATCAACGCCATACTGAGAAATGTGCGCAAGGGTGATAAGATCGACCGGCGAGATATCGTCGGTGATCTGACCAGTATTCAAGGCTTTGACCTGAACGGTGGCAAGAACAATCTGCCAAGCGTCATACTGAAAACCGGTCGCAACTTACAGGTAAAGGATGCTGGCTCGAACCTGGTCATCCTCAACGCGGAACTTCAGATGGCCCCGGTCAACCTGCGTATTGGCGATACCATCACTGTGCAGAGTGCCGATGGTAATACCGTCAAGCTGCTCAAAGTGGTGGGTTTTTACGATAATTCTACGCCCTCAGGCAATCCAAACTTCGCCGGCATGCTGGCCGACTCCAAAATCGTGGAACAACTGGGTAGATCGCTCACCCTGGAAGTCTTCTCCCTCAAGGTCGATGCCGACCACGTACCCGCGCTGCGCAAAAGCCTGCTGCAAGCGGTACCCGCGGCCATTATTCTCAGCGTGGTCGATATCGATACCTTCGTCAACCAGGTCCTCAACAACCTGATCATCATGCTGACCACGGTTGCTTCCCTTGCCATGATCGCCGGCCTGATCATCATCGCCAATGCAGTGGCCCTCGCCATGCTCGAAAGGCGACGCGAAATCGGCATCCTCAAATCGGTCGGTCACACCAGCCGGTCGATCCTCGCCACCGTGCTGATTGAAAACGGCCTGGTTGGCCTGCTGGGCTCTCTCGTCGCCATGCTGCTGGTAGTAGGAGCCGTCACCGCCCTTAGCAAATTTGTCTTCCTTGTCGATCTGGGTATCGGCCCCGGCCTGGTAACGCTCATCATCGCCGCCACCTCCGTGGTGACGATGATGGTGGCGATGCTGGTTGCCTGGGGCGCTGTGCGTGTAAGGCCGTTGGATGTGCTGCGGTATGAATAGGCATGTTCTCAATTATGGCGCTACCGGAACATCCTGACTGATATCCCCAAAATCAAACGCACACAGGGGGCCAACTGTGGCCACATAGTAGGCTGAACCATCTGGATTGAAGTTGACGCTGTAGGATTGGGCACCATCCGTATTATTTGATCCCCATGCCAGGTCATAGGTTCCCTGTGGCAAAGGCTTGAAGGTAAAAGAACCATCGCTTTGAATGATTGCCATAAGTGAGCCTTTCAGCATGGCATAGAATTGATTTGCTGTAATGCCGTTGACAAGGCCTTTCAAGAGAGCAGCCATGTCCGTCAGCGATGGGCTTTGTGGCACAATACCTATGAAGTGGCCTTTTACCGGCTGGGGAGCTTTGAGCGCCGCCGCCGCCTGTTGCCCTTGAGGAGTATCAGCAAATTGGGTTGAGAGTTGCTGGTAAGTAGGAATCGCGCTTGGGCATGACGAGGCCAATTGTTGCTGTCCTTCTCCAAAAAGCGCCTTCGCATAATCTCCATGCAGTTTCGCGGTTTCAGCCGAGTTTGGAAAGCGCGTAACCACTACATTAAAAGTGCTCATCGCATCATTGTAATCCTGAGTGGTCAGTTGGGACTCCGCAAGGTTGTAGTAAGCGGTAGCATCGAGGGTGTTCGCCTGCGTTTGACAGCTAACATCACAGTAGTCCAGCTGCAATAGCTGGTCATAGCGGGTGGTAGCGGTAGCATAGTCACGCTGGTCTGCTGCCTGCTTCGCCCAACCCAGATACGCTTTAATCTTACCTTCGTGCGCGCGTTTGGCCTCATCCTTCAGGGAGCTATAGCTATTGAGCACTACGTCGAATTTAGTAAAGGCCTGTTCATAACGCTGCAGTGCTGTCAAATGTTCTCCCCACTCATTATAGACATGGGCAAGGTTATCCGACGTGGGAGCAGTTTCACCCGCCAGTTGGTACTCGTTGATAGCGGTCTGCCACTGCTGCTGCCCCTCGAGGTTATGCGCTTGCAATCCATGAAGCGTGGCTTGCTGTGTAAAGCCTGCAAGACAGAACGCCAGCAGCAGGAGGATGGCCCCTCCTGCGCTGACAAACTGCACAACCCGTTTGGAGTTGTTACGAGCAGCCATACCGGCGAAGCCGCGTATACCAGCCGCCAGCGCGATAAGCAACGCGATGATGCCAGCCGCTATCGCGACATGATACGCTCCAACAGCCCAATCAGCGCCCGTCAGCTGCAATAGAATGAGCAAGCCTGCTACAACAATGATCGTCCCAATAGATGCCCAGGGAGGCAGTGGCTTTGCCAGCTCCTTGAAGCGAGAGGGACGAGCAGGTGGTGTGGGTGGTGGTGGCGGCTCGTTTGGCATGTCCACGTAGGCACCGCCCGGCAATTCAGCATCTAGGACCGGCATCGAAGGTGGCGCTGAGTCACTTTCGGTGGGAACACTATCCGCTCCTGGTGCGTAAAACACCTCTGAAGCAGGTGGTACGATATTGTACGCAGAGGAAGGTTGCGCTACAGAGTTTTCTTTTTCAATTTGTCGTCCACAAACCCGGCAGAAGCTCGCGTAATCGGGGTTATTCGTTCCGCACTGAATACAAAACATTGGTTACCTCCATTTCGCTGTTGAATAAGTACTTTGACTCTTAATCTCTATTGAGAGTATGCTTGACTGCGCGCCTTGAGGGAACTTCATCCAGGGGACAACCTGGGGTCATCCAGGGAACGCCGTTTTTGTTTCTGTAGATAGTTGGCTAGAATCAGGCATGCGGGTCGTGTATAATACCATTGCCGAGGTATATCTATGCATCGGTGTAGAGTGTAGCAGGATAAGGGACGGTAACAGCTCTCATCTGAAAGTGGCGGTCATCACTGGATAATGGGAGAGCAGAATGGGATACTTCTGCTATGAAAAAGTCGGAGCAGACCACACCGAATGCTCTGTTGAGACATGCACGCGAACAGCGTGGCTGGTCGCGGGAATACGTGGCTGAGAAGATTGGAAGCGATCCCAAGTCATTAGGAAGATGGGAACGTGGTGTTACCTTTCCTCAACCGTACTATCGTCAGAAACTCTGTGAACTCTTCGAGAAGAATGCTCAGGAATTAGGATTGATGCCTGGTGGAGCCGACAAAACCGATAAAGGCATTGATTCTGGCCTCTCGCCGCGCCTTCAAGGTACCCTGCCTGAAGCCTCTGGAGCGTCGCAGCCTCCAGCAGCTCCTATCTTGTCTATCTGGAACGTGCCATATCGGCGCAATCCATTCTTCACTGGCCGCGAGGCTGCTCTCAACGCGCTGCATGCTGCGCTCACCCATGGAAAAGCTATCGCGTTAACACAAGCCCAGGCAATCAGCGGCCTGGGCGGCGTCGGCAAAACCCAGACGGCGGTCGAATATGCCTACCGCTATCATGATGCCTATAAGGCAATCCTGTGGGCCAGGGCCGATTCACACGAAACGCTCGTTTCGGACGTAGTGAGCATGGTCACGCTCCTGAAACTACCAGAGAAGGAAGAACAAGATCAAAACCGTGTGCTCGACGCCTTCAAACGCTGGCTGCAAGAGAACGACGATTGGCTACTGATTCTCGATAACGCCGACGACCTCATGATGGTTAACGACTTCCTTCCCTCCCTGGGCCAGGGTCATATTCTGCTGACAACACGTGAGCAAGTTACCGGAAGGATTGCTCAGCGCATTGAAATCGAGAAAATGGAGCCAGAAGAAGGAGCGCTCTTCCTGCTTCGTCGTACCCACAAGCTTGCAATAGGTGCTCCACGCGATAACGTCTCATACACTTATTGGAACAAGGCTATAGATATTTCACGGATGCTGGATGGATTGCCACTCGCTCTCGATCAGGCTGGAGCCTACATCGAGCAGACAGAATGCGGTTTGGCAGGTTACCTGGACCGCTATCAGAAGCACCGATCCGTACTGCTGGGTATGCGTGGTACGTCAGCCACTGACCATCCTGAGCCGGTGGCAACGACGTGGGCTCTCTCCTTCGAGAAGGTGCAGACGGTTAATCCTGCTGCCGCAGATTTGCTGAGGTTCTGTGCCTTTCTCCATCCCGATGCTATTCCCCTGGAGATTATTACCGATGGAGCTTCTGAACTTGGTCCCTTGTTAGAGATAGCTGCTGCTGACCTGATAGCCCTGGATATGGCTATCGGCGAACTTCGTCGATTTTCTCTACTGCGCCGCGACCCGGAGAACCAGATACTCAATATACATCGCTTAGTTCAGGCGGTCATCAAGGATGGAATGGACCAGGACACGCAGCGCCGGTGGGCAGAACGTGTAGTGCGGGCCGTCAATCGCGTCTTTCCAGATGGGACGTTTGAAACATGGCAGGCCTGTGAACGCTGTTTGCCGCAGGCCCAGGTGTGTGCAGCATTGATCAAACAGCGGGACGTGCTGTTTGAAGAAGCCGGACAACTGCTCACTCGTATGGCAACATACTTGCAGGAACGTGCGAGATATGCAGAAGCCAAGTCTCTCTACTACCAGGCCCTTGAAATTTGTGAGAAGACGCTGGGACCTGAAGATAGCAAAGTAGCCCAGATACTCGACGCTCTGGCTGTACTCTACTTCTACCAGGGTAAGTACAGCCAGGCCGAATCGATTGAACAACGGGCGCTAGCAATCCGTGAGAAAGTTCTGGGATTAGACCACCCTGATGTTGCAGACTCCCTCAACAACCTGGCTACGATTTGTCAGGAGCAGGGTAAGTATACTCAGGCTGAACCCCTCTTTCAACGAGCGTTGGACATCTGGGAACGGAAGCTGGGGCCGGAGCATCGCTATGTAGCCTCTGCCCTGAGTAATTTAGGGCTCCTTTACTATGTTCAGGGCAAATATGCTGAGGCCGAGCCATTGTACATAAAAGCGT
>VBFM01000119.1:0-462 GCA_005882595.1 Chloroflexota bacterium
GAACTAGCATTCCATATCTGTACCTCATTAGTATTTCCACCTGAGGCAACAAGTTGTCCATCAGGTGACAAGGCTAAAGCCCTTACAGGAGATGGATGACCTCGATAGATGATTCTATGAATTTCTTGACTGATACTCCATACTTGTACAGTCATATCGTCACTAGCGGAAACAATATGCTGCCCATCAGGCTGCCATACTATAGCATTCACAATGTTCGTATGACCTCGGTATGTGGTAAACTTGCTCAACGTAGCTACATCCCATACCTGGACTGTTCTATCACTATCCCCAGAAGCTATACGTTCACCATCAGGCGACCATTTTACTGTATTCACCGAGAATCCACTATGTCCACGATAAGTAGTAATCAGTTCTCCGTCTGTAGCACGCCATATTTGGACAAGCTTGTCAGAACCTCCAGATACTATACGCTTACCGTCCGGCGACCATGCCAAAGTA
>VBFM01000119.1:583-5773 GCA_005882595.1 Chloroflexota bacterium
GTTGTGTAGGAGGCGGTAACGAAGTAATGGTAAGGTCTACAGGAAGTTCTCTCATTGGAGAAACCGGCTTCAATGCAGGAGAATGTCCTGTACTTACTGGACCAGAAAATGACTGACTTGCTTGTTCTAAAGCTCTGGCAAACGCTTGCACATTTCCAAAGCGTGCTTTCGGGTCTTTGGCAAGTGCGGTCATTATAACTTGCTCAACATCATACGGAAGCATTGGTACCTTCTCTCGCAAGAGAGGCGGAGGAACAATACTATGTTTAATAGCTATCTCCGTAAATGATCCTTCAAAAGGCCTATCGCCAGCCAACCATTCGTATACAACGATTCCTAATGAATACTGATCACTTGCCGGGCGTGGATGAGCCTGTATCTGTTCAGGTGCCATATATGTAATAGTCCCGGCCATATCTTGCAAATTCTGATAGCGGGAACTCTGAGCCATAACAGCTATACCAAAATCACTCAGCAGAACTTCGTTACGGCGTCCTAATGACATATTCTCTGGCTTGATATCCCGGTGTATGAGTTTCTCATCATGTGCATATTGTAAAGCGTCTGCGATTTGTTTGACATAGGAGATGATGCTAGCCAATGGCAGTTGCGTACCTCTCGGATGGCGCTGACGCAAGGTACCATTGGACGCATAATCCATCACCAAAAAGGGTGTTTTGCCTTCGACGCCAAATTCGAGGACGCGTATGATATTGGGATGAATCAGGCGAGCAACGGTGCGGGCCTCGGTGCGGAATTTGTCTATGTCGTCGCTAGTAATCTGGGTATGCAGCACCTTGATGGCTGCTTGAGTGCCAAGATGGATGTGTTCTCCAAGGTAGACTTCGGCGAAACCACCTTCTCCCAGCAATTGGATAAGTTGATAGTTGCCCATTTGCTGCCCGACACGATCTGCCATACTGTATCCTCCTCTGGAACATAATGGGACCTGGAATTTGCCTGGTGTATCGAGTCAATTGTAAGTTCAACAAAGAGAATGTCAAGGAGAGAAGTAACGCCTCGTATACCTCCCTCTCAAGACATATTTAGAGAGCGTCAATGGGCATAAAATAGTGAAAATTCCCCGGGCCAGCAGTCTTCTCTAGCTGCCTCAGGATACGCGAAGCATTATCGTAAGGTCCTGCCACAAAAAAGGGCTTGCCATCTTTACCAAACGTTAACTGATACGGTTCCTCAAGCTCACCGCGCGGCGCCAGTATATACTGCGTGACCGCAAAGTCCTTTTCAGGCTGGAAGCCAAACTGCGCTGCATACTCAAGCGAGGCATAAACCATCTGGTGTGCCAGCTCAACAGGACACTTCTGCGGCTTCAACTTACGGAAAATTTTGTTTACAACTTCGTTCTGAAAACGTACCCTGGAAAAACCCGCGTTGCCAAACGTATTTTTAACCCCCAGCAAGTACTTATCTACAAGATAGGTTCCAAAACAGATATCACCATCGGGCTGCTGCCGGGACACAAGGATCTCCACCAGTCCCAGGTCATCCTTCTGCCAGTTATCGCTGATCCAACATTCGTAAAAAGGAAAGGCGCGAGCACGACGAATAATAGCCTGTGCGGATAATGACGCGAAATCTTGTTGATGTGATTTGTGTGGTGAAGCGGCTTTTTGCTTGCTGCGCTTTTTCATAAGCGCCTTCTGGCGTTTTCGTTCATCTCGTGGCATATCTGATTCCTTCTCTGGGTTCGTAGGGACAAGGTTTGGGGTGGCGCGGTGTAGGGGCCTTGTGCTTGTCCTCGTTCTGTTGAATTGCCCGCTAATGTAGACATTGGATCCCAACGAAAGCGCCTTGCACGCAGGACAAGCACACCTGGCTTGACACCTATTGGGCGCGATAAATCGCGCCCCTACAACATTTTGCGGTTACTCGATCGTTACCGATTGCATGACATCGCCGACGCGGATGTTGCGTACCACGTCCATGCCGGAGACGGTGTCACCGAAAACCGTATAGTTGGGTGGAAGACCCGGCTGGTCTTCCAGGCAGATGAAGAACTGGCTGCCGTTCGTGTTGGGGCCAGCGTTCGCCATCGCGACAGTACCGGCCTTGTACGGGCGCTTGACCGGCTCATCGTTGAATTTATAGCCAGGGCCGCCCGACCCCGTGCCGGTAGGATCACCGCCCTGGATGACGAAGCCTGGCACCACGCGATGGAAGGTCACACCGTCATAGTATCCATCGCGCGCTAAGGCGACGAAGTTGTTGACGGTCTGGGGCGCTTCCGCCGGGTTTAATTGCAGGTGAATATCGCCTTTGTTGGTCTTGATGACCACATCGTAGGTCCTATTCATCTCTATCTGCATAGGAGGAGGCGAGCTATAACGCTTCGCTGGCATAATCGTTCCTTTCTCTACTACGGTGCCGGAACCACGATTACGTGATTCATGACATCTGGCTTAATATTCTTTGTCTTGGGGTCGTCGGGATTTGGTCCCTGAATCTTGAGAACCACGTCCATTCCCTGCACGACATGACCAAAAAGATTATACGACTTTTGCAGTTTCGTTGTGTCGTTCGCCGTGCAGATGAAGAACTGGCTGCCGTTGGTGTTGGGACCAGAATTGGCCATCGCGACCCAACCCGCTGTGTAGTTGCCCAGCACCGGCTCATCTTTGAACTTATAGCCAGGACCGCCTGAGCCATTACCGCTGGGATCGCCGCCTTGAATGACGAAGCCTGGCACCACACGGTGGAAGGTCAAGCCATCATAAAAGAAATTCTCCGCCAGGAATACGAAGTTGTTCACCGTTGCAGGCGCGTATTGCGGATCGAGTTCGATCACGATCAAGCCACGATTGGTGTTGATGCCCGCGCAGTAGAATTTGTGGACATCAATGTTCATCGATGGCGGTTTCGTATAATTGTGGGTAATCAAGTTAAAGGTACTCTTGCTGGGAGCAGGTGAAGTATTGGTCAGTTGCTTGACCACTTTCAAGCAGGGCGACGGACTGAGCAGTTTAAGGTTCGGCGTGGGCGTGGGCACAACCTTTTTGTGCGTGACTGATGCAGGCGCTTTAGGTTTGGCAAATGGCCCGGCCTGGAAGTAATAGAGTCCGTAAATGCTACCTGCAATCACAAGAATGGTCAAGAATATAGCCCAGGGGTAGCGAGCCAGCCCACGCGCTGGTCGTTTGTAACCCGGCGCGTTATGAAGCGGCTCCTTCACCTCTAATCTTGGCAACTCTGTCGCGTGCGCTTTGGCAATTCTAGCCGCCCGTCTCGTGGCAGCACGTTTGGTCGTTTTTGGCATGGGGTTCTCTGGCCACTCCTTCATACGTAGAACACTATCTTTCGTGCTATAATAACCCTCTTGCGCGCCTGGGTCAAGTACTTTGTAAAGAAAGACATCCTCCAACGCCGCGCAAGTCCTCCCGACCGGCTGACCAGCATATATCTAGATATTTAGCAGGCGATGTATGGGTCGTGATGTGTGCGAAAGTCCTTGTTACGGAGCGGCAGTTCTATCCAAAAAGGCCATAGAGACAACGAAAATTTCCCACGATTGATGAATTTTTCAACCAATCTTTGTGGATAAGATTGTGGATAAAACTGGGGATAATGGGGGATAAGTGACCCTTTAACGTGGAAAACTGGAGGATAAATCACATTATGTCATGCCCTAAGCTCAAGGGATATGCACAAACAGCGCAGACATATCCACATATCCACAGAGAATACACTCCGCTTGCTATTTGATTTACTGAACAAGATTCGCTACACTAGTGAGGCACACAAAAATTGAGCGAAGAGATTTTTTACCCTGAATCCGAAAAGATGTGAGCGTAAAGAATCGAACTTATGTGCTATAATCCGCCTTAGAGAGCATAATAAAAGATATGGGGATGAGCAAAGCGTGGAGAAACTGTTACCGCAAAACATAGAGGCTGAATGCGGCGTACTTGGCAGCATCATCATTGATCCAGAGGCCATCGTACAGGTGTCAGATTTCTTACACTCAGATGACTTCTATCGGGATGCTCACCGCACGATCTATGATGTGATCCTCCAGCTATTCGAGGAACGCGAACCGGCAGATTTTATCACAATCTGCGACGAATTAGAGCGGCGCAACAAACTGGAAGAGGTGGGAGGCGCCAGCTATATCACCTCGCTCATCAACCAGGTCCCGACGAGCGGTAATGTCGAATACTATGGGCGCATCGTCGAGCGCACCGCCATTCTACGCCGTCTGATTCACGCCGCCGGGCAAATTGCAGCCATCGCCTACGAATCCAACGACGCGGAAGCCGCCCTGGAGAAAGCCGAGCAGCTGATTTTCGCCATCAGCCAGCGCCACGCACATTCCGACTTTGCTCATATCAGCGAAATCCTGGCAGACTATATGAGCAAACTCGAACAGCTACACGAGCGGCGCGGCACAATTGTCGGGGTGCCATCCGGCTTTACCGACCTGGACCGCCTGACGGGAGGGCTGCAAAAATCGGACTTGATTGTACTGGCTGCCCGGCCTGGCCTCGGAAAGACGAGCCTGGCCTTGAGCCTGGCGCACAATGCCGCTGTCAAATTTCAGCGTTCGGTGGCAATCTTCAGCCTGGAGATGAGCAAAGAGCAGCTTGCACAGCGCCTACTCTCGATGGATGCCGCCATCGATCAACAACGCCTGCGCACCGGCTGGATCGAGGATGATGAGTGGGAGCGTATCGTGGTTGCGCAGAATACGCTGGACGAGGCCAGTATCTGGATCGATGATACGGCAAGCATTGCTACCACCGAGTTGCGCAGTAAGGCGCGCCGCCTGCAGGCACAGGAGGGCATCGACCTGATTATCATCGATTATTTGCAGTTGATGCAGGCTACCATTGGCGGCAAGCGCAATGAGAACCGCGTGCAGGAAATTTCCGAGATCAGCCGCAGCTTGAAAGCGCTTGCGAGAGAGTTGAATGTGCCTGTTTTGGCGCTGGCGCAGTTGTCGCGCGCGGTAGAGACCCGGCAATCGAAGGTGCCGCAGTTATCTGATCTTCGCGAAAGCGGCTGCCTGGCAGGCGATACATCTGTCTATTTGCCCGAATCAGGCACCTATAAGCCAATCGAGCAACTGGTAGGACTGTCCGGATTTAGAGTGCTTGCTCTGAATACTGAAACATGGCAACTGGAACCTCGTGAGGTGAGTAATGCTTTCGCCACCGGGTGCAAGCCTGTATTCAA
>VBFM01000120.1:0-5883 GCA_005882595.1 Chloroflexota bacterium
CATTCAGGGGCTGATACTTCGCCGGATTGGGGAAGAATTTGGTGCCACCGACCAGGTTGAGCGGGTTGTCAGGATTTTCCACGAGCATCGGCTCGCTGTGTGCCTGGTAGTGATCATGGCTGACGCGTACGTTGACGTACGGCGCCTGCAGATTCGCCCCCAGCCTGACGCAGGTGCCACCGCCAGCCAGGGTATAGGATACTGTCGGCGTAGGCGTCAAATTAGAAAGGAGAGTCGGCTGTGTGCTGCTCTGGCTGCACGCATAGAGCGGGAGCAGGAAGCAAACGAGGAGGGGGAGTCGGCGAGTGAGCCAGCGAAACGGAGAAATCATGTAGTGTACCCCCAGTTCAGAAAATGTTTCCCGAATGATCCGGGCAGAAAGAATGAATTTTTTTAATAATATTCACGATCTTTCCTCTCATCTGAAACGAAAATGTGCGCCGGGATTAGCACGATTAGTACCTCTGGGTAAGGGAATGTAGTAAGTATATCATGTTCGTTAACTCGTGCTTCGGTTTCAGGGTCTGTATCCTTGTACCTTCATCTCTCCGTTGCATAAGTGAGAGGCTGATTCGTCTCTATAATAGAGGCTGTGCTAACAGACCGGGGTGATAGGAAAGCTGGCTGGCCTCGCTTGGGATACTTCCCATATATGCTATGCTTTAATATGGATGGCACTTGTATTTCTGATGTTGTAAAAGGATGCTCTGATGAGTACACTTCAACCCGATAATGCGCCGGAAGGCACATCTACAATAGACTCGGATATCCCGTCAATTTTTAGCGATTTCGACCTGTACCTCTTTGGGCAGGGCAAGCATTATCGCATCTACGAGAAGATGGGCGCGCACCCGCGCACGGTCAATGGAGTGACGGGGGTCAATTTCGCCGTCTGGGCGCCGCATGCGCTGGCGGTCTCGGTGGTTGGTGATTTCAATGGCTGGAATCGTAACGCCAATCCAATGCATCGCCGTCACAATGATCTGGGGGTATGGGAATGCTTTGTGCCGGGGCTGCAGGTCGGCGCGCTCTATAAATATGCCATCTACTCAAGTGTGAACAATTATACCGTTGAGAAGACTGACCCCTATGGTTTCGCGGCTGAACTTCGTCCTAAAACTGCCAGTATCGTCACCGATATTCACCGGCATACCTGGCAGGACAGCGACTGGATGGAGCATCGTGGAGAGCACCAGCGGCTGGATTCGCCGATCTCCATCTACGAAGTGCACCTGGGTTCGTGGAAGCACGCTTCTGAGCGGCATGTCCAGGGGGCGGAAGAGGAAGACCGCTTCCTGACCTATCGTGAACTGGCTGTGGAACTGGCTGCGTACGTCAAAGACATGGGGTTTACGCATATCGAACTATTGCCCATCACCGAGTATCCCTATGATGGCTCGTGGGGCTACCAGGTCACCGGCTACTACGCGCCTACCAGTCGCTTTGGCACGCCCGAAGATTTTCAATTCTTCGTGGATTACCTCCACCAGCAGGGGATCGGCATCATTCTGGATTGGGTGCCGTCGCACTTTCCCAAAGATGGGCATGCCTTGAACTACTTTGATGGAACGCACCTCTACGAATATGCTGATACTCGCAAGGGCGAGCATAAAGAGTGGGGAACGCTGGTTTTTGATTATGGTCGCAGCGAGGTACGCAATTTCCTCATCGCCAATGCCCTGTTCTGGCTGAGAGAATATCATATCGATGGCCTGCGTGTGGATGCCGTTGCTTCGATGCTCTACCTGGATTACCTGCGCAAACCGGGTGAGTGGATCGCTAATCAGTATGGCGGAAGAGAGCACCTGGAGGCGGTGGACTTCCTGCGCCAATTGAATGAGGCGGTCTACGCGGAGCAGCCCGGAACGCTCACCATTGCTGAGGAGTCCACTTCGTGGCCACTGGTGAGCAGGCCGACCTACGTTGGTGGGCTGGGGTTTAGCATGAAGTGGAATATGGGCTGGATGCACGACATGCTGCATTATATGCATCTGGACCCTATTCATCGCCGCTTTCACCAGAACGACATCACCTTCTCGCTGATGTATGCCTATTCCGAAAACTTCATCTTGCCGCTTTCTCACGATGAGGTGGTGCACATCAAAGGATCGATGATCAACAAGATGACGGGTGATCTGTGGCAGCGGTTCGCGAATCTGCGCGCGTTCTATGGATATATGTGGGGCCACCCGGGAAAAAAGCTCTTGTTTATGGGAGCCGAATTCGCCCAGTGGAGCGAGTGGAATTACAAAGAAAGCCTCGATTGGCACTTATTGCAGCCGCCAAGCGATCCGCGCCACGCCCAATTGCGCTCATTCGTGCGTGACCTGAATCATCTTTACACGCGGGAACCCGCGCTGAGCGAGCTAGATACGAGCCCGGAAGGGTTTTCCTGGATCGATTGCCATGATACCGAGAACAGCGTAATCTCATTTCAGCGTCGTGGAAAAAAAGAGGCGGATACGCTCGTATTTATATGTAATTTTACTCCGGTGGTGCGTTACGATTACAGGCTCGGCGTTCCACACGAGGGAGTCTATCGTGAAATACTCAATAGCGATACCACTCAGTATGGTGGCAGTGGAGTGGTAAATATGCAGCCAATGCTCAGCACGCCGGGAAACTGGCAGGAATGTTCGCACTCTATTCTGTTAACGCTGCCACCACTGGCAACTGTCGTATTGAAACGACAACCCGATGAATTGGAGGAGGGGAATAAGCAAAATGAGTCGTGATTTTAATTCTGAAAGAAAGAACCCATTGAATGGAAATAATGGCAATGGCCGGAGAAATAATGGCAGACCATTTCGCTATCGACATAACAAAGGACAACGCTCGACCACTGAAGATGAGCGATTATTGAGCCGCCCGGCGCAGCCGCTGATTAGCCCAAGCGAACCGCCTTCGCAAGAGGTTATCAAACAGCAGGAATATGCCCTTGACCGCGCGCTGCACTTTGACTTCACACATACCGATCCCTGGCGTGTCTTCCGTATCATGAGCGAGTTTGTCGATGGCTTCGATGAATTGTCTCAGCTGCCCCCATCGGTAGCCATCTTTGGCTCAGCGCGCACAAAGCCCGATGATCCCGCCTATGCAGCTGCGGTGGAGACGGCTCGTTTGCTGGCGAAGGCGGGCTTTGGCATTATCACGGGCGGTGGCCCTGGCATCATGGAAGCTGGCAATAAGGGGGCGCAGGAGGGTGACAATGTCTCGATTGGCTGTAACATCGAGCTGCCCTTCGAGCAGGGATCGAATGGCTACCTGGATATCTCGCTCGACTTCCGCTACTTTTTCGTGCGCAAGACCATGTTCGTTAAATACGCGGAGGCGTTCGTGATCTTCCCCGGCGGCTTTGGCACGATGGATGAACTGTTTGAAGCGTTGACGCTCATCCAGACGAAGAAAGTGAGTCACTTCCCCGTCATTCTCTATGATTCGAAGTTCTGGGGCGGGCTGATTAACTGGATCCGTGATGCCATGTTGTCCACCAACAAGGTCAGCCAGGAAGATGTCGGCCTGCTGATGCTCTCGGATGCAGGCTCGTGATTGAGGCTTACCAGGAGACTTATCGCCAGGAACGCACCAATCCGGTAAGCAATCGAGAACAGACCATTCGTTAAAAAGGATTTTCGCCATGCAAATAGGAGTCACTTTCCCACAGAACGAGATCGGCGCGGACCCCGCGGCCATTCGCGACTATGCGCAGGCTGCCGAGGGTCTGGGGTACAGCCACCTGTTGGCTTTTGACCACGTCCTGGGTGCGGACCCTGAGCACCGTCCCGGTTGGCAGGGCTATACCCACCGTAGCATGTTTCATGAGCCGTTCGTACTGTTTGGCTACCTGGCAGCCCTGACGCATCTGGAACTGGTCCCAGGAGTCATCATCCTGCCTCAGCGGCAGACGGTGCTCGTGGCCAAACAGGCAGCCGAAGTCGATATCCTCACCGGCGGCAAATTTCGCCTCGGTGTTGGTGTGGGCTGGAACCCGGTTGAGTACGAGGGGCTGGGCATGGACTTCCACACGCGCGGGCGCGCTGTCGAGGAGCAGATCGAGGTGTTGCGCCTCCTCTGGGGCCAGGAGGTCGTCACCTACACAGGTCGCTTCCATACCATTACCGAAGCCGGTCTCAATCCCCTGCCGGTGCGCCGCTCCATCCCTATCTGGCTGGGAGGGAGGGCGGATGCACTGCTGCGCCGGGTCGCGCGCTTGGCCGATGGCTGGTTCCCACAGGGCCGACCCGATGACAGCATGCGCGCGAGCCTCGAACGCCTGCGCAACTATATCCGCGAGGAGGGCCGCGACCCGGCCACCGTGGGCATCGAGGCGCGTATGAACGCGAGTGACGGTAATACCGACGAGTGGGTGCGCCAGACTGAGGAGTGGCGCAGGCTGGGGGCAACGCACATCAGCATTAACACGATGAACGCCGGGTTCAAGTCACCCACCGAGCATATCGATGCCATCCGCCGCTATAAAGAAGCGGTTGGCAAGTGAGCGTGCAGTGATCCCGGGAGGGAGGCTATCGAACAAAAAGGAGAAGGGGGGTAAGGTACTTGTCTGGTAGCGTGTTTCAAGAATTGAAGATGCGCGCCCAATTAGACCCTGTTGTACGTCGTAAGCTGGCCGCGTATCCACTACAGTTTTTAGCCAACTTTGACCTGAGTTTTGATGAGAAGCGACAGATCGTTTTGCCACATTTTAGCTGGATACTTGAGGGTATGCTTGCTGCTTTGCCGTTTCCCTCTACAGAAGACGCTTATGTGGTGTTGCAACAGCTCGGTATAAAAGTTATCATCAACCTGACAGGATATATTGACGATGCTCCTCTTATTTCAGCTTTTGACGTGTACCACATCCTCATAGCTAAGCATAAAGAGTGGGGGCATAAACCGCCAACGCTACAACAGATGCATCAGGCCGTCTCAATTATTCAAGCTTCTTTGAAGAACAACCAGCCTGTTGTAGTTCACTGTCAGAGGGGGCTGGGGCGCACCGGATCTATCATAGCGGGTTTTCTCACAACATGCGGGTATACTGCGCAGGAGGCTATCGACTCTATCAGGACGGTGCGCCCGGGTTCTATTGAAACAGAGGAGCAAGAAGCGGTCATATTTGAATACGAGAATACCAGGATGAGAGGAGAAAGCTCATGGAATATCGCACGTTAGGCCGCACCGGCTGGAACATTTCAGAAATCGGCTTTGGCTCCTGGGGCATCGGTGGGAACGAATGGGGAGCAACAGACGACAGCGTCTCGCTGGCAGCCCTGAACCGTGCCATCGACCTGGGGGTGAACTTCATCGATACGGCAGATGTCTATGGCGATGGCCACTCCGAGCAGCTGATTGCCCAGGTGCGCAAGGCGCGCAGTGAGCAGCTCATCATTGCAACTAAGGCAGGGCGAAGGCTTAATCCCCACGTCGCCAGTGGTTATAACCGCGAGAACCTGACCAGCTTTGTCGAGCGCAGCCTGCGCAACCTGGAGACAGAGACCATTGACCTGCTCCAACTTCACACCCCGCCGTCAGAGGTCTACGATATGCCGGAGGTCTTCGGTATCCTCGATGATCTCGTGGTCCAGGGCAAGCTGCGCTTCTATGGCGTGAGTGTCGAGCGTGTGGACGAGGCTATGAAAGCTATCTCGTATCCCAACGTTCAGAGCGTGCAGATCATTTTCAACATGTTCCGCCTCAAGCCGTCCGAGAAGTTTTTCGCGGCCGCCCACGAACGCCGCGTCGGCATCCTGGCGCGGGTGCCACTGTCCAGCGGCTTGTTGACCGGCAAGATGCGCCCCGATACGCAGTTCTCCGCCAATGACCATCGCAATTTCAACCGTCACGGCGAGGCTTTCGACCAGGGAGAGACCTTCTCAGGCGTCG
>VBFM01000121.1:0-5714 GCA_005882595.1 Chloroflexota bacterium
TGAGCGAGATCAGGAGAACAATCTTACTCATCCCACTTGCCTCGATCTATTCTGCAAGTGACGGCATGCATTTCGATATAATTTGCTCCTTAAGATGGGTTGCTACATGGACGCAATACTCCAAAAAACGCAAGTGTCTCAAGCGACCATAGAAGGGGCTTGAGACACTTTTCCCAACTAAAAAGAGCCGATGAGGAGATTCGAACTCCTGGCCCGCGGTTTACAAAACCGCTGCTCTACCACTGAGCTACATCGGCACATTATCCATTGGACACCTGTAATATAGCATATTTGTCAAGATGAAAAGCTTGCCATTTGCCATCGGCTCTTTTTGTTCGTCCCAAACAGCGCACAGTTTTAACAGAGCTATAAACTCGCGGCAAAAAGGCTTGCGTCTGATGAAAATAGCTGGTATAATCTCCAACGTTAGAGAAAATTATTCGACCCCAGGCCTCATCGTTATGTGCTGTTCAGCAGTGTACTTTGGAACAAAGAGGTTTCTTATGGCAACAAATTGTGACTTCAGTCGTTCTTCCTTACTTACGGAACAATACCAGCGTGACATGGATATCATAGCTGCAGCCCTGCAAGAAGAAAGTCAAGATGAACGTGAAGAGCGTCTGAGTCTCGTTGAGTGTGCCTGGCCGCTTGCCTGCGCCTGCTTTCAAGGGCAACTTGAGGTCAGTGAGACTCCGGTCTACGCTTCGGTGGCGTACGCTCGTCGGTAATCTGGGCGCGATAAATCGGGCCCCTACGACAGAAGACTTGTAGTGCAATGCCTCATCCACCAGAACTCCTACCGGATGCGCTGACGTATCAGACACCCGTGCAATTCGGCATGGTGTACTGGGTTAACTTTGGGTATCCAACGCTGCCGCCGGGCATCGAGGAGAAACGTATCCTCGACTGGCATCCCGCGCTCGTTGTTTCTGGTGATCCCTTCTGTCGCCATGCCGGGGCCGTGAATGTCGTGGCCCTCACCTCCTATCGCGGGAAACTCCGTCCCTATCATCACCTGCTCCTAAAGCGAGATTATCCATTACTTGACACCGATAGCCTGGTCAAGACAGAATTGTTGTATGCCGTGCTGCGCAGCTTGCTGGCGGATCAGTACGCCATTTGTAAACTGAACGAGAATGATCTGCGCGCGATTATGGGCAAGATTGCTAATAGCCTGGCTATTACCATGTTTTATTCGCTGCATTAGGGAGGGCGCGATATCGTGCAGGCCTGCTGCGCGAGCAGATTGGGCTATTACCATGTTTTATTCGCTGCATTGGGGAGGGCGCGATAAATCGCGCCCCTACAGACGGGATGGCATATGACTGTTGACCTGGAACAACTGCGCCTCTTGCCCTCCATCGATGAGTTGCTGCAATCCGAGGCCGGTCAGCAGCTCACGCTCTCCTATTCGCGCCCTCTTGCCCTGCGCGCTGTGCGGGCCAGTATTGCCCAGGCGCGCGCCGCTATTCGGGATGGCGCGCTCTGTCCCTCCTATGATGCACTGCTGGCAACGGCGGAGCAGATGCTGGCAGAGTCGCAGCAGCCAGCTCTACGCCCCGTTATCAATGCTACAGGGGTGATTATTAATACCAACCTGGGCAGGTCGCCTTTGAGCCAGTCGGCTCTGACGGCTATGCAAGCGGTGGCTGGCGGTTACTCGAACCTGGAATATGAACTGGAGGCGGGAGAACGGGGTTCGCGCCATACACATGTCGCTGCGCTCTTATGCGAACTGACGGGGGCTGAGGCCGCGCTCGTCACCAACAATAACGCGGCAGCGGTGCTGCTGGCGCTCAGTACGCTGGCCGCGGGACGCGAGGTTGTCATTTCGCGCGGCCAGCTGGTAGAGATTGGCGGCGGATTTCGCGTGCCCGATGTGATGCGCCAGAGCGGTTGCCAACTGGTAGAAGTAGGCACGACCAATCGCACGCGATTGAGCGACTACGAGGCGGCCCTGAGCGAACGTACGGCGCTGTTATTAGCGGTACACCCCAGCAATTTTTCGATTACCGGCTTTACGGAAGCGACACCCGTTAAGGCGCTGGCGGAACTTGCGCACCCGCACAGTCTACTGGTGATGGACGATCTTGGAAGCGGCTGTTTGCTCGCAAGCGAACGCTATGCTGACGTGGTGTGTTTCTCCGGCGATAAACTGCTCGGCGGGCCGCAGGCGGGAATACTTGTGGGCAAGGCCGAGATGCTGAAACGTATTGCGCGGCATCCCCTGATGCGGGCGGTGCGTATCGATAAGATGACGCTGGCGGCATTAGAAGCTACGCTGCGCCATTATCAACGCGAAGAGGCAGAGACCTCCATTCCTATCTGGCAGATGATCTCCGCCCCTGCCGGGAAGATGGCCAGTCGTGCCGGAAGCTGGGCCTCACAATTGCAGAAACAGGGCATTATGGCGCGCATGCAGCGAGGGGAATCAACCATCGGGGGTGGCTCACTTCCTGGCGAGACGCTGCCTACGACACTGCTGGCGCTGGACGCCGAGCATGTACCCTTTCCATTAGACGAGCTGGCAAAACGGCTAAGGACGCGTAAAATGCCAGTGATCGCGCGCATCCAGCGTGATACGCTGCTGTTGGACCCGCGCACGGTATTTAAAGAGCAAGATAAGGAAGTGGTGCGGGCGTTGGTGGAGGGGATGGGGAACAGGCCACTAACATAGTGTCTCACACGACCAGTTCAAGATACCACCCCGTCTCCTCAAGAAAACGCTGACAGGCCTCTTGCAGTGCCTCGGCATCGGCCTTTCCACTGCAAGGGACGCGCACCCGCTGCTCGTCCTGGAAGAGCGAGGGCGTACCGAGGCTGCTGAGTCCCGCGGGCAGGAGACGATGGGCCATGTCAATCAGGGCCTGGTGATGCACCGTCGGCTGAAGGCGCACACTCCACCCGGTCTGCTCCTCAAGCTGGGTAAATTGTTCCGCGTAGCGGGTGCTGGCGACATCTGGAAAATGGAAGCGCGGCAGCAGGATCGCGTTCATGACATCCATGCTCACCTTCACGAAGCCGGGGAGCGGACCGAGGAGACGTTGGGCGCGCTGCATGGCTTCGTGCTGGCCAACTCGGCCAGGCTTTGGCGCTGCCTGGGAGGTGGGCGCAATGAATTGCGCCCCTACAGATGGGGAACCGGGGGCATGTTTTCTCGCGATCTGGAGATGCCAGCCTGTTGCTTCATGGAACTGTAATTTGGCCCCGGCAATCGCTTCGTCGCTGGCCTCGCCTGTGCAGGTCAACTGGATAACATACTGACCGTGGTAAATCGACGGTGAGCCTTGAGGTGTCAGCCCCTGGGGGAGCACTCCGCGGGCAGTCTCGGCTAACATACCTTGATGGACGGAAGGTGACAGCGTGATCGAGACTCCCGTTTCCTCTGCGGCGGCATCGATAGCTTCGGCGTAACGCAGGCGGGCCACCTCTGGAAAGTGAAATCCCAGGGTGACATCGCCCGTGTCGGGGTCGATGCTGCGGCGATAGAGGTCGGCAGGCGTTCCGAGATACTGCTCAATGACGCTCAGTATCCAGTTTTGATCGGGCCGCTCCTGCTCCTCCGGCTCTTCAATGGCTTCGCGCCACTCAGGAGAAAGGCAATACAGGGCAAGTCCCTCACCGTCGAAGATCGAACGTTGTTGGGTGAAGAGTCGTGGGTGCTGGTGTATGAGCTTCGCCAATGCCAGGCGATCTTCCAGGGAGTGCGGCGAGAGGCCCGCAAAGGCGCACAGGTCACTGAGCGTATACATGGCATCTTCCTGGCATTCTCGCGCCAGGCTATGCGGAGAGAGCATGCGACGAATGCGCCGGGTCGTCTTCACCAGGTCTGCCAGGTATGCCGACGCCTTCTGAGGAGATTGCTGCACATCCTGAGGAGCAGGCCCAAGCATCTCAAAGATAGCGAAAAAAGGAAAGCGCGTGCGCTCCTGAGAGATGCCTCGCGGAAGCTGCACACGCACCGATGCCCCCGGCTCGATGGCACGGCAAAAGACGGGCTTGGCGCTCTCCTGGCTCACGAGAAGCAAAAGCACACTGCCTACCAGGTCGCTCAGAAAGTCGCCCGGTGTTTCTTCGTACTGTCCCCGCACCCGGTAGGCTTCTTCCAGGGCATGTTGCTGGATAAAGTAGCGCTGCTCGTAGTCTTGAGCAAATGTGTCCAGGATACTCTCGGTCGTTTCCTCTGTCGCCTCTCCATACCAGATGAGCGCCAGTTCGCGGGCCGTGACGATACGCAGCGTTGGAACCCGCCTCACTACGCGCCACAACTGCTCGATATGCTGGTAATCGAATGGAACTCCTGCTCCAATACCGGTTGGCAAACTATCGAGTGACTGGGCGGGTGCGGTAGATGGAGTACGGGTATGGCGGCCTGCTCGTTTCTCCTCTGCTTCGAGCGTCATGCCATCGCGAGGGAGCAGCACGTCTGTCTCTGTGAGCAGGGTTCGCAGGCCAGCACGGGCTTCATCATCGCCATGCACAAGGGCAACGCGGCGCGGGTGCAGGGCCGCAGCGTACCCGGCGAGTTCTGCTCCATCCGCGTGCGCGCTCAGGCTATACTTGGCCACCTGACAATGGACGGGTACCGACACGCCACCAATTTCGAGCGTGTCCTTCTTGTGCTCTGCTACGTCCAGCAACCGCTTGCCGGGAGACTCCTCGTCCTGGTAGCCGGTAATCAGGATGGAGGCATTGGCTTGAGAGACGAGCCGGGCCGCGTACCAGGCGCTTGGCCCGCCTGTGAGCATACCGCTGCTGGAAACAATGCACGCAGGAGGGCCGGCAAGGATGCGCTCGCGGTCGCGCTCATCACGGACAAAGGTCACGTTGGGTCCAGAAAAAGGGAGATAGCCCTTGCGAATCTGGCGCTGCAGGCGAGGCGAGAGCGTCTCCGGCAGAAGCAGGTAGGTATCGCAGACGCGCCGTACCAACCCATCCACGTAGATCGGGAAGTCAGGAATCTGGCCCTTCTCCTGCGCCGCCTGTAATATGAGGAGCAGTTCCTGTCCTCGTCCAAGACCGAACGCGGGAACCAGGACATGTCCGCCGTTGGCAATGCCATCGG
The DNA here is from genome assembly GCA_005882595.1 of Chloroflexota bacterium. Taxonomy (GTDB): domain Bacteria; phylum Chloroflexota; class Ktedonobacteria; order Ktedonobacterales; family Ktedonobacteraceae; genus VBFM01. Next base: position 5,066 of record VBFM01000121.1, read on the forward strand.
CGACCGCCTGGGCGAGACGCTGTTCCTCGCCCTGCCTGTTGGGGTGCAGTCGAGAACCATAGGTCGACTCCAGCACGAGCAGGTCGCATCGCTCAAGGGGAGGCGGCACGGCCCCCACAACCGTTCGCTGGGGAGTAATACTGATGTCACCGGAGACGACCAGCGAACCATCGGGCGCAGCGAAGCCCAGGCTCACCGCGCCAGCAATATGGCCTGCGCGGCTGGCATGAATCGTGACTCCCGGCAACTGCGGCACGGTGAAAGGCTCGCCAACGGGAAGAGGACGGACCTGGGCAAGCATGCCGGTGACCAGGTTCTCCGGGTACAACGGCAACTCCATCTCCTCAACCGCCCGTTTCGTCATCACCTTCAAGGCGTCGGCGAGCATGACTCCCATCAGCAGCGCGGTTCCCCGCGAGGCGAAGATAGGAACCGCCGGAAAGGCCTGGTGCAAAAGAGGCAAGGCCCCAATATGATCGGCGTGCGCATGGGTTACGAAGACCGCCCGCACATCCTTACCCTCCAGCAGCGCCAGGTCGGGTAAGGGGTCTTGTTTGCGATCTACACGCACGCCTGCATCAACCACGATCCACTGGTCCGCGATCTGGATAGCCAGGCAACTTGCGCCAACGCCGCTCGCTCCTCCAAC
>VBFM01000122.1:0-4215 GCA_005882595.1 Chloroflexota bacterium
CTGGCCACCATCAGCGCACCAGCTCTACCCGCGCCTTCGGCGGTGGCACATTCACCTTCGGGATGGGCAAGGCAATGGAACGCAGTTGGCGCAACCATAATGGGTATCTTGACAGGGGTGCCAAGCACAGTCGTTCGCATATCGCAGGCGCTCACATCGACCAACGTTCGTGGTCGAAGCTGAATGTGCTCGAAAGCAGCGCGATTGGCGCGCAGCGTCACTTCGTCGTCGCTGCCGCTCTGATAGTAATCCCACGCAGCAGGCTCCATGCGAGTCTGGGCTAGCGCTTCAAATTCAAAGACATTCACAGGTTGCATAACAAGAAAACCTTTTATACCCGGACTTCTAGAATGCGCAGGAAAAAGTCTTGAATGGTTACGGAATCGATATCTCCGCTTATGGAGAGCGCCGCGCAGTTCCCATCAGGCCAGCATCCAAAACGGAGCAATGGCGCATCCAGCTTCTCGACCCTTTCTACAAGCTCGCTACACTTCTGCATTTGTTCCTGGCGTGAACCTCCCAATCCCTCCGGCATATCGATATACAAGGCAAACGCTGGCACATCTTCAGGCGCACACATCATGGTTGGATAGCCCTGCTCGCGCAGGAAATCAATCACCTCCTGCGGAGTATGTGACGAAACGCCGAGACCGGGGAAGACTGCTGACTGAACAGTAAAGCGATGCGCCTTCACCCGGCACTCGCCGCCGACCCAGGATTCGATCTCGGCCTCCGCTACTTGAAGATGACGCGCGAGCAACACAGCGCGCGGAGTGCAAGATGCATCCACCTGCCAACGACCTGCGGATAGTGAGCGAATGTTCCACGCAAACTTGCTGCGTTCTTTCCACCATCGCGCGATGTCCTCAAGGCGAGTAATCCAGACCGGCAAAGCGAAACTGCGGGCTGTGGCTAATAAAATCTCCAGCGCTCGTCTGCCCAGGACAGCGCGCTCAGGGTGCAGATTGAGGGTGTATAGCCCCCCGCAGGCATAAACTCGCTGCATGATTTCACTACAGATACGTCCAACTTTCTGTGGGTCGGTAATGCGCAATCGATCAAACAACATCTCATCATCAGGTATACTAATAGGAATGCGCAGCAGCGATCCTTCAAAGTGCGGGCGCAGTGCGTAGGTTGTACAGGGCGTGGCTTGAAAGAGCGCCAGCGACTTTTCGTACCCACCGCGCAACAGCGGCGACAGGCTTTCAGGGTCGATTACCTCGTGCAACACCGCCAGATTACTCTCGTAGCTAAAGCCGCAGCCGGCAAAGACGCGCAGCGCATCTTCATTCCAACCCAGGTAAGGATTGCGAAAGCCTTGAAAGGGGATACGCGCCTCTTGAAATACCGACATCGCCTGATGTGTCTGAGCGTCCTGTTCTTGTCGGCTCAAATACCGGAAATCGTTGTGGACAAAGCCATGCACACCGACCTCTGCCCCTGAGTCAACAATTTCGCTAATCAAGTCAGCGTGCCGACGCAGCACGACGGCGGGTATAAAAAATGTTGGTGCCGCATGATAAGCTTGAAGCGATTGAATGATAGTATAAAGGGCCTTGCGCGTCTTTTTCTCTGAAAAGCCAAAGCGTGTGAAGACCGTTCTGAGCCGCCGCGCAAAGTTTTGTAGCCCTTTGGTTTTAATTGAGAAAGCCACCAGGTTCATCGCATTATTATCCCTGAATACTCCATTTACTCCTGCACAAGAGGATAGAATAAGTAGGCTCAGATTTATGTATTCACCGATGTGGAGATGCAGTAGAGAAGAAACAATCCAGGTGCACATTCCTCTCCTTCCATCTAAAGGGCTTACCATTTATGGCGGGCATTAGAGTATCTTTCTGTCAACCACAAGGTAGCAGTCTTAACACTATCTCAACATCTATGACAACCAATTTGACATCGAGCCGTTGTATCCTTATGTCAGGCAGCGTCTTTTTTGAAAAGTCTATGATACCTATCCCTGTTCTTCAGGTGAATATCATACGTTTGTTATGCGCGAGAGTATTTGCCGTTGCTGCTGATAGCTGAGGATGAACCAATTTTATGGATTTGAGGTATGATGATGCAAACTGAGATTCGAGAGAATGCCCACAACCTGACGGAGCATGACCGGCGACAACTGGCAACATGGAACACCACCCGGCAGGAATTTCCCTCTGAAGTATGTCTTCCACAACTTGTGGCGAAGCAAGCCGCGGCGACACCCAATGCGGTCGCGATCGCAGCGGGTACAGAACAACTGACCTATAAAGAACTGAACCAGCGTGCCAATCAGCTCGCCCACTATTTGCAAACGCTCGGTGTACATTCTAATGTTCTGGTCGGGTTATGCGTGGAACGTTCTATCGATATGGTGGTAGGGCTGCTTGGCATCCTCAAGGCCGGGGGGGCCTACCTGCCAATTGATCCTACTTATCCGCCAGAGCGTCTCAGCTTCATGCTGGAAGATGCTTCCGCACCCGTACTGGTGACGTGGCATACAATCGCCGCAAACTTGCCAACTGGTTATGCCCGGCTGGTCTGCCTGGACACGGATGCAGCAGTTCTAGGGCAACAGTCAACGGATGAACCAGCCTCAACTGCTACAGCCACAGACCTGGCCTACGTCATCTACACATCAGGTTCAACCGGGCGGCCTAAAGGTGTGCAGATTACCCACTACAGTCTACTCAACCTGATCTTCTGGCACCAACACGCTTTCGAGATAACCCCTGCTGACCGCGCCACACAAATGACCAGTCCGGCGTTTGATGCCACCGGCTGGGAGTTGTGGCCCTATCTCACCATAGGCGCACAGGTGCGCATTATTGATGAGGAAGTACGTGTGTCGCCTCTCTCACTGCGCGACTGGCTGGTGCAACATGCCATCACGATTTGCTTCCTGCCCACTGCTCTGGCCGAAAGTGTCATCGCGTTGAAATGGCCTGCCGAAACTGCATTACGTTATCTGCTCACCGGGGCTGATACGCTGCGCCGCTATCCTTCGCCTGATTTGCCATTTGCTTTTATCAACAACTATGGCCCAACTGAGTCAACCGTCGTCGCCACTTATGGACGCGTACTTCCCAACAAGAATACCGATACGCCGCCCTCAATTGGCCGCCCTATTGCCAATACCCAGATTTATATTCTCGATGAACAGTTGCGGCAGGTTCCCGTTGGCGTTCCAGGCGAGCTTTATATCGGCGGCACGGGCCTGGCTAAGGGATATCTCAACCGTCCTGAGCTCACTAAAGAGCGCTTTATCCCTCATCCCTTTAGTGATAAGCCGGGCGAGCGCCTGTACAAAACAGGAGATACGGCGCGCTTTCTAGCCGATGGGCAGATCGCGTTTCTGGGGCGCGCGGATTTCCAGATCAAGATTCGGGGCTACCGTATTGAGCCAGATGAGATTATGTCTGTACTAAATCAACATCAATCTATCCAGTCAAATATAGTAATTGCGCGCGAGGACGAGTCTGGAGAGAAGCGATTGGTTGCTTATCTCGTACTCACGCCGGGGGAGCAGATCACTGCCGGTTCGCTGAGGGAAACACTTGGCGCCTACTTACCTGATTACATGATCCCCTCATCTTTTGTCGTCTTGCAATCGCTGCCGGTGACGCCAAATGGGAAGGTAGATCGCACCGCCTTACCCGCTCCTGACGCAACGAATACTCTGCGTGATGTGTCTGTTGCGGCCCCAGAAACAGCCACTGAAGAACGGATCTCCCAAATTGTTACGACACTGCTCAAATTAGAAACGGTTGGAATCGACGACAACTTCTTCATGCTAGGCGGGCATTCGTTGTTAGGGACGCAGATCATCGCACAGATAACCGAGACGTTTGGGGTTGATCTTCCCCTGCGCAGTCTGTTTGAAGCTCCCACCATTCGATTGTTGGCTGCCGAAGTTGAACAACGTATCATAGCCAAATTAGAGTCGATGAGTGAAGACGAAGTTTTGCGTCTGCTGGGTAAGACTACTACACCTGATCTCGTCAAGTAGTCAAGGGAGAATTATTCATGACTATGCATGCAGAACCATCAACAGGCAAAAAGGAACCACCATTAAGCCTCTTTCAACTACTTGATCCCGAGGTTCTCGCGAATCCCTATCCCCTATACCACCGGCTGCGTAGCGAAGATCCTGTTCACTGGGATCCATATCTGCATGCATGGGTCGTTACCCGTTATGCTGATGTCGTTCACGTTTTCCAGCGTTTTTCAGCG
>VBFM01000123.1:0-3889 GCA_005882595.1 Chloroflexota bacterium
AGGGCTGAAGGGAGGATTACCGCCGTGGTGAGCTTTTGCTGGCTCGCTCCCAGAATGCGTGCGTTAGCGAGCAGATTCCGGTCGACCTCGCGCACCCCCTGAAAGGCGTTAAAAAAGACGATGAAGAAGACCAGCACGACCGCCAGCGCAACCTTGGATTGGATGCCCAGGCCCAGCCCGATGGCGAAAAGGGGGGCGAGCGTGACGCGCGGGATCGAATTGGCCGCCTTGACGTAAGGCCCCAACACGTCGGCAAGGAAGCGATTGCGTCCAAGCACCACGCCGAAGACGATCCCAAGTACTACGCCGATTGCGAAGCCGATGATGGCCTCCTCTAAGGTGACGGCGATTTGCTCCCACAAGGGACCCTGCGCCGTCCCCTGCGTCACCCACGTGACGAGTTGCTGCCAGATCCCGGAGGGTTGACCCCAAAAGAATGGGTCGATCACTGGGACTTTAGAACCAGGACGCGCAGAATGTTGACCACGATGCTGCGGCGGCGGCGTGCAGCGGTGGCCGATGGCACTCCCTGGCTCTCAGGAGTGGCGGCGGTCTCTTTAAACTCGTTGTTTAGTACGTTCATAGCTAATCATCACCTCGTTGCGAAGATCTTCCCAGATTTCGTGATACAGTTGGACGAAACGCGGATCGAAGCGGATTTCCGCCACGTGGCGGGGACGCGGCAGATCGATGGTGTAACTCCCTTTGATGGTACCCGGCCCCGCAGTGAAGACGCACACCCGGTCGGCCAGGGAGATGGCCTCCTCGAGGTCGTGGGTGACGAAGACCACGGAAGCCGAGAGGGAGGACCACATTTGCAGCAGTTCGTCTTCCATCATGGTCCGTGTCTGCACGTCAAGAGCGCTGAACGGCTCGTCCATCAGCAGGATCTGCGGCTCGTTGATAAAGGTCTGGGCAAGCGCTACACGCTTGCGCATGCCGCCCGAAAGTTGGTGTGGGTAGTGGTTCTCGAAACCGGACAGCCCCACACGCGCGATCCAATCGCGAGCGCGCTCCCGCGCTTCGGCTTTTCGCTGTCCGCGGAAAAGTGGGCCGGTGGCGACGTTGCTGAGCACATTCTTCCAGGGGAAGACCGCATCAGCCTGGAAGACATAGCCAATGCGCGGGTCGATGCCCTGCACGGGTTTGCCCATCACCTGCACCGAACCTTCGCTTGGTCGCTCCAGGCCGGAGATGAGACCCAGAGTGGTGGATTTGCCGCAGCCTGTCGGTCCAACCACGGCGACGAACTCACCGGGGGCGACTGCCATGTTGACGTCACGGATGGCGGTATACGCCTTGCCGGTTGGCGTCAGAAAGCGCTTAGTGACATCGCGTATTTCGATGGGGTAGGCGCCCCGGTCCGGCGCATTTGGTGTACCCGTTGATACATCTTTGATAGGTAGAGGGTTGTTCACAGCACTCCTTTCATGGATGGTCTTCTACCATCACTTCGTGTGTAGCAGTTCGAGTCTTTAATTGTGAACACGTTGCACGTACACATTCTGGACTCGTTTCTGTCATAGAATGAGTGAACCGTGCCATGAGCCTGTGATGACAGTGTAGCCAATTTGGCATAAACGGCGCATAAACGTGACCTACCTCCACATAAATAGCGCGTAAATATTCGTCCCCACTTGCGAGGCTGACGAAAGCTGCGCAATGGATGGATACTATTTTTGCCTCTGCCTACTAGGTTTGCCTTCTCTTGACTTTTCCCTGACTTCCTGATAAAATTATGACTGACAAGTCATTGGAATACTTGGTAGTCATAAAATGTTCTCATTGTCAGAGATTATTATAGGAGTCATAAAAACACAGGAGGTGCAACGATGCAACCATTAACGGCTCCTCGTTCGTTAAAAGAGAAACAGCGCCAGGAGCGTGAGGCACTTATTCTTCAGGCTGCGGAAGAAGTGCTGACGGAGAAGGGGTACTACGAAACATCCGTAGATGAGATCGCGGCGCGCGTCGGCATTGGGAAGGGGACAGTCTATCTGCACTTTCCCAGCAAGGAAGACCTGGTTGTTGCAATTTTCGAGCGTGACATGCACAAGCTGGTGGAGCTTGTCGACACAAAGGCTGCTTCGGCATTGACGACTCGTGGAAGATTAGAGGCGGTTTTCCAGGCCATATATGGAGCGTACTTTAGTTCAGGCATGGGCCAGCGTATGCACTTGCCCTATCTTGTCAACAATAGTTCCGAACTACGGCGGCTGTTTGTAGAGAAGAAAGGCTGCATGCGCGAGCAGTGGGATCAATTGTCCGCGCTCATCACCTCGTTGTTGGAAGAAGGGAAGGCGGCGGGTGAACTCGATAAAAGCATACCTACACCCGTGATGTTAAGTGCTTTTTTCAGTTTCTTGTCACCAAGAAATTATGAACGCCTTTTGAACGAAAATCAGATGCCATCAGAGGAAATCGTCAATCATTTGAGGCATCTCTACTTCAAAGGAATTGCTACTGTTAGAGGGGATTAGTTACTCATGGAAAATAAATCAACTCCGCCTGATGTCACTGATGTGATGCCGGAGCGCCCGGAGAAAGCCGTAGAAGAGTACGAGCAGCCGCGCTATTCAACGCGTGATACCATTTTGACGATGATCGGCGTCCTCATGGTCATGTTGCTGGCCTCGCTTGACCAGACGATTGTCTCGACGGCCATGCCGCGCGTGATCGCCGACCTGCAAGGCTTTGACCGCTATACCTGGGTCTCAACCGCGTACCTGCTTACTTCAACAGTGATGGTGCCGATCTACGGCAAGCTTTCCGACCTGTTCGGACGCAAACCCATCTTCCTGTTTGGGATTGTCATCTTCCTGATCGGTTCCGCGCTGTCCGGTGCCGCTCAAAGCATGAATCAATTGATTGCGTTCCGCGCCTTCCAGGGTCTTGGCGCTGGGGCGCTTATGCCCATCGCCATTGCGGTGGTTGGTGACCTCTTCACCCCGCGTGAGCGCGGCAAGTGGCAAGGTATCACCGGTGGCGTATGGGGACTCTCGGCTATCATCGGCCCGACGCTCGGCGGTTGGATTACACAGAACTCAACGTGGCGCTGGGTCTTCTATGTGAACCTACCGATTGGCATAATAGCCTTGTTGGTTCTGATCTTCCTCATGCCAACGCTACGCGGGAAGTCTCAAGAGGTTTCGATTGACTACATCGGTGCGGCCTTACTGGTAGCCGGCACCGTTCCACTGCTGCTTGGCTTCACCTGGGCAGGATCGCAGTACGACTGGCTCTCGCCGCAAATTATCGGTCTCTTTGCCTGGTCCGTGCTTGCCTTAACAGCTTTCGTAATCTACGAAGCTCGGCTGGAGCGGCGCGGTGGGCAGCCGATTATCGAGCCGAGCCTGTTCAAAAACAGCATCTTTACCGTCTCGACCATCGTCACAGTCATCTTTGGCATGGGTCTGTTTGGCAGCATCTTCTTCATCCCGCTCTTTGTGCAGGGCGTAATTGGCACATCTGCCACAAATAGCGGTCTCATTCTGACGCCGTTGCTGTTGACTTCCGTCGTCGGGAGTATTGTTTCCGGTCAACTGGTATCGCGGCTGGGCAGGTACAAGTGGCTCGCCATTTTGGGCATGCTTATCAGCGTCGCGGGGACATACTTGCTGGTGCGCCTGGATGTCAATTCAGGAAACAATGATGTGTTGCTTGCCATGCTGGTCCTGGGTCTTGGTATGGGCTTTGGTATGTCGTTGTACACGCTGGTTGTACAAAATGCCCTTCCCAGGAAGATTGGGCAGGCAACTTCGGCGCTGGTCTTCTTCCGCTCCATCGGCGGCACCATTGCGCTGGCAGCCATGGGTTCGATTTTGAATTCCGCCTACCTGCCTGCATTCCAGAATGCGTTACCCGCTTCAATCAAGCTGCTCGCTAAAAC
>VBFM01000124.1:0-11626 GCA_005882595.1 Chloroflexota bacterium
AACCACACGCATAATGCGAGAGATTGACAGGGCCATAGAAGAATATGGAGGATGGCCTATTAGCCAGGCCTAGGGCGACCGCGAGGGTCGCCCCTACAATACGACGGCGGCTATTCGATTAGGCGTGTATTGTAGGGGCGACCCTCGCGGTCGCCCTGGAAACCTTGCAGGCCCTTCTAACTTCAAATCCACTGCTGCTTTGTCGCCATCACAGCCGCCTGCGTTCTATCTTTCACATGCAGCTTTTGCATAATATGGCGGACGTGCGATTTGACGGTTTCGATGCTCACCGAGAGTTTTACGGCGATCATGCGATTGGTAGAGCCATCGACGAGTAAGCGCAGTACTTCGCGCTCGCGATTGGTTAAGCTCGCTGCGAGAGGCAAAAGCGGGAAACGCGCCTTGAGCGTTGTACCTGCGCCTGGCTTGCTCACAATCTCCAGTGTTCCTCCGGCCTGCTCAACACGTTCCTGCATCATGCGTAAACCGAAGTGGACGGAAGAGCCGTTCTGCGCTGCATCTCTATGAGCCTCTTCCACATCAAACCCGGTGCCATTATCGCTCACCTGCACAATCAACATACTGGGCAGTGTCTGAATATGTACAGCAGCGTAGGTAGCGTGCGCGTGTTTCCGTACATTATGCAACGCCTCCTGCAAAACACGATAGAGCGGAACCTCCAGCGAGGGAGGCCAGTGTTTGAGCCTGGCTACTTCGTAATGCAGTGCGATTGCAGGTTCGCTCTTACTAAACTCGTCGAGCAAACCGCGCAGCGCATCATCAAAACTCGACTTCTCAAGCTGGGCGGGCAGGAGCGACGAAATACTACTACGTAAATCGTTCAGGCTCTCGACCAGTCTTTCACGTGCGCGACGGAGCTCTCGTAGGGCGGCCTGTGGCTGTCTCTCAAAAATACGCTGCACCAATTCGAGTATATGCAACACGTGAGCAATATCCTGCGCCGCGCTATCATGAATCTCACGCGCTATACGGCTGCGCTCCTGATCAATAGTCGCCTGCTGCTCCGCGATACGCACCTGTTGATTGCGCAAGATCACCGCAGCGACGTGACACATAGTTGCGCATAGCGCGCGCTGCTCTGCCGTCAGATCTTTCTTCAAAGCAAAGGCAACCGCGCCAACCAGCTGCCCCATGCATTCTAAAGAGTGCAAAATCACCACTCGCTCAGACGACCAGGTGACGATGCGCAAAGCGCGACTCACCTTCCCTTCCACATTTTCCCGTTCTCTGGCCAATCCCGCCAGTTCATCCGCTACCAGCTTAAGATAGGAAGCATGCTCACCACAACTGGCGCGAAATACAAACCGTGCCTGAGAAGGTTGGTACAGCCACAAACACCCGCCAGCAGCACGCAGCGTTTGAGCCAGATACTCCAAAATGCTTTGATGAAACGCTTGCTCATCCACATTGGCATTTACCAGCAGCCCCATTTCATAAAGCGTAGAAAGATCATAGAACCTGCCACCCCACATCATCTCGCCTTTCGGCAGAAGCGCCCCCACCACCGTAGGGGCGGGGGTAGTGTGGGGTTGTGGGGGGACACTTGCGTCGCCCGCCGTCGTTACCTGGGGGACGCTTGCGTCGCCCGCCATCGTAATCACTGGAACCATCGAGGGCAATGCAAGCGCCCCCTCCTCTCTATCCCCACCAAGGTACGTAGCCAGCAATGACGTGCAAAGCAGCACCTCACGCTCCATATCTATAGTCAGAGGTGTTTTGGATGCCTTGGGGCCAGCGCAGAGTACCATCACCCCCTTTACATCAGACATGATCGTCTCGATCGCGCTCATAACAACACGCCCCCCGTGCCATGTCCAGCTATGCTCGGCTGGCAGGCTTTGAGCTACGCTGTAACTATCGGCTACACTTAACAGACCACCTTGATGTAGAGCAGAGCCAAAGAGACCATTCAATCCAATCTCTACATGTTCAGAGGGAAGCGTATATTGAGGCGCATGCCCGCATTGTTCTACCAGGATGAGTTTCTGACGCGCCGTATCAACTCGAAAGAGCAACCCCAGGCGTGCTCGTGCGCTTTTACGAGCATAATCCAGCAACATACGCCGACCATGCGCAGCCGAAATATGCTGTTGCAGGTGCGCAATGATGTCTAGAAGCGTATTTGATGCAGCCACAAATATCTCTCCCACAATGATGCATAATCAACACTGATTGTTTCTTCTTTTATCATCATACCGGAGAGCAAAATAGCGTTAGCTACCTCACCCTTAAACATCAAGGCAAGCAAGTCGTAAAGCAGCCCTAAAGCAATCGAACCGCCAATAATATGCGTGCATTTGGAAATAGAAAAGGCACGGATCATCGTGCCTTTTTCGTGAGGTTGATGCTTAATGAGTAAAAATGCTGCCGTTTTTATTTTTGGTGCGAAACAGCCGCTTGTTGAGATTGCTCCTGGTTTTCGACATTGGTCTCGACAGACAGCATCGAGCGCAATTCAGCGTCTGAAATGATTTTATTTGTTTGCGCGTCGAATACCACATTGTCCCGCTTGCAATAATAGAGACGGCGCCAGTTCTCTAAAGCTTTGTCGTAGGCCGGTAGATATTGCTGCGTTTTCAAATCTCCCCGAACCACGCGTATAAATGCGAAGAAGGAAATCACCAGGGCAGTTATGATCGCAAGAATAGTGAGCGCAACGACTGTCACCTGTACAGCAATAGGCCAGTCGCCAAGGCTTGTGCCGCTCCATACCAGGATAAAAAATGCGCCTATAGCTACAAGGCCAAAAGCAATGACGATATAACTCATCATGCCTATGTGCGCCAAAGGCATGGTTGGCGGCTGGAGGCGCGTCACGCCATTTTCATACGCCACTGACGCTTTTTGGACCTGGTCCGCCTGGTGACACACCGGACAGAGGACTTTCTGAACTTGAGAAGATGCCATAAATGAAACAACCTCCTTCTCCTTCGGGAGCGAGCGATAATATCATTGTAAGCATATCACGTTGAATGCTATTCGACAATGCCTCTTCAATGACTTCAATGCTTCACATATCGCTCTAACTATCTTTATTATAATCGCCAAAATCGTTCTCTCGCAAAAAATCGTTTTGCTGCTGACATACTGTTGTCACTCATCTAGGGCATACTTGAACTGTGAGCAGAAAGCTTACGCGAAAGAAAGATTCAAACATGGAAAAGGAGCACAATCATGTTACAGGAACTCAACTTCGTTCTGCTGCATGTTAGCGACGTCGAAAAAGCAATTCCTTTCTATACGGAGAAACTGGGCCTGGTTATCGAAGACCGGCTGCCCGGTTTCGTGCAGTTCAAACAACCACAGGCAACGGGAGCCATCCTCGCCCTGTCGCAAGAGGGTGACGACACACCCTCCGAGAATATCGAACTCTGGTGGCTCGTGGATGATCCCGATGCTACCTTGGCCGATTTAGCCGCGAAAGATGTGCACATTGCGCAGCCATTAAAAGACGAGCCGTTTGGCCGCACCTTCGCCATCCAGGACCCCTTCGGCAACAAAATGTATATGATGAAACTGGCGCAACATCCATAATAATAATCAAGCAGACAGCACGCCTTCACCATCGCCGGTGGTGAAGGCGTGCTGTCTGCTTACCCTGGATATTTGACACTTGCCTCTACTCTCGCTACACTACATTCATCTATGCTAACAGAGAGAGAACGAGGCACATCAAAGGCATGACAACAGCAATCACTATCGTAGGGCTTGGGCCGGGTCGCTGGGACGATCTTACACGACAGGCGCACGCATGTTTCGTACAGGCGGAACAAGAACACACAACGGTCTACTTCCGTACACTTATCCATCCCACCGTAGCGCCCTTACGTCAGGCGTTACCCAACCTGCGCGTTGAGTCTTTCGACTCCTATTACGAAGCATCAGACGACTGGAATACCCTCTACCAGCGTATCGCGCAGCAGGTCTGTGACCTTGCCATCCTACAACCCATCATCTATGCCGTACCCGGCCACCCACTCATTGGCGAGGCAACTGTGCAACTGCTCTTACAACTGGCGCGCGAGCGTGGGCTGAGTACACGTGTCATCGCCGGCCTTTCTTTCTTAGAACCGGTCTGCGAAGCATTAGAACTCGATCCGTTCACCTCCGGCATGCAAATAATCGATGCGACCACGCTGGCAGGGCTGCGCGCCGACGAAATAGCGGGCAAAATCATTCCGACCACGCCTCTCTTCGTTGCACAGGTCTACAATCGACGCCTCGCCAGCGATGTCAAGCTGGCATTGGGTGAATGTTACCCCGATGAATGGCCCGTCAAGCTCGTGCGAGCGGCTGGCGTCGACGCCGGTGAAACGGTGATCGAGATGCCGCTGTATGAACTCGACCACAATAATTTTGCCAATCATCTCAGCACGCTGTATGTTCCTCCCGTTGATGAATTGTCGGCCCTGCGTCTGCCCGAAACGCTACGCTACATCACCTATCGCCTGCGCCGCGAACCCGACGGCTGCCCCTGGGATCGCCAGCTAACTCACCAGTCACTCATCCACTACGTGATCGAGGAGACCTACGAAGTCGTCGAGGCCCTGGAAGAGAACAACATGGAGAAACTGGCCGAAGAACTCGGCGACCTGCTGCTGCAAGTCTACCTCCATGCTGAGATCGCCCGCCAGGAAGGAGATTTTGCCATCGGCGATGTCTTCGAGCATGTCAGCGCCAAGCTCATCCGTCGCCATCCCCACGTTTTCGGCGCGGTCCAAGTCAGCAGTGCCGGGCAGGTCGTACAAAACTGGGAGGCCATCAAACGCCAGGAACGCATCGCCGCCGGGAAGGATGTGGAGCAGGAGAGCATCCTTGATCGCGTCCCACTCGCCTCCCCATCATTGATCGTAGCGCAAGAATATCAGAAACGCGCGGGCAAACTCGGCTTCGACTACAAAAGCGTCCAGGCAGTCCTCAACAAACTCTCCGAAGAATTGCGAGAGTTGCAGGCAGCTACAACACCAGAGCACCAGCGCGAAGAAATGGGCGACCTGTTGTTCATGGTAGCACGATTAGCCCGTGAACTGCATATCGACGCCGAGGAAGCCCTGCGCCGCGCCAATCGCAAGTTCAAAGGGCGCTTTCAAGCCATGGAACAGGCCATTCGTGAAGAGCATCGTGCCTTTGAATCATATACATCTCAGGAGTGGAGAGACCTGTGGAAGAGGGTAAAAACGCGTCAGGGTTTGTGAATTAGCGCCAGGAATACGATTTGACTGCCAGGGCGACCGCGAGGGTCGCCCCTACAATAGACGTTGACGTGTAAAACAGGCAAATTGGTATTGTAGGGGCGACCCTCGCGGTCGCCCTGGCACTAATTCACAGACCGGGTAAAGACGTTGAATGACAATTGACTACCTCCCCACAACATGGTAAAGTAGTATCCACGTTACACAGAGAAGACAGTGATGAGAAACGAACTACTGGCATGGTTTGCCCGTGAAGGGCTGCTGCTGCACGACATCGTGACGGCGGCTGACGACCCGGAGCATGATGAAATCAAGGTCACGGTGAAAGCGCCCGTTATCGCATTGAGCCGCGCCGCCACCGATTTTCGCGAATGCCCTGACCCGGTACTCTTCGGCTATCCACCGTCAAGCCTTGAATTGATGACGCTGGAAGACTTCCACCAATTTGTCTACCAATGGTTTGAGCGCGCGGTAGCTGCTGGTATGGGGCGCTGCTTCGTCTGTAACAAGGTACTGGATATGGGAACGGAAAAGCCCTGGGATGCCCTCTTCGTCACCAATGAATGGCATTGTTGGTTGCTGGCGCATTTCGATTGCAAACGCTACCTCAACCGCGACCTCAAGGGACGCAATCCCTTCGAGGTTACGGCCCGCTCGCCGGAATTTTTTGATTTACGTTTAACTTAATGCTGAGGACGGTATGGACAAGAATCAGGTTGCTCAAGTGCTGGAGGACGTTGCCAGCCTGCTCGAATTGAAAGAGGGCAGCAATCCTTTCGAGGTGCGTGCCTATGAGAATGCAGCCCGTGCTGTCAGCGCCCTGGATGGCGATATCGAGCAGATGACGCGCGAAGGCAAGCTCAAAGGCGTGCCGGGCCTGGGCTCAACCATTATCAAGCGTATCGAAGAGCTGGTCAATAGCGGGCAGATGGCGCTGTATGATGAACTGGTCGCAACTACGCCGCAGGTCAAGCTAGACATGCGCCGCATTCCCGGTGTGGGGCCGAAAAAAATCAATGCGATGTACAACCAGTTGCATATCAATAGCATTGAGGAATTGGAGCAAGCCTGCAAAGAAGACAAAGTAGCCGCGCTGCCCGGTTTTGGCAAAAAGACGCAGGATAAGATATTACAGGGTCTTGCGTTCCTGGCGCAGCACAGTGGCCGTTTCCTGTACCCGGTAGCCGAGGAAGAGGCTGAGCGGATACGAGAAGTATTGGCTGCTATCCCTGAAATCGTGCGCTTACAGGTCGCGGGCAGCCTGCGCCGCCGCCGCGAAACAATTGGCGACATTGATATCGTAGCGAGTGTCGCTGATGATCTCGCTGATACCACCCGGCGCAAGATCATGGACATCTTCACCAGCCAGCCCACTGTTGAGGCCATTACCGGTAAAGGTGAAACAAAATCGAGCGTGGTATTGAAAAGCGGCATCAATATGGACCTGCGCGTCGTCAATGATAGCCAGTTTCCATATACGCTGCACCATTTCACCGGCTCCAAAGAGCACCATATTCCACTGCGGCGGCGCGCGCTCAGCATGAATATGACCATCAACGATTATGGCCTCTTCCGTGGCAAAGAGCCGCACCTGGAATTGATACCCTCGGCATGGCCTATATCGAACCCGAACTGCGCGAAGATACCGGGGAGATCGAGGCCGCCATACACGGTACGCTGCCCACACTGGTGCAGATGAGCGACCTGCGCGGCGTGCTGCACGCGCATTCAACCTGGAGCGATGGGCAGAACACCATACGCGAGATGGCCGAAGCCTGCATCGCGCGCGGCTATGCCTATCTCGGCCTCACCGACCATAGCAAGGTCGCGGCCTATGCAGGTGGATTGAACGAAGATGCCCTGCGCCGTCAGGGTGAGGAAATTGACCGCCTGAACAAAGAGTTCGCGGGCCGTATTCACATCCTGAAAGGCACCGAATGCGACATCCTGCGCGATGGAGCGCTCGATTTCTCGGATGAAACGTTGGCGAGCCTGGATTTTGTCGTGGCATCCATCCATAGCTTGTTCAACCTGACGCAGGAAGAGCAGACCCAACGCATGCTGCGCGCCATCTCCAACCCCTACGTCGATATCATCGGACATCCCACCGGGCGTATCCTGCTTGAACGAGAAGGGTATAGCCTGGATATCGAGGCGGTCATCGACGCGGCCGCCGAACATGGCGTCTGCATCGAAATCAACGCCCACCCTTCGCGGCTGGACTTGGACTGGCGCTACCTGCGCCGGGCGCGTGACAAGGGCATCAAAATACCGGTTAATCCCGACGCGCACAGCATGGATGGATTAGATGTGATGCGTTATGGTATAAATATAGCTCGGAAGGGTTGGTTACGTCCCGGCGACGTACTGAACACCCTATCAACAGAAGCCATCCTCGCCTTCTTCCAAAGGCGAAGAAAATAGTCCACTAATGGCAGAGACCAAAGAAGGAAATACTATCATGGCAGAACAAATTGAATTAGCGGTTAGCAAACGCGAAGTAACTGGAAAAGCGACCAAACGCTTACGCAAAGCGGGAATAATCCCGGCCAATATTTATGGACACCACGAGGCCTCAGAGGCAGTGCAGCTTGAAGCACTCGCGTTCGATGCCTTGCGGCGCGCGCATAAGACCTCCGGCATTATCTCACTACTCATGGATGGAAGTGGTGGTACTCAGACAGCGCTGGTACGTCATATCCAACGCCACCCGACCACCAGCAAGATACTGCATATCGATTTCTTCCGTGTGAGTCTGCGTGAACGTATCGTCATGAAAATCCCACTGCATACCGTCGGCGAAGCCCCCGGCGTCAAGGATGAAGACGGCGTATTGCTGCACCTGCTGGACACGCTGGAAGTGGAATGTATGGCCCAGGACATCGTGAACGAGCTAGAGGTTGATGTGTCCTCCCTGGCCCATATCGATGACATACTGTATACAAAGGATGTCAAGCTGCCAGAAGGCTTCACGCTCATCACCGACCCCGATGAGCCTATCATCAAGATCGCCGCGACTCGTGCAGAAAAGGCCGAGGAAGCTGAGGAAGAGAAGGAAGCTGCCGCTGCTGCCCCTGCCGAGACCCCAGCCGAAACAAGTACAGAACAGTAACTTACCACGGGCAGCGTAGGGACAAGGTGCGGCGGCGAGGATGGGAGGGGGCCTTGTGCTTGTCCTTGTTGGGATACGAGAAGGCAGAGACTGGCCTTGTGCTTGTCCTTGTTGGGTGTCGAGAGAGCAAGCAGGACAAGCACAAGGCCCCCTCCCAGCCCTACACCGCCCCTTGTCCCTACTAGAATTGAGCGATAGCCATGCGTATCATGATCGTCACCGATCAATACCCTCCCATGGTCGGCGGTGTGCCAAAAGTAACCCATGGGCTGGCACACGACTTCGCCGATCGAGGACACCATGTCGCGGTTGTCGCGCCCAGTTATGGTGCGCGTGATGTCCATCGTGTTCAGGATTCGGTACACATCTATCGCTTCTCCTCGTTTGAATGGCCCGCCTACGAAGAACTGCGCATTCCATTTTTACCCATTCTGCCGTTCCGCAGATTGTTGAAGCAGGTTGATCCCGACATCATCCACATTCATTCCCCTGTCGTGCTGGGGAATATCGCGCAGATTGTAGCGGGCGGGCTGCGCAAACCCGTCATCGCAACGAATCACTACCTGCCCATCAATATGAGTCGCTCACTGTCATCGGACCCATTCTTCGGCAAATCTTTTATGAGTGTCTCATACACCTACCTGGTGCATTTCTGCAATCGCTGTGAATATGTCACGGCCCCGACCATGACCGCGCTCAACCTGCTCTACGAACATGGACTGCGGGCTCCGGCCAGGGCCATCTCCAATGGCATTGACCTGGTGAAATACACACCAGGCTTGCCCGATGAAGCGCTGCGTTCACGCTTCCACCTGCCATCGGACCGTCCCATCATCCTATCTGCGAATCGCTTGAGCCAGGAAAAGCGCATCGACGTACTGGTTGACGCAGCCGCTAAGATGCAGGAGAACGCCCATGTCGTCATTACCAGTACTGGCTCCGCTGAAGCGGAACTGCGGGCGCAGGTAGACGCGCTTCACCTTCACGACAAAGTATCCTTTCTCGGCTTCATCAGCGACGAGGAGCTGATCGAACTCTACCGCCTGTCGGATATCTTCGCTATTCCATCGGAGGCAGATTTACAAAGCCTGGCTACCATGGAAGCGATGGCCTGTGGCCTGCCCATCGTAGCCGCCGACGCCTACGCCCTGCCTGAACTGGTACATCACGAGAAGAATGGTTTCCTCTTCCCACGCGGCAATAGCGACGTAATGGCCTGCGTAAGCACATGGCCGCCAAAGGTCTGGAAATCATCGCACAGCATGACCGCCTGCGCATTCTAGATGAGTGGGAGAGCCTCTACTCCCGGCTCTCCAATGAATTTGTGGAGGCCAGAGAACGGAAATTACGCTCACGCCTGGCCCGCAAACTTCCAGATTACATCCATCCTAAAACCCCACGTGCACATGGAAGCCGCAAGAACAATCTGGCCCTCGATCAGGGCCATCTCAAAGAAGAATAGGGTAGAAACAGCGTGCCGGGGGATAGCGCACGCGGCTTACATACATCTGTTAGGAGGGAAGATGCTGTTGCACTTTATCGATGAGCGTATCCAGAGAAAAGGGCTTAGGCAAGAAATCGTCAGCGTAGCCTTCCTTGCGTACCTGGTTGCCAACATCGATGGCGGAGTACAGGATGATGGGAATGCGTCTGGTCAGTTCATTGGCCCGCAATTTGCGGCAGATGGCGCGTCCATCTTCTCCTGAGAGTTGCACATCCAGCAGGATCAGGTCAGGAAGATCACCCGGCTGCAATTGCCGAAAACAACCACCATCCGGACTGGCTTTGACGCGATAGCCTTCGTACTCCAGCGTCAGTTGCATAAACTCCAGGATGTCCCGATCATCGTCAACGACCACGATCTGTTTTGTCATCGCTGTTTTCTCCTCCTTACTACTTTCTGATGTTGTAAACCCCATCCCGCTGGCTTGAGCGTTCCCACACCTTTACAACACGTTCCACTTCCAACTCAGGTGACACAGCCATATAGCACCTCCACACTTTCTTATCTTGCACGCGCATTTGCTTAATTTGAATAATGTGGCAGGTTAGACATCCCTGAGAATATCAAATCATACAGAGTTTTTGCCACTTTTGAGCGCTTTACCCGTGTCTCTTATCAACCCTCCTTCGTGTACATCTCAGGGACTACCTACCATCACTTGCGGTCGCCCTGAAATCCTTTGCGGTCGTCCCTGAAATTTTGTTAGGAATGAGGTATCTTCGCTATGGCAGCCGTTCTTGACTATACCGGCGTGAACGCAATTTATCGCGTCCCTACAGCAGGAACTCGTATCGGTCCCTACCAGTTGATCGATCAGTTACAGCAAGGCGGCATGTCCACCGTCTACCTGGGATACCATATCTATACCAGGGCATACGTCGCCATCAAAATCGTCGACAGCTATACTGCCGACCTGCGTATGTTGAATCGCGAGAGAGAGATCATGCAGGCCCTGGAGCACGAGCATATCGTGCCATGTCTGGATGCTGGTAACTTTGGAAGGTATCATTACCTGGTTATGCCCTTTATGCAAGGTGGAACACTCGAAGACATGCTCTCGAGAGGCGTGTTCACCCTGGACGAAGCCTATGTTGTGCTTGAACAGCTTACAAGCGCCCTGGCCTACATGCATTCGCTGGGCCTGCTCCATCGCGATATCAAAGCCACCAACATCCTGTTTGACCAGGACTACAACCTCTATCTCAACGACCTCGGTATCGTCACCTGGCTCGGTGAAAAGCCAGCACAGCAGGGCCGCGTCATGGGAACGCCTCAATACATGGCTCCTGAACTTTTCCAGGGACGGGTAGACCAGCGCAGCGACGTATACTCGGTGGGAATCCTGCTCTACCAGATGCTCACCGGCCGCCTGCCTTTCGATGGACCCAGCGATTGGAGAATCTGCATCCATCACATAGAAACAAAGCCTCTGGCCCCTTCTTTCTACAACCCCTCCCTTCCTCGCTCAGTTGAGCGAGTCATACTCGGCGCATTAGAGAAGGACCCCAACCACCGGTATCAAACGATTGAGGAACTGCTGCACGCCTTTCAAAAGGCCGTTGAATCTCCAACATTCTTCGAGCATCTTTCCACCCAATGGCAAGCAACATGCCAGAAACTGCACGGCCGTCTTTCTGCTAGCGCGCCCGCCTTGCACTCTGCATAGGTGAAAATTACAACTTGTTCATGTAACACCGCTTACATTGACACTTGTTCAGCTTTCCCCTATACTCTGCTCACAAACTAGTAGGGACGCGATTTATCGCGTCCTCCGCTTCATTTATTTTTCATCCTGGG
>VBFM01000125.1:0-6514 GCA_005882595.1 Chloroflexota bacterium
CTAATTGATTGACCGACCTCGATGGGCATGATAGACTGCTATACGCGAAGCATACGACATAGCATACCAATCATTCGTTTTTATAGATGTGATATTTTAAATTGAAAGGCAGGGTCCGGCTATGTGGACATCTACTATGGAGCTTAACCCCAGGCGTGTCATGCTCACGCGCTTGCTGGGGCTATTCTGGAATGGGGCATTTTTCTCTTCGTTCGCGCCGCTACAAGTGCAGAATGTACCCCGGCAATCATTGCCTGCTCAGAATTGGGTGCGTGTGCGGAATCGCCTGGCGGGGATATGCGGCAGCGATCTCCACCTGATCTATACGGATGGCGATTTTCGCATTGCGCCTGCCGCGCTTCCTAACCATCAGCGCTCGTATCCCGGTCACGAGGTAGTAGGTGAAGTTATCGAGGTAGGCGAAGATGTAACGCAGCTGCGGGTGGGAGACCGGGTTGTGCTGCAAAACGGGCCGAATTGTGTCTCGACAGGGGCACATCAGATGTGTCGCTCATGCGCATCGGGCAACTATACTGTGCGAACAGGGGCATCTCTCCGGCCCCGAGCCGATCGGCGGGGGCTGGAGTGAAGAGATGCTGCTGCATGAGCAGCAATTGTTCCGCGTTCCGCCGGATTTAAGCGACGAGCAGGCGGTGATGCTTGAGCCATCCGCCGTGGCAGTACACGCTGTTTTACGCCACCTGCCTCAGCCGGGCGAACATGTGCTGATTATCGGGGCAGGTACAATTGGGCTGCTTGTATTACAGGTGTTGCGCGCGCTTGCTCCACAGACGACGATCAGTGTGATGGCGCGTCATTCTTTCCAGATTGAGCAGGCCACCCGTATGGGTGCGGAATACATTCTCTACCCCCATGATACATACCAGAGCGTAAAACGTTTGACAGGCGCAAAGCTGTACAAAGGTATACTTGGAAACAAAATGCTGCTCGGCGGCTATGACGCTGTGTATGATACGGTTGGAACGCAGCGTACCCTGCATGATGCACTGCGCTGGACACGCGCGGGCGGCGCACTCGTGATAGTCGGTCTCAGCCTGCATTTGATGCGCATTGATCTCACCCCCGTCTGGTACCAGGAAGTCAGCTTGATTGGAAGCACCGGACATGGTACCGAAACATGGCCCATTGGCTCGCAGCAACGCCGCGACACCTTTGCTATCGCTGCTGAACTGATAGAGCAGGGAGGAATCCACCCGGAAAAGTTGATCACCCATCGCTTTGCCTTGACCAACTTCCGGGAGGCGCTTTCCACCGCGGCAGGCAAATCGCGCAGCCGGGCGATCAAGGTAGTCTTTGATTATGCTTTATTGCCTGCCTCTGTTGTTCCCAATGTACGTTCAGTCGCGCGTCAACGTCGTCCAGTGCGCTCAACGGCGACAAGGACGACAGGAGATCAGGCGGAGCAGCTAGCGCAGGGCAATGGGGCAGCTATCCATCCCACCTACGTTCCTGAGCAGCCAGTTTTGCGGACTCAGTCGGGACAAGCCGAGGAGCAGAACCCGTAGGCGGGCCCACGGGGGATACCTGGTCACACAGTGTCCAGCCATTTCCTCAAACATACACAGATCAAGAAGATCAACCTGGCGAAAGTAGTTTCTATGGTTTTTCAGAGTCATCTACTCCATTCGCACCACCAGAGCCACAGGCGACGCCTGCCGAGTACGTTTTTCCGGCTATGCCCTTTATTACGGAAGAACCTGGACCCTACCAGGCGGTTTCCGATGAGCCCACGCCTCATACCCTGCTTACAGAAGAGCCTGCACCTCAAAACCAGGCGGTTTCCGATGAGCCCATGCCTCATACAATGCTTACAGAAGAGCCCGCGCCTCAAAATGCGCCCCGGGAAGAACCTGCGCCGTACCAGGCGCAGGCGGTTTCCGATGAGCCCATACCTCAAAATGCACCCACGGAGGAGAGCTACCAAAGTGAGGGAGAAGAGCAGACATCGATGGCAGCCCAACCGGTCATGATGACTGACGCCGCGCAGACAAGCGAGGAGGACGAGGGAGATGTGAAAACGGTGGTCGTGCCGAAACCAGTACGACCTCGCAACAGATCTGCCTCGCGGAGAACTACCGGCGATGCTGGTCGTACCGGCTACCGTAATGCAGACGCAACAAACGACGCTCCTGATACGTTACAACAGTAGGACTATTCAAGCAGGCGGCCTTGTTGAGGCTGCCTGCTGGTAGCTGATCCGTAGGGGCGAGGGAGGATGATGTGTGGAAGGGAGGGCCTTTAGGGTCGCCCGCGGGGTGGGGTGGGGTCATGTTCCCGCAAGATTCGAGCCAGATGAACAGGTACGCGGGCGACCCTAAAGGCGGGGTGGGGTGGGGTCATGTTCCCGCAAGATTCGAGCCAGATGAACAGGTACGCGGGCGACCCTAAAGACCCTCCCAATCCCTCATCCGCCGCTCTCGCCCCTACGGATGCTGATGGGTTTGTTCTTAGGTTGATGCCTATTGGATGGGATAATTTGCGTCCCTACATACATCCCATTTTCTTGAGGACCAGGGCGCGATAAATCGCGCCCCTACATACATTCGTATTCGTGTTATTTTCCTTGATTTATACTAATTTTAAAGAGCAGTTATCAGGAGCGCGTATGAGTATGCAAAATTCGCAGCCGCTATCATCACCTATGACGAGCCAGGGAAATTCACAGCCGCCGATTATTTCGCCTCAGCCTGTGCGGTCACGGAAACGCCATCGCCTGCGCGTGCCGCTCATTGCGTTCCTTTTACTGCTTACCGGTCTTGTGGGGGTTGCCAGTTTCTTCGCTCCTCGTTTCTTTGAGAATACGAGTGGCTCAGGCAACGTATCAGGGCTCACGCCTGGGGGAGCGTTTGTTCGACCTCCGCTTACGCCCGCGCAGCAGGTTGCACTGATGCACCTGGTTGGATATATGAAATATAAGCAGCTTGCCAGCCTGTATGTTTCACATATGACGCTCGATGAAGAACTGGGCCAGCTCATCATGGTTGAGTACGCCGATACGTATTATTCGCCCGACCTGGATACAATGGTTAACAAGCTGCACGCGGGCGGCGTCATCATGTACGAATTCCAGATGAACACCTTCAACCAGACAAAAGGGGATATTGCCCTGATGCAGCAGCACGCCAGCATTCCGCTGCTGATTTCTACGGATGAAGAAGGCGGGCCATATGTGCATCGATTGACGAGTATCTATGGTTACCGCATGTCGGCGACGGAAATCGCCAATACGAGCGACCCGAATGTGGCAACACAGCAGGGTGCGAAGGCTGCGCATGACCTGCTAGCGCTGGGGATCAATGAAAACCTGGCCCCGGACGTGGATGTGAACCTCGTCAATGGATATGATATGGTGACGCGCACCTTTGGCAATACACCCCAATCGGTAATCGAGTACGCAAGCGCGTATATGAAAGGTCTGCAAGGGAACGGCGTGGTCGGCTGTATCAAGCATTATCCAGGCCTGGGTGACGCGAGCATCGATGCACACGCTGGCCTGCCCGTCGTTAACCAGACGCGCGATCAGATTTATTCCATTGACCTGGCTCCATTCAAGGCTTTTATTCAGTCACCCGATCAAGTGGTTAATCCAGGTATGATTATGCCAACCGATGTGTTGATGCCCGCTATTGACCCGACCTATCCTGCCGAACTGTCGCACATTTTCATGACAGATATCCTGCGCAAGCAGTTCGGATACGACGGCGTTGTCCTGACCGATGCGCTGTATATGAAAGGCGTGAAGTGGGACATGAATCAGGCGGCGGTGTTGGCGCTCAATGCTGGAAATGATATGCTGCTTGGCCCTACCGGCGCGGATCAGATGCTTTCCATGATTAACGCCTTGAAAGCGGCCCTACAGAATGGGACGCTCTCGAAGGCGCGCATCGACGAGGCAGCTACGCGCATCATCGCACTTAAGATGGAATATCACCTGATGCCAGCCGTTCCACCGCAGGAATAAGGGATTAGCGCTCCGTTCTTGAGCGCGCCCGAAAATGGAGGCGAATGCCTGTTCCCTTAAATCCAAAGGCGGCGCGCAGCTGATTCTCCAGGTAGCGCTCGTAGGTGAAGTGGATGGCCTGTGGGTCATTCACGAAGAAGACGAAGGTCGGTGGATTGACCTGCGTCTGGGTGGCATAGTAAATCTTCGCGACTTTCCCACGGAACACGGTCGGATTATGGTGGCGCACAGCGTCACGCACCACCTCGTTCAGCTGCGAGGTAGAAACGCGCATGAAACGCATATCCGCGATGTGCAGCACGGTTTCTAGCAGCGATTTGACATGATAGCCGGTCTTGGCCGAGGTAAAGACGATGGGGGCATAAGGAATGAACTTGAGCCCTTCGGCGATAATGCGGCGGTAGGCTTCGGCTGTTTTAATCTCATCGTCAGGATGTGGCAGTTCCCCACCACGAGCGGCGCGGCGCTGCTCCTGCGCGAGGTCCCACTTATTGACGACGACGACGACGCCTTTCGCCTGTTCCTGTATCTCGCCCGCGATGTGTGTGTCCTGTGCTGCCAGGCCTTCGCTGGCATCTATGACAAGGATAGCCACATCTGCCCGCTCAATGGCGCGGCTCGAACGCAGCACGCTAAATTTTTCAACGCCCGGCCCAACACGCCCGCGCCGTCGAATACCGGCGGTATCAATCAGCGTGAGCTTTCTGCCCTGAAACTCCAGGTCGGTATCGATGGCATCACGCGTGGTGCCTGGTACATCGGTCACGATCGCCCGCTCGTAGCCAAGTATAGCGTTGAGCAGCGATGATTTGCCAACGTTTGGTCGCCCAACGATGGCGATACGCGCGATATCCTCTTCGTCTTCCGCAGGCAGTTCATCCTCCGGTGGCAAGGCATCGACAATACGATCAAGCAGGTCGCCAGTACCGACACCCTGAATGGAGGAGATATCGGTGGGTTCACCGAGACCGAGCGTGTAAAATTCGACGACATCCTGGCGTATCCTGGCGTTATCGGCCTTGTTGGCAGCAAGGATGACAGGTTTTTGCGTGCGGCGCAGCACTTCTGCGACTTCTTCATCGGCGGCGGTGATGCCTGCGCGCGCATCAACCATGAAGACGATTACGTCGGCCTCTTCGATTGCCACCTCGGCCTGGGCCTGCACGTGCTTCATGATATCGCCAGGCTGCCCGGTCAGTCCGACCTGCCCAATGGGGATATCCGACCCAAATTCGAGGCCGCCGGTGTCTATGAGTGTAAATTCGCGTCCGTTCCAATCGGTGTCGCCATATATACGATCACGGGTGGTCCCCGGCAAATCTTCTACGACGGCTACGCGGTCGCCGATCATGCGATTAAAAAATGTGGATTTGCCGACATTCGGTCGGCCTACAATGGCGACAAGTGGCTTTATATTGGCCATTAGACCCGCTCTACCCTTTCCCATAAAGTGGCACCCGCTGTGGGGTGCCTTGTGTAAGTTGTTTGTGATTGTGGGCTTATTATAGCATACCCCTCGAAACATTGTAAGCTGCGATGCTTCGAGCGGCTCGACGCCTTGATCACCAAGCTTTTCTTGTTCGTCCGCGCTCTCGGGGATTCTTTGTTATCTGCGCCATTGGCCGTCAGTTTGAGGCTCTCCAGCGCTTTGCGTGATTACCTCTAGCAGAAACAGGAACCAATCTGTATCAGGTGCTTCTGGAAGCAGCCTGATGTTCAAGGAAAATGAATTGACCTGTTACTTTTTAGATCAGGTAAAAGTATTGGGATGATGTCCACGATGTCCTCGACAATAAAGTCCGGCTTACTTCCTGCTATATGCGAACCATGAAAGCCGTAGGAAACACCTATGGTCATTACTTTAGCGTTCTTGCCTGCGAGAATATCGGCCTCTGTGTCCCCTATCATCACAGCTTTTTCCGGTTCAACTTCCAGTTGTTGCAGAGCTTTAAATAGAGGTTCTGGATGAGGTTTAGGATAATTTACATCTTCGCCAGAGATAATCGCATCAAAATAATCAATAATACAACTCATCTCTAACGTTTTTATTGAGGTCCGCCTGGACCGAGTCGTAACAGCAGCTATTTTTACACCCGCATCTTTCAACCTTCTAAGTGTCTCTTGAGTGTTGGCGAAAGGGACAGATAGATGCAAATTTTCCGCTTGAAACGAACGATGAGTCTCACAAATTTCACTCACATCCTCAGATGCAGATGCAGAAAAATGCCGATACATTTCTTCAAGTGGTTTGCCCATTACAGCAGCTATTTCATCGGTAGATCTCCCGGGAAGTCCGTGGGTCTGAAAAGTATGCACAAAAGCTTGATAGACAAATTCAGCAGTATTAAGTAGTGTACCATCAACATCAAACAGGGCTGCAATTATTTTTCTCATAGTTCCTCTAATCTGCCAGGATATAGAAAGAGGTCTCATCGCTGAAGTATATACTTCATGTTAGTAGAGCTCCTTCATCAAGGTCGAGATGTGGCCAGAGCGCCTGTAGAGAAATCCCAGATTCTCATGTATCTGAAC
>VBFM01000126.1:0-6151 GCA_005882595.1 Chloroflexota bacterium
CGCGTTTTAATGCTTGTTTTCCTGCTGTCTGGCCTGACAGATAGCCTTTTTACGTGTTTTTTCATAGCTACTCCTAACATCTCTCTCCTTGCATTTACTTCTCTTATCGTTATGACAATTCCGGAATCACGTAAGAAGGATGCCCGATTCTGCCACACGACGCAAGTGCAAAGGTATCTGAAAAAGAGTCGAAGAGGGTCACTTACTTGCTCATTTGTTATTGCAGAGTTTATAGAATTGATGGGAAACAGGGTTTCTTAACTGCCCTTGATTGAACACTTGAACATATGCTCTTGACAAATGTTCTCATTGCTCGGTATACTTTCAATGCAAATAGTGTCGCAATTGTTCCTGTAGCCCTGTTAAATATAGAACGTACGTTCTATATTTATACTAGAATTATAAGGTTCCAGGTGCCGAATCGGCGAAAAGCGTCAGACAAAAGCGTAGCTATCGCGTTGGAGATTGCCGGAAGCCAATCTGCACTCGCGCTAGTTGATCGAGGGGGCGTCATCCGCCATCATTGCTACGCCAAGACACTCTGGGGGCGCCCGGCAATCGCCTCACTGGAACCGTATTTACGCGCCATTGAATACTTGTTTGCTCATGCCAAAGCAGAGGGATGGCGTGTACGCGGACTGGGCGTCTCGATTCCAGGGACGCTCGACCAGTTATCTCGCCGTCCGCTCACTATCCCCATCTTGCCTTCCCTCAATGATTTCCCCCTGTGCGATCTTCTCGAAGCACGCTACGACCTGCCTGTCTGTTTGCATGTTGATGTAGATGCGGCCCTGCTGGGTGAATATCATTATGGCGCCGGCAAAGGCTATCACCGCCTGCTCTATCTGACACTCAACGCAGTAGTGGGTGCGGCGCTTTTCATCGATGGACAATTGGAGCGCTCACCGCATGCCTCTGTTGGTCATATCTCACATGTGCCTGTCTCGGCCAATGGGCCGCGCTGCAGCTGTGGCAAACGCGGCTGCATCAACTCATTCGTGTCTTTAGACGCAATTCAGAAGATGGTGCAGCGTGCCCTGCGGCGGGGCGAAGAGACCAGCCTGGCACAGCGCCTCAATAATCGCGAATATTTCAGTCCGCAATTGCTGGCAGAGGAAGCTGTGCGTGGTGATGCAGTTGCATTACAGGTCTATGCAGAAGTGGGGCGCTGGCTGAGCGAAGCAACAGCCCGTTATATCGCTCTATTTGAGCCGCACGCGCTAATCTTGGGTGGGAGTGTACTGAACGCAAGTGAATACCTGTTTGCCAGCATGCAGAGTACTTTGACCATGCACGCTTCAACCAGCGTAGATACCCCCATCAAGGTCGTGTTAGCCCACCTGGGAAATGATGCTGGACTGATTGGTACAACAGTGCCACTTCTTCAAAACAGTGGAAAACTCAAGACGAGTATGCCCGCATCATCATTGTCTCCCGTTTCATCCGAGCAGTAGCCCGCAGCATGGTGTAAGATGGAGTATGTGAGGTACAATACAACGAAATATTGTGCCAGGACTACTAGACTTGCTTCCTGTCGAAGACCTCTTGAGTAGCATGAAATAACGCAAGAAGAAAGGCGCATACCCAATATGTCCCTGGTAGCCCTCGGTTTACTTCTCATTGCAGCGACGGTACATGCCACCTGGAATCTGTTTGTGAAACGCGCCAAAGAGAAGCAGGTGATGATATGGCTGGCGCTCATTGTTGGCGTGCTTTGCTACATGCCCATTGTAATTGCGAACCCTATTGCTGTAATGAGCGTATGGCCCTTTATCGTGAGCAGTGCTCTGGTCGAGGGTCTCTATTATGTGCTATTGATTCGCGCCTATGAACATGCCGACTTCTCGCTTGTCTATCCAATGGCGCGCGGAACAGCTCCCGCGCTGCTCCTGGTGTGGGCAAGCCTCTTCCTCGGTGAGCGTCCCAGGCTATTCGGCGTGATGGGTATTTCACTGCTGGTACTCGGCCTGATCATAGTCGGCAGCAGCGCCTGGTGGTCGCTGCGCAAAATCGCGAAATTAAGCACGAACGGGTTGGGTCTTGCGCTTTGCGTGGCATTGAGTATTTCAATCTATAGCGCCATCGATGGTGCGGCAGTACAGCGTGTGAACCCTCTATCATACACTGTCATTGTCATCGCGCTTGCGGCTGTCTTCATCACTCCTGGCATACTACTGCGTTATGGCAAAGAGGCCATCGCAGTGCAGTGGCGCACGAACTGGCTGCGTATTGTTCTGGTCGGGGTTTTTACCCTGCTGTCATACATCCTGACACTCAAGTCGTTCGCCATTATGCGCGTGAGTTATGCCGGAGCTATACGCGAGATCAGCGTCGTATTCGCTGCATTCCTGGGTTGGCGCTTATTAGAAGAGAAGTTCGGCGC
This sequence comes from Chloroflexota bacterium, assembly GCA_005882595.1. Taxonomy (GTDB): domain Bacteria; phylum Chloroflexota; class Ktedonobacteria; order Ktedonobacterales; family Ktedonobacteraceae; genus VBFM01. The sequence goes on from VBFM01000126.1 coordinate 2,384, forward strand.
GATACGGCTGCTTGGATCGATCCTGATTTTCTCGGGTATTCTGGTGATTGCTATCGCGGGGTAAGTACGTTCATGCGAGAAGCTCCAGAGGAACGCCTGCTGGTCGTCGTGCGCCGGGCAAGTGATGGACTGGAAGATTTTGCGGTGCGCCATGCGGACCTGGCGGATGGGACTCGACTGCACGAGGTGCTGACCGGGGCAGAGCGGGTGGTCTCAGGCGGAAGCCTTTCGCTTGCCGGTCTTCCAGAAGTTGGGGCGCAAATCTGGCGTGTTAATGGGATTCCGTAGGGGCGAGGGATGTTGATGTGCTTTTTCTTAGGTCGCTGACTATTAAGCGGTTACAAAGGCTATGCTTGTGAGTGCAAACATGACTGATACAATTATACCTGTCATAGTAATAGATGATACGCCGGTGAAGCTGCGTGGCGTGTGCGAGTTTGCCGAGGAGACTCCCCAACTGCGTTTGCATGGCAGTGCAGGTGATGTCAATACGGCAGCTCTACTCATCGAACGCTCCTGTCAGGAGCAGGCGCAGGAGAATCCAACATTAGAGGGCTGGCTGGTACTCTCTGATCTGCATCTTGGTGCAGATAACGGAGTGCGCCTGGGACGGCTGTTGCTGGAAAAAGCGCCTGGGCTGCGCGTAGTCATTTATACCCAGGACCCGAGCTGGACGCTGGCAGCAGAGATATTTCGCCAGGAATATGCGCGCGGCTCACAGCGAGGCGCTGCCAGACGCGCGAAAAAACAGCCCGGACTACATGGCTATGCACTTTTCGGCAACATTGAGCCAATCTACCTGGAGCATATCGCGACAACCGTTGTGCGCAAGCGTGAAACGTTCATTGATCCTGAGGTGCTACAGTATCTCCTGAAAAGGCTGCGTGGGCAGCGGCTCACACCGCGTCAGGAAGAATGTGCCGCGCTGATTGCTGAGGGCTTGAGCAATGACGATATCGCCCTGCGCATGGGCTTTTTGAACGCTCAGGGGAAACCAAACATGGGGCCATTGGAGAATCTAGTCAGCGAAATCTACAGCTTTTTTGCGATAGAGGGCGTGCCCAGTGATCCTGGACGGCGTGTTTTGCTGGCCCATGCCTACGAAGCCTATGCCGGGATGCGCCCGATCTGATAAGCCTGTGACTTCATAGCTCCTGCACCAGTTCGCTTGAAAGTGGTCTCGTGCGGCGAGGCTGCTCCGACCCTGGCAAAGGGAGTCGCAGGTGGATGGTCGTTCCATGCTGGGCCTGTGGGCGAGGAGTGGAAAGAATGGTCAGGTTGCCGCCCGCCTCGCGAGCTTTGAGTTTCGCTTTGAACAGGCTGGTCTTATCTGCCGGAACTTTGTTCACATCGAAGCCGCGCCCGTCGTCAGCAATCAGGATTTCGATATAGCCATTGGTGCGGATAGCGCGTACCGTCGCAAACGACGCCCCGGCATGGTTATAAATGTTCAGCAATGCCTGCGTCACCGTATACGAGATGGCTTCCGCGAATTTTATGCCCGGTTCGGTTTGTTCCAGGTCATGGCTCAGTTCGTCGAGCGCCCACAGGTCGGGCTGTATCTTTAGCAGAGACTCAGCATGCAGCGTGGGTAGGTCTTCGCGAATCAATTTCTCCAGGTGCAATTTCAAGCCGAGATTGCGGCGCTGGTAGGCATCCTCGACCAATAGTTGCAGTCCGCGCAAATCGCCTTCTAACTCTTCGCTGATCTTGCGCACTTTCCCCAAGGCTTCGATGATGGGCTGCAGGAAAAGTTTGAGTCCAGGAGTGTGTTCAGCCTCCAGTTTCAATTTGTGCTGCCAGTGTCCAAGCAGGGAGCGAATGCGCAGCGCTTGCTGCTTGGGTTGATCGTGGATGCGCTGGGAGAGAATGGAGCGAAGGTGCGCGTCGGCATGCAGCAAGAGCGAGGTGGCCTGTTGCATGATCGGACATCCTTTGTTGTTCTTGTAACGCCGATTCGCGCTGTTCGAGTGTGATCTCTAAACGATCGATCAAACGTAGGGAGCGTATGGCGTACAGGATGACCAGGGGGAAGACCGCCGCCAATGCATAAAAGACCGGCAGCGATAGCAGTGTGCTTCCGGTCAACAATATGGGCAAAATCCCCAGGCCAAATCCGAGACCCAGGCCGCCGATCCATAGAGCCAGCAGATCGCCCAGGCGACGGCGCAGATGTGCAGGGATACTTGTCCCAGGCGCTGGGCGGAGAATACGGGACAATGATGCCAGGCCGATACCCAGGCTGAGCAACCCGCCGAAAACAGCATAAACCAGCGAGAGAATAAATTGCACGCGTGTCGGCACACTGCCTTTGATGAGTAGAGAACTCAGATCGAAGGCGAATAACGCGATCAAGGGCAGATAAGGTAAGACATCCAGCCTGACGCGGGGACGGCGAGAGATTCTTAGCGCTTCGGGTCGATAGGTCAGGCTGAGTTGAATAAAGGCCGCTCCAAGCAGAGCGAAAGCGGGAATCCATAAGAGTTGGAAAACGAGATCTGCCGGGTAAGCTTGCTGCACATTCCCCCAGTGGCTGTAAAGCAAAAAGAGGATCGCCGGGGGTAAGAGCGTAAGGCCTTCGACCGCACCCGTCCATTCTTGTGATCTGGCAAGCAAGATACCACCCACCAGCAGCCAGCAGATACCAGCGATCAAGGCCCACCCGTACGTATCGAACCATATGTTCCAGGTAAATGTGGCTGCCGGGTGCTTCACGGTCATCACCTGGCCATTCTGCTCGAATGTATACGCGATGCTATCTCCGGGGTGAACATGCTGATAGACACTCGAGAGGGCGGAGATGTTTTTTCCGTCCACCCTGATGAGTACCTGGGTGTTCGTCAGCGAACCGGGAGCTACTGGAAATGCGGGGAGTTCTGGCGGCGTGGAGACAACAACTACCTGGCTATCTGTATCGATGGCCCAGAAAAATCCACCAAAAGTTCGCCCGACTTCTCTTAATAAGCGCGCATGTCCAATGCCACTTAGAATAAGCAGTGCCAGCGCTACAACCAGATAGAGCAGAGTTAAGCGGCGGCGTAGTCGCTGCCACCATTGTTGAGTTGTGCGTTGATCGTTTGAAATAGACACACTCTAGTGTAGCATGCAGAGAAGGTGCGCGCAAGGCGAAAAATTCACTTGTTATTCTGTAATCCGTGTGATATGCTGATACTATGAAAAGGAATGCACACGCTGGACATCAACATACACATACCATGGCAAAGCAGAGTTTGCGTCTAGCTTTCTTCCTCACCCTGTTGATACTAGGAGCAGAACTGATAGGCGGTTTTCTTGCCAACTCCCTCGCTCTACTCTCCGATGCTGGACACGTAATCACCGACATTTTTGCGCTTGGCCTGGCATGGTTTGCCATCGTGCAGGCAGAACGGCCCGCCAACGCTCGTAAGACCTTCGGCTATCACCGTGTGGGCATCCTGGCTGCGTTCGTGAATGCGGTAACACTCGTCCTCATCGCCGTCGCTATTCTTTGGGAAGCTGTGCAGCGTCTGCAACATCCTCAGCCGGTTCAACCTCTTATCATGTTCCTCTCGGCAGGTATCGGCATCATAGTGAATCTCTACATCGGTTTTGGCCTGCGCAAAGAGGGAGAAAATCTCAACGCACGCGCCGCCACCCTGCATGTTTTTGGAGATGCCGCTGTTTCAGCAGGCGTCATCGTGGCCGGTATCCTAATACTGATTACCGGTTGGACCATCGTTGACCCGCTGCTCTCGGTTGGTGTCTCTGTTTTGATCGCCATTGGCGCCT
>VBFM01000126.1:6193-6784 GCA_005882595.1 Chloroflexota bacterium
CGACCGATATTCTCATGGAGGCAGTCCCTAAAGGTCTCTCCATTACGGCGCTTGTAGATGATATGCGCCGTATTCAGGGAGTACAGGACGTACACGATATCCATGTCTGGTCTATTACTGGCAATATGTCTGCCTTGTCCTGCCATGTCACGATCGAGAACCTGCCACCGAGTGACAGTTCCTCTATTCTGCAAAACTTAAACAGTATGCTCAGGGAGCAATACCATATCGGTCATGCTACCATCCAGTTCGAGTGTGATGCTCAAAGTGAGCAGCCCTGTGCAATGAATGGACTCTACTGCCGCCTGGAGGCAAAGGATGATACGTGTTGCGACCAGGGTACCGGAGAACTGGTATCCTCGTCGAATGACAGTACATCGCTGGCTACCAGGCAGAGAAGGACACCCTGATGGCGCGCTCGCTCAACATCACGCCAACAGGTGAGCGCGCCGGGCAAATACGTCTCGGCATCTGGATCGAAGCGATAGCCTTTGCCTGGATGGTAATCGAGGCAAGCATCGCCATTACCGCAGGCTTTGCTACCCACAGTATCTCCCTCGAAGGTTTTGGTATCGACAGCGTCATCGAGCT
>VBFM01000126.1:6829-9536 GCA_005882595.1 Chloroflexota bacterium
CAGCCTCCTGGGACTTGCTCTCTATATCATCGCCGATAGTGCGTTCGCGCTCATCACACCGAGCCGCCCCCAGGTTTCCTGGTGGGGAGTTGGACTGGCCATAGCGGCAGCGATCATTATGCCATTGCTCTGGCAAGGCAAACTGCGTGTAGCCAGGCGTATCGGAAGCGCTGCTCTCAAAGCGGACGCCGCTTGCAGTGTCACCTGCGCCTATATGTCTGTCACGCTCCTGGTTGGTCTTCTGCTCAACAAATTTTTGGGCCTGTGGTGGGCCGACCCACTGGCCGCGCTTGCCCTGGTCTACTTCATCGTGCATGAGGGACGCGAGGCGCTGCAGGAGGCGCGTACAGGGGAGACGTGTAGCTGCGACGAAGAGGAAAATTCCTGATCTATTCTCCCTGAATGAGATGACCAAGCAGCAGAGGCAGAAAGAAAGAACCATGAACGAGTTTCCTGCGTGGCTGGCAGCCACACTTGCGTCCGACGCAACTGAAGGATGGGGCGTCCTTCCAAACACTATTCTTCCCCTGCGACCCGCTTCACGCGCTGTCGGCCCGGCCCGCGTGGTGCTGATGAGCCAGGACGACAACCTGGCGGTGCGAAAAGTTATGGAAGCGCCGCCAGCGCCAGGTGCTGTGCTGGTGATCGCGGGAGGCAGCACATCGCATACCGCGACCATTGGTGGCTTGATGGCGCTCGAAATGCAGAACGCGGGAATCGCCGGGCTGGTTACAGATGGCCTGGTGCGCGACTCGCGGGAAATCCGTGAGTCAGGGTTTGCAGTATGGTGCCGGGGAGTTACCCCGACGGCTTCTGATAAAAATGGACCGGCGCTCGTAGGTGGCTCGGTCTCTATTGGAGGCACGATCATCCGAGATGGCGACCTGGTCATTGCCGATGATGATGGAGTAGTGATCTGGCCGCAAGAGCGCATCGATGAATTGTTCACCAGGGCTGAAGCCAAGCTTCAACAGGACAACGCGCGGCTGGCGCGACTGCAAGAGAAAAATGCGTAGTTCGGTATCTGCATATGTACCTCCCAGAGGGTTGTCCATATGCGAATGAAGCTGAAAATGCTCCTTACTATGGCTCTTTAAATCGATTCGGTCAGTTTGCCAAGTTTGTCGGTTAGTCGGATATTCTCCGAAGAGTCCACCGGGCAGGCGATGATCGAGAGCACGTCTTCTGCCAGCGCTCGTTGCAAGGTCGGCAACAGCTCCTCTGCTCGCTGGATGCGATACCCCTTCGCTCCAAAGCTCTCTGCAAAGCGCACGAAGTCGGGATTGGTGAAGGTCACGTGGGAGTGACGCCCCAGTTCCATATGCATTTTCCATTCGATCAGACCGTAGCTGTCATCCACCCAGATGAGCACGACAAAGGGAGTGTGCTCCCGCATCGCCGTTTCCAACTCCTGGGCATTCATCAGAAAACTCCCGTCACCCATTGCTGCCAGAACCTTGCGGTCTGGATAGGCCAGTTTGGCCGCAATCGCTCCTGGCAGCGTGAACGCCATGGTCGATAGCCCGTTGGAGACCAGGCAGGTATTGGGCTGATACGCCGGGTAGAGCCGTGCCATCCACATTTTGACCGCGCCCGTATCAGCGAGCACGATATCGAAGTCGCCCAGAGCGGCGCGGATATCGGCGACCAGGCGTTGTGGTTTCAGCGGAAACGACGCATCACGTGCTCCTTTCTCCCGTTCTTCCTGCAGCACCGCACGGATTTTCTGTCCGATCGCCGTTAGACCGGATTTTGGAGCGAGCTGTTGTGCCAGTGCGTCCAGCGTGAGCGCGATATTGCCCTCGATGCCGACAGCAAGCGTGTAGTGGTCATCGACTTCTGCCGGAAATGTATGAATGTGGATGATCTGTTTATCAGCCGAGGGGTTGATCTGGGCGGGAGAGAACTCCTGTAGCTCGTAGCCGACACAGAGTAACACGTCGGCCTGGTCAAAGCCAAAGTTCACGTAGTCGCGACGCATGAAGCCGACCGTACCCAGGGCGTTGGGATGATTGTCGGGGAAGACCCCTTTGCCCATAAAGGTGGTGGCGACCGGAATAGAGAGCTGTTCGGAAAAGTTCAGTAGGGCTTGTTGGGCATGAGCGCGGGCAGCTCCGTGCCCGGCAAGCAGCAGGGGGGCTTTGGCCTGCTGGAGCAATGTCACCGCACGGGCGAGTTGTGAGGGAGATGGGGCAGCATCGCGCACAAGGTTGACCGGAAGCGGGTGTGCATTCGCCGGTGCGGGCATGGTCTCAATATCCTGAGGGATCGCCAGGTAGACAGCGCCGGGGCGGAGGGCTTGTGCCTGTTTGAACGCTTTGCGCACCATTTCCGGTATCGCCTCCGGGGTAAGGACCGTCTCAGCCCACCTGGTCACCGGCTTGAACATATTGACCAGGTCAACAATCTGGTGCGATTCTTTGTAAATACGGTTGAGGCCCACCTGAGCGCTGATGGCCACCAGGGGTGCGCTATTGGTGGTAGCATCCGCCGTTCCCAGCAGCAAGTTGATCGCCCCGGGTCCCAGGGTGGCACTACAGACCCCTGCCTTTCCTGTGAGACGTCCGTAGATATCGGCCATGAATGAGGCTCCCTGCTCATGACGTGCCAGGATATAGCGGATGGGTGAATCGCGCAGTGCATCCATGAAATGAATGTTTTCTTCACCGGGAATGCCAAAAATATACTCGACGCCTTCATTTTCAAG
>VBFM01000127.1:0-3658 GCA_005882595.1 Chloroflexota bacterium
AGCCCGACATCGGGGTCGCTGCGGAGTAGACTGCGCAGTATAATGCGGAAGTCCCAAAACGGCATCACGAGCACGGTTACATCATCTACCGCCGTTACCGTAGCAGAGCGGGGCATATCATCCAGGAGCGCCATCTCGCCAATGACATCCCCCGCCCCTGCTGTCCCCAGTACTTCTTCTGCACCATCAGGGCTGTTTGCCCGCGTAATGCGCACTGTCCCTTTGGTGAGAATAAACAGCCCGAACCCTTTTTCGCCTTGAGTGATCAGTACCGAGCCTGGGCTATAGTTGCCCTCCCGACAACATGTTGCCACTTCCTTTAACTCCTTCTTACGGAGGCCGGAAAAGAGATCGACACGCGCTAAGGCATCCTCGTACATGGTCTGGAACCTCCTTGTTCGTTGAGTACTATGAGAGAGATCAGTAAGGTAGGGTCTACTGGATTTATTTTATCACAGAGGTGTCATTTGTCAGGATATTCACGCGGTCTGCCAAATCATATACCACGGTGCCAAGCGCCTTCAGCGGACTAGCTTTGCCACCAAATTATCTGACAAACAACCATACCCATGTGTATCAACGCTCAAATGCTGCGCCAACACTGCAATCGTGCCTTCAGATGCGAAGCGCCATTTGTGCGGGAAAATCAGGTATCATGTTTATGATGAAGTTGCTTGCTCTTCCATACGCATTCGGTGCCAGAAGCCGTAGAACTCATCGACAAATTCAAGAATATGCGCCTACCTCAAGAGTACTATCAAACAGGATAAATGGCAAGGGTTTTAGATTAGCAAAATGCATAAAGAGTGTTAAATGGCTACCGATTTCGATTAGCACTTTCTTACTCTTCCCATGATATTTTCTCACGCTGTTCTTACCAACAAGCAGGTAGCATAAACCACTATGTCACGACCACCAGAAACACCACGATCGAAAGAGCAGGAGCCACAACCCTACTATTTAGCATCCCGTTTCCCGACCAAACGAGCCGCAGAGCAACCCTATGTTTCGGCAGAAGCAACCATCCATGAAATGGATTGTGATCTATCAGCCTACCGCTTTATGCGCCAGTGGCATGAGTCAAACACCAACCCCTGGTACGTCCTGGTCATTGGTGTGAAACCAGAACCGGCTGTGGAAGAGCGGATAAAAACGGTATTAAGCCAGGGTGAATTGGCAAGCGTTCCTCAAGAAGCGGTAGAGCGTCTCTATGCCCGCCGACTTGAGGAAATCCAAAAAGGCCCCTGGGTAGAGCATCACTACACGCCCTACATGCCGCATGCAGAGCGTATCAACTGGGTGACGAGACGCTTTAGAGAGCTAACGGGCAATGTCAATGTGCTGCTTGCGGAAGTGTCAACGAACACCCATCTTTTTACCCGCGTTCCCGCCAGACATAGCCGCCTTGCCATATATCAGCAGATACGCAGCAACAAAGGTACTTGCCCCTGATCTGTTAGATGAGGACGGTAAGCCTATTATCTTAGGGTATACAATCTTATCGCGGCAAGGGCTAAAGAACACGTTGACACGCCCTGAAAATATAGGGCATTGGGTTGTGAATGACCAAATTGTACGCTTCAACAACCACCTACCCATAGTTGACGAGGGCGACTTTCTTTACGCCATAGAACGTCTTTCCCCAACGTACCTTGACGGAACGCTCAATCCGTTTTTTGCTACAAAGCGCAGCTTCTACTTGAAGCAACATTATGCCCAAAGCCCCGCAGTACTGCAAAACCATTTAGTCTCCCTTGACGCTGACTTTACCATACCCCCTCGAACGTATGCGAAAAAAGGGGAAGACGCGGAAGAGGGGGAGACAGGTACAGGCTACGGGTTTATTCCGCGTGGATGCTCCACCAACAGCCTTAAATACCGCATTGCTACCGAAGAGGTTGACGGATTTTTCTTCTATCTTCTGAAACAAAAACTTCAGACAGCAGAAGGGTTTGAGGACTACCACGAACGGGAGCAGAAGGAAAAAGAGGAACGGGCAAACGCACTTGGCACACTTGATATGCAGATTGTAGCGTGTGACAGGGCTATGAAGAAACTCACCAAGCGGCTTGTCCAACTGAGTACCATTGATGAAGAAGAGGAAGAAGACCTCACAGACGAGCAACGCGCAGAGAAAGAGAAACAAGAAAAGGAGCTTGTCAAAGCAATACGGGATGAGTACAACAGGTTCAGTAGCGAACATGAGGCACTTACCAGAAGACGGGAAGTACTTTTACAACAAACCTCACAAAGCCAAAAAAGGCGAACGTACAAGGAACTCATTTTGAAGGTTCTCACCTATTGGCCTGATGCACAGGTATACCCGCCAGAGGCATTGATACCGCCCGAAGAGTTACCCATGATTGTTGATACATTCGTCACGCAGGTAGGGCTTGATACGCTTTCCCCCCATTTTTACAAAATGGTTATCGTTTGGCGCGACCCCGCATGGGGAGAAGATACCCTCATCTGTTTTAGAAGCGGCAATCCTGCAATTCAATGGTCAGACGAAGAAGATGCCATCTTACGAGCGCACTACCCAACCACTACACGGGATGAAATCATGAGGCTTCTGCCAATGAGAAGCTACGCTTCCATTCAAAGCAGGGCATCATTTTACACCATACGGAAAATGCGAACCCACAATACAGAACACTTACCTTATGGGCTTAGTTTGCAAGATTATACCGTCATGCAAGAGATAGGCATGAGCGTGGAAGCGTTACAAAGCGGGCAAGGTGTTGTCAATTTGGCAGGTGCAAGTTTGGTAAGTCTATCTGCATAGAGCACCATCACCCCCGTGGAGAGTGGCATGCCGCCGGGAACAAGGCGCAATAGCGCGACCTCGCCGGGGGCGATGCCGGTCAGGGGAGCATGGAAACGGCTCCCCTTCGGCCAGAACTGCGGGAAGTTCTCTTTCCAGGTTCTGATTACTTCGGTTGGACTCACCTCTATATCCTTCAGGCGAACGCGGAAGATTTTTTGCCACATCTGACCGAACCCCTGCAACGGACTGAGGCCCCTTCGTCCCTCCACATTCAGGTCGAGCGCTCCACTTGGAAGTTGAAATACTTTGAAGATCGCGGTCTGCTGCGCCCAATACGCATCAACCGAAGACCAAGCCCATCAACATCCGTAGGGGCGGGAGTGGACGAGGATGAGGGGTTGGGACGCTTGCGTCGCCCGCGTCCTGTTCCTCTCACTGATATCTTGCCGAAACACGACCACCTCCCCACCCCGCGGGCGACCCTAAAGGCCCTCCCATCCCCGCATCGTCCACCCTCGCCCCTACGGATCGCCTGGCCTCCTGCTTGACTTCCAGGCTTAGGTTGATGCCTATTGGGTGACCCTCGCGGTTGCTCTGGCAATTCAAATCGTCTTCCTAGCGATCATTCACAATCTCGCGCGCGCTAACTCTTCCTTCAAGGCACGCAGGTTTCGATTCTGTTCGCGCAACGCGGTGATATAGCCTGTCCATGCCTCGTTCTCGCCGAGTTTCTCATACAAGGCACGCATCTTAAGCAGATAGGTGCAAGCTGCCTGGTAGTTCTTACGGTCTCGCATAGCAATCAGTCGTTCGGCGTACTGGCGGTACAGCTCGATGGCCTCACGTGGACGCGTTTCCTCGGCGGCACCAGCAACCTCGAGGGCGATGTTG
>VBFM01000127.1:3691-4326 GCA_005882595.1 Chloroflexota bacterium
AGTTGCAGAGCTTTGTCGATTTCGCCTTCGTGCAGGGCAATCTGGATCAAGAGCCTGGTTTTCCCGCCTTGCTCCAGGTAAGCGACCATCTCCGGTCGAAGGGTCTCCCAGCGACCAAGCCGCGTGGCGAGGCCGCGTAGCTCCTGGTAGCGCCTGAGAGAAGGCTCCGTGCGAAACAGCGTTTCGGTCATCTCCAATTCTGCGGCGTGATTGTCTCTGTCACGATAGTATCCCTGGAGCCACTCAAGGAAGTGCACGGCAGGTCTCTCTGTGATACGTTCCTTTACCAGACGCTCGGCCACGGCATCCTGTCCATGCTGAATGAAGAGGTCAACAAGTCGATGAAGTGCATTATCGTCAACTTGTTGCGTTTCTCTGACGGCTTCGTCAACGCGTCCAAGCGTCAAAAGCCGATCAACCAGTTCGGAGGTACGACCGGTCTCACGGCAGATTTGCAGGTAGGTTGCATCGTCGAGGGTATCTTTCTCCAGGGCCAGCAAGAACCCGCCGTAGGCCTGGCGGCGGGAGCCTGTGACTTTTTCATCTTCGTCAGCTAGAATATCGTGAATCCACGCCGCGATAGTGGTCCGTTCCAGTGGCGTGGTGTATTTGACGAGCTGCTCCGATGCTTTGGC
>VBFM01000127.1:4344-8455 GCA_005882595.1 Chloroflexota bacterium
TCGATGCTTTTTTCACGGGCTGTCCTATCAGCCTGTTCGTCCGCCAGGCAGTTGCCCAGGCTCTCAATACACTCCCCAACAAGCTCGACCAGTCCTTCCTCTTCTGGATGGTAGCTCTCTTCTTCGTCATAGTCGTCATAGTCGTCGTAATCGGCTTCATCATAGTAGATGTGGGATTGGTCGAAGATCTCTGTCACCAGGGCTTCGTAGATGGTTACTGCTTCGAGATAGGCTCCTTGCTGTGCAAGTCTATCAGCCGTTTGTTTCACGGTAAGCAGTTCCTGGGTGATGCGCGGTGTTGAGCGTTGAAAGGCGTCAGCTACCTGGCGATGATAGGCAGTGGGGTTGACGGAGAGAATCCTCTGTGCGGGACGGATGAGGTAGCCATCGGGATGGCGCACCCAGAATTGTCGCATGTGCCAGGGATAGTCGGCGAGCGGGCGCGCGATGTCGGCACGGGCGCTTTGAGCCTGTCGATACACGGCCTCTACGTTATCGACGAGCAGGACGATCTCAACGCCGCTGCCACGCTGCCCCGGCGTGAGAAGACGAGGACGCTCAGACTCCCAGTAGGGTGACTTGTCTGTCGCCAGTTGGATCGAAGTCTCCCCGCGAGACAGTTCAACATATTCGTCTTCGTCGCGAGCTACGACACGAAAGCCCAGGACGTTTTCAAACCATTGTATGGATTGCTCGAAGTTGCTCACGCAAAGCTCAACCCAGCTTGTTTTATCCATGTTTCAGATGCCTTTCAATTTAATAAGATGCCAGAATACGGTCTGCCAGCAGACCCAGACAGCTGAGATTGGGGAAACCAGGTCCCTGGGCGAGACCTGCCAGCATTGGCAGATGTAGTTTGGGCGTGAGACCCTCAAGGGAAAGGTCGTGAGCAATAGCGTGCTCGATAGCTCTCACATTAAAAGATTGTGTGACGTCGGCCATGCGCGTGTGTATGTCCTCGTCGAGCAGGCTTCTAAACCAGAGAGCATCGAAGCCACGCGCTACGACAACGTAATCGTACTCATCGTGATTCATCTTGCCATCGTATTCGTTATCGACCCGCACCTTTGTATCGTCCGCCTGAATATGCCGCACTGTGCCGATAACGGAGCGAACATTCTCGGCGTTGTTGATCTCTTGCATCGCCTGGTGTGAGAAGACCCCTCTATCGGTGCGTCTCAAAAATTCGCGCCGGTCTTGCTCGCTCAGTTGTAGCCAATTTGCCGCGTGCTGGTGATCACCGTACAGACTGGCAAGCTTACCATCGGGGCCGGAGAATAACCTGTTCTCCTGGAAACCCTCATCGCGTGTATACATTACCCCAGATGGACTGATGACTTCAATGAATGCCGAACTTCTCAGGGCGTCCAGCAGGGCCACCACGATGGCGGCGGCAGTTTCACCCGTGCCGATCACGCCAATATTCAGCGGATTTTTGACTTGCCAGCGGAGTTTCTCAAACTCCTCAACATGCCGCCAGAATGATGCGCCATCCATAACACGCGGATGCTCCCTGGGCTGACCCGGGATGGTGAGCGGCGTCCCAGGGCCTGTCATCACGAGGCCGTCACCGGTCAGCGTAAAGGGCGTGCCACCTGCTGAAGGTTGGCATGTCAACTGCCAGTGTTTCTGATCGGCGCTGGTGCCGAGACGCGTTACCTCGGCCATGCACAGGTCAAGCTCCACCTGCTGGGCAACCCATTGAATATACTTTGACCACTCGGCATGCGTCGGGCGTGTACGCTGGCGATCAATCCAATCGGAATAACGCATCGTATCGATGAGATAGCTCTGCCAGGAGAGGAGCACCATCTTCTTCGCGACGGCTCTACTGAGCGCTTTGTCTCCCCAACAGGAGGAGAGATAGGGGAAGCCAACATCCTTCTCCGGGCGTGTCCCCAGGAGTTGATTGCCGTCGGTGTATCCTGCCCGTCCAGACCAATGGGGAGCGACACCTTGCCGATCGATGATATGTAAGTTGGGGACGGGATAGCCTAACTTTGCGAGCATGTGTCTTTTCGCCGCGATTGCGACCCCTTTTGGGCCAGCCCCCAACACCAACAATGTAGGTGTAGATGAAGGTACAGACTGCGTCGATGGCTCGGGATTGATAGATTGGTCTCTATGCGCTTTGTGGGTCACAGAAGCTCCTCTTTTTTGAATAAACTGGGATTGGACGGATAAAGACAGCCTTTAAAAGGTCTCGCTGAGTAAGTATACCTGTTTCTCTGCTGAGTATAGATTAGACCTGAATATTTCGGGTATGAAAGCACATGCGATGAGTAGCACAGAAGGAAACTCAGGGTGCCTGCCATACACACACTATTTTATCATCGCCAGCGGACGCAATGCGAGTACCGCTACAAACAATACCTGAGCTTCCGTTCACGCAATGCTCTGTCCTACATATGTCTGCTATATGACCTCTGTGTGTGGTTATCCTGACATTCAATTACCACTATGCTTGCAGTAAGTACTAAAAAGCCGTAACAAGAGTAAACATCAGAAAAGCTCCACGAAACATCTTTGCTTACTTTGATGATCAGTGAAAGGAGTAGCAGATGTATGTCTTCAATATGCAAATCCAATGTGTCGATCACTTCATTGAGGTTCTCTCAGAAGAGCTGGGAACAGCAGAACTGGTAGTTGAACACCTGATTAGCCAGATACTCCTGGCGCTTTTTGATACAGTAATCGTGGAAGACGTATCTATTTTCCCTTCAAGCCAATCCAGTCATCAAGCCTCCTACTCGCTACAAATTTATGCGCAATGTGCCGATATATTCACACCATCCTTCGCTGTTCATTTAGATGACCTGGAACTAACCCTCGAAGAGAAAATCTGTTGTGTATTAATAGAACTTTTTGGCACAGTATATTTAGAAAAAATCATGCTTAGTACGAAATAGGATATCATCATTTACTCTACCTTGCAGTATTCCTCGCTTGATGCTAAACTACATCATAGAATATAGGATACCGTAGCAGGTAGAGTTTTGTATGAACAAGCGAGTGCATTTCCACGAGCAACTGCGCCTTGAGAGGAAGCGGCGCGGATGGTCACAAGAAAAAGTAGCACAGCTGCTTGACATCGATCCCAAAACTGTAGGGCGGTGGGAACGGAATGAGACCTTTCCAACGCTCCAGCTTCACAGCGAACTGAGCCGAATCTTTGGTAAAAGCGTAGAAGAACTAGGCTTGTTCTCTGAAGAGAACAGCACGTCACTCGAATCTGGTTTACCTCTATCATCCGAGCAGGAACCAGAAGTTTCCCAGGTTCCTCATACGCAATTACCTGAAAAAAGGCTTTTTCCCCCTTTCATGCGCACGATACAACACCAGGTCACTGTTCCTTCCCCATCCCAAAATGCTCACATTGAAGAACGTATCCAGGTCGTTCTTCGCAACAATGCCATTGTCGATCACACACAACTTTTTGGCGTTGATGGTTTTATAGAGAAAGTTAAAGACGATTTATTTGCTCCACAGGCCGGGTGGGTTATCAGCCTGTTCGGCGAGGGTGGACTTGGGAAAACCGCCCTTGCTTATGAAATCGTGGCACGCTACGCCGCAGCAGCTGGTTTTACTAGAGTCGGGTGGGTTTCGGCAAAGACTCTCCAACTGTTACCAGATGGCGCATTATTAAGATATGGGAGTGCCGAATTACAGTGGATTGATCTGATAAAAAAATTAGCAAACCAGTTAGACATTGGTCTTGGTGACAATTCGAGCGGCTGGATCAGTGATTTTCAACATGGCATTCGCTCGCTTCCCTCGGAGGAACGCTGTCTGCTTGTCGTGGATAACCTTGAAACGATGGACGATGTAAACGAGGCTATCCAGTATCTGGGCAGCAATTTCATTGTCAAACCCCACAAGCTTCTCGTAACCACTCGCCAGGCTTAATTGGGCAAAGTGCCATATCTTATTGAACGACATGTAGAAGGCCTTGAACTTGAACCGGCTTTGAGCTTTATCCGCTCCATCGGCAATAGTGATATTGCTCAAGCGAGTGAGGAAGAACTCAAGCCCATTGTGGAGGTAACTGAGGGCAATCCTCTCTTGATCAAGCTCTTTATCAATCGCTTCTTAACCAGCCATTTGCCACTTG
>VBFM01000128.1:0-4851 GCA_005882595.1 Chloroflexota bacterium
ACATTTTCTCCTATTAGAAATGACAGTATCATTACCGATTATTCTACAACGGAGCAAAACTCTTGTACAGATGTACTATAACATTTAGGTCAGTGAATTATCGCTAAAAAGACGATTGGATGGCCAGGGCGACCGCGAGGGTCGCCCGTACAATACCACTTCGCCCGTTTTACACGTCATCGTGTATTGTACGGGCGACCCTCGCGGTCGCCCTGGCCACCCGTCGTCCTGGGCATAGGCGCTTCATCCTCTTGTAACAGCAGCCCCTCCTCGTAAATGCGGCGGATCACATCTTCGATCTCTGGCTCCTGGAACGTGACATCGCGCAGTTGGTGACGCGCACCTAGCCAGGCGACGAGTTCATGAGCTGGGATGGCGTCGCGCTCGAAGTTGAGGCATATGCGTGGCGATTCAGCCTGCACCTGGTGCACTCTAGCAGGCAGTTCAGCGATGATTGGTTGGCCATCGGCATCATGTGGCAGGGTCATCAATTCAGCCGGGTTCAACTCGGCAACCAGAGTGCGTTCACCGCCGAAACGCGTCCGAATATCGGTGACGGTGCCATCGTAGAGCTTGCGTCCATGATCGATGATGAGCATGCGCGGGCAGAGCATCTCAATATCGTCCATATCATGGGTAGTGAGCAGCACTGTAACGCCCTGCTCGGCATTGATCGCCAGCAGAAATTCACGGATACGCGCCTTCGCCACGACATCCAGTCCAATAGTTGGTTCGTCCAGGTAGAGTAGTTCGGGGTCGTGCAAAAGAGCCGCCGCCAGGTCGCCACGCATGCGCTGCCCTAACGAGAGCTGGCGCACGGGCGTATCGATGAATTCGTCCAGGGCGAGCATACTGCGCAGGCGATCCAGGTTGGCGGTGTGACGCTCCTCGGACACCCGGTACAGGAAGCGCAGCAGCCGCAGTGAATCGATGAGTGGCAAATCCCACCACAGTTGCGAACGCTGGCCGAAGACAACGCCAATGCGTCTCGCCAGTTCTTTACGCTGGCGCAGGGGGCTGAGTCCAGCCACACTCACCGTTCCGCCGCTCGGTTGGAGGATGCCGGTGAGCATCTTAATGGTCGTGGACTTGCCTGCTCCGTTTGGCCCGATCAACCCGATCATCTCTCCTCGTTCAATAAGCAGCGTAAGATCTTGCACGGCCTTGACGATACGTACCTGGGGATTCACCACGCTGCGCAATCCACCCAGCAGTCCTGGCCGCCTTTTCGCAATACGAAATGATTTGCTCAGGCCTTCGGCCTCGATCATGGTTTCCATTGGGAACACCTCCTTCAGGGATTGACATCCATCCAAGGAGGGCGCAATGCATTGCGCCCCTACAAATCAACTTCCTGTACTCTGATATCGCCTTACGCCAAATCCCCAGACCCACACTGCGACGCTGGCGAAACCCAGCCCAACAACTGGCGCAAGAAATGTGACCCATACCGGCAAACCCATCGGCAGTGGCCTATCCAGCAGGTAGCAGGTCGGGAGAAACGTGCCAAAAGCCAGGGGAATCACGAACAGCAGAAAACGCTGCAGTGCCTGGTGATAGATGGTGATTGGGTAGCTCAACATCTCGCGCCCTCCGTAGTACAGGCTGCTCGTCAGTTCGGTGGTCTGGACTGTCCAGAAGCACATCGTGGCCCCCAGGAGCAAGATGGAAACGAAGATGAATGAGCCACTTACTATGCCCATGAGCAATGCAATGAGTTTCAAGGGGGTCCAGTCCACGCCGTGGAGCAGGACAAGCGCGAGGGCAAAGCCGAGCATACCCTGTGTCATGCGTCCCAGGCGGCGCAGGCGAAATTCGCTGCTGGCTACCAGGATGAGCGCCTCCACGGGGCGCAGTAGCACGCGGTCAAAGTCTCCCCGGCGAATCGTTTCATCAAAGACATCGATGCCCGCTCCGAAAAGTTCAGCTATTCCAAAGCTAAACGAAGTGACTGCCGCGAGCATCGCCACTTCGCCAACGCGCCAGCCAAGCATAGTAGGAAACGGAACAAAGTACAGGAGCATGGTGACAAATTCCAGGCCCGTCACAGCGAAGTAGGTCAGTATATCTATTACAATGTTGAGCTTATATTGCATTTGCCCGCGTATTTGTATAACAATCAGACGTCGATAGAGTCGTAGATCACTCAATATCTCTTGCATATGGTGCATCTCCTCATTAGCCACCCTGGGCAACGACGCGCCGAGTCGCCTGAGTGGTGACGGCGCGCACGATGAGCGTTAAGACGACAAGCCAGAGCGACTGGCGTAGAAATTCAAGCAACATGGGAACGCCGGTGAGTTTCCCCAGGAAGATCTGAGCAGGTACGTTCATCAGGCCGCTGAAAGGCAGCCAGTCGGCGATAGCGTGTAACCATCCTGGGAAAAAGGGCAAGGGGACGTAGTTTCCTGTGAAAACCAGCGCGATAACGGTAGCCAGTGTGCCAAGGGCGCGAGCCTCGAGAATCCAGAAAGCGGCAATGTTGAAGAGGAAACGATAGGCGATACCGATCATAGCGCCAACCGGCAGGCTGAGCATGAAGGCCAGCCAGAGCCGCCAATCGAGGGGGAGGGGTGCGCCAAAGCCAAAGAGCAACATGCCCGCCAGGTAGGTTGGAAGCGCGCGATAAAACAGGTAATAGCAACTGCGCCCGATTTCGCGACTGAACCAGTACCAGTAGAAATCGCAGGGCTTGCTCAGGTCTGAGACGACTTCACCTGAGCGGATGGTGAGCATCAGATCGTACCAGCCAAAGGTCAGCACGACCATGACCAGCGATTGCACGAGCCAGACGTAGCGCAGGGCATCCTTTAGATCGTAGCCGCCCGCCATCGAACGCACCTGGAAAAGGGCGATCATCACATAGCTGAAGATGATGCCGAAGACGATGTTGGTGATCAGCCCGGCTATGTTGGCCCAGCGATAGATGAGCTGCCGCCGGAAGGCTGTGCGGGCCACTTCAATATAGAAACGCAGCATCACTTCCTCTCCTGTTTTTTCCAGCACAAAAACCCAGCAACCCTCCGCGTATGGGGGGGGTTCTGGTTTCTTATACTTGTCTCACTGACAGGCGGTTATGCGGGATAGCCAATGTCTATCCCGTGTCGGATTTGCATCGATGCCTTCATCCTGATGGATTGGTGGCAGAGATGCTTGCGTAGTGTACCACTTTATTATGACGTTGGTCAACGGTTTTTTTGGGGGATGTGGGTTCTCCCACAACTTGACAGCGTTATGGAACTTTAACAAAACCTTGTGAGGAATTCGGTACTATTGATCAAGCAAATTGAAACTTGCTCGCTTGCTCAACCGTACTCCTCATAGGAATTCTATTTCGTTTTAGACCGAAGAAGGAAATTTCTAACCTTTGCTCGTCGATGCAACCTGAGCTGGGAGATGCCGCTTGCGTCGTACGAGGGGAAAGGATACACCCCAATGCACTCAAACTCCGTGTTGAGGAGAGCACACGAAAGGTATTTCAGCATGGAAACAGCCCGGATTCTGCTAGTTGATGATGATCCAGCCCTCCAGCAGGCACTATCACTCATGGTAAGCCTGCGCATGAGCAACGTCCAGGTTCACACGGCTGACTCTGTATCGCAGGCACTCAAGCTGCTTCAACAGCACGAATATCACGCCATTGTCAGCGATATCAAGATGCCAGGCATGGATGGCTTTGACTTGCTGGCTGTCACGTCCCAGCAGTATCCAGAGATTCCGGTTCTTTTCATCACCGGACATGGTGAACACGATCTGGCGATTCAGGCGCTACGTGGAGGAGCCTACGATTATATTCTCAAACCCGTTGATCGGGATGACCTGGTCGCCTCCCTCTATCGAGCTCTGCACACGCAGCGCTTGCAGCAAGAGATCCGAAGGCAACAACAGACTTTAGAGCGCTACGCGCTCAACTTAGAGCGCCTGGTCGAGCAGCGCACAGGAGAACTGAGAGCAGCTCAAAGAGCCAACGAGACGATCCTGAGAACGTTGGGAGACGAACTGAACCCAGTACTTGCTCAGTTGCGCCAGGACACACAGCAGATCGAGGACTGCTTCCCGGCAACGGGAAGGCCGAAAACACTTGAACAGAACCTTGCCAATATGAGGTGTTCTTTGCAAGAACTGGAAAACATAGCCGCTCGTGTGCAACAAGCCACCTCTATCCAAAGTGATCACCTTGCCTCTAAGCACTCGAGGATGTAATCCCCTTAACCCAACGGAATGGCCTGCCAATCGACCAGCGCGTCAAAATGATTGAGCGCGGTCGGATCGTTGTCAGCGGCCCAACCGTCGGGATGCACCAGGATATGGCGATGCAAGAAGAGAAGGGCGATCAACCACTTCCGTTTGCCTGTCCCCTCCGTTTCGCGCAGCAATTCGGCTTCGGCCTGCTCTAACAAAAGGGTGACGATGGTGAGCTGCGCCATACGTTCAACCAGCCCTCGCATAGGTAACTGGGCGCTTTCGGAGTCGAGTCTTTCGAGTTCGCGTAAGCGCTCCGCCAGCGAATTGACCAGGGCTTGCACTTGCCCGGCAACAGGTACCACGATAGCATGTTGCAGCGATTGGAGACGCTGGTGGAGCATGCCAAAGAGGGCAGAGGCCGCTCCTTCGCGGCGTACCGCACGCGCTACGTCCAGCACGATCACGTTGCTGGAGCCTTCCCAGATGACGTTGACAATCGTGTCGCGCAGCAGACGTGGGTTTACCCAGTCTTCGACATAGCCATTGCCGCCGCGCATCTCCAGGGCTTCCAACGTCACGTGTTCACTGCGTTTTGGGATGTAGTATTTACAGAGCGGGGTCATGATGCGCAGCAGGCGGCGATCTTCTTCCACGCCATGCCTGTCT
>VBFM01000128.1:4871-13806 GCA_005882595.1 Chloroflexota bacterium
CGTCTCGAATGCCAGGGCCGCGCAGCCGTCGATCTCCACCAGCAGGTCAACCAGTTGGCGGCGCATGAGGGGGTGATCCGCCAGAGGACGCCCGAAGGCGATGCGCCCGCGTGTATGCACTACAGCTTCTAGATAGCTGCGGCGCATGGCTGCCAGCGAACCAATGGCGGCCCAGATGCGCGTCAGGTTTATCATCTCGGTCATCTGCACGAAACCGCGATCTAACGCCCCGACCTGGAAGGCCTGCGTGCCTTGCAGTGTGACTTCACCCGTCGCCAGTGAGCGCGTGCCCAGTTTGTCTTTGAGGCGATTGATGGTGTAGGCGTTGCGTGTGCCATCTTCCAGGGTTCTTGGCACCAGGAACAATCCCAGTCCACGAGTGCCAGGTGGGGCGCCCTCTGGACGAGCCAGCGTCAAAATGATCTCGGCGGAGACATTAGAGCAGAACCATTTCTCGCCCCACAGTTCCCATTCCGGCTGGAACCCATCGCCCACCGCTATGCGTGGTTTCGCAACGGTCGTTGTCAGCCCAACATCTGATCCTCCCTGTTTTTCCGTCAGAAACATCGCCCCCTGCTGAAGTTCAGCCATGGTTAGCGCGGTAAGTCCCGGCAGGAAGCGGCGTCTCAACGACTCGCTGCCATAACGTTCCAGGACACGAGCAAGAGCATCGGTCATCGACACCGGACAGAAGACGCCCGCTTCGGCCTGCATACCCAGGTAGCCAAGCGCGAATTTGACAGGCTGAGGAACGCGTCCAGGCCAGCTCAACGCGCCTTCATGATGACTGCATGCCGCGATAGCAAAGTCTTCATAAGCGATGCGTTCCAGTTCATGATAGGCGGGGTGAAAGACCACTTCGTCGATGCGCTGGCCCTTTTTATCGTACTGCACCAGCACAGGTCCCTGGCGATTGGCCTCCGCCGCCAGCTCGTCCATTTCACGTGAGGCCACCGACCCCAGGTGGGCGAGGATAAGCTGCGCTCGCTCGTAATCCTCGTCAGAAAGGTGGCGTCTCAAAAGAAATGACAGATCGGGATCAGCGCTATAAAAGTTAACTCCTTCCGTATCTGGCATAAGGTTTGACAGGGTTGGGGAGTTTAGCAGGTCTGACATAGCATGTATCCTTTTCTGTCGAGTTTCGCGTGTCTAGTATGGGAAACAAGATCAAGTTACATAGCAATCTGTATCGAAACGTATTGTAGCATATTAAAATTGGCTATGAGATGACCCCGTCGATACTTATACATAAACAAAGGGCAGAACAGAATGAATACTGTGTTGATAGTGAACCCGACTTCTGGCATATCAACGGTGACTGAAAAACGTATGTCACCAGAAGAGACCGAACGCACTGTCGTGGAAGCATTGCGCGCCTATGGTATCGGGCCAAAAATCTACCATACGACGCCCGAAGATACAGGACAGGGCCTGGCAAGACGCGCTGCGGAGGAGCATGCCGAACTGGTCATCGCTGTGGGGGGAGACGGGACGATTCACGCTGTTGCCAATGGCCTGGTCGGTACAAAAAGCGTTCTGGGAATTATTCCGACAGGAACGATGAATAACCTGGCGCGCAGTCTCAATATTCCTGATACCATACCGGCCGCCTGTACCACCATTGTGAAAGGGGAAACTCGCACTATAGACGTAGGCAAAATCAATGACCATGTTTTTCTTGAAGTAGCGGGCATTGGACTTGAGGCAGCCCTATTCCCGGCAGCAGAGGATATCAAGCGTCCAGGTATGCTTACAAACATACGTGGGGCGATTACCGGGTTGAAAACATTACTCAGCTTCAAGCCGACCCGTCTTAAAATCACCATCGATGAACGTCAGGATAGCCCCTATCATGCCTTACAGGTGACAATCTGTAATGCTCCGTTTTACGGCGTGCATTTGCAGGCAGCCCCGGATGCACTGATGGACGATGGGTTGCTGGATGTAATCATTTACAGTAACTTCAGTAAATTTGAGTATCTACGGCATGCCATCTCTATCAGCCAGGGCAGGCGTCTATACCAACCCAAGCTCAGATACCTGCGCGTTCAATCGCTGCGTATTGATGCTGATCAGCCCCTGGAGATTCAGGCCGATGGGGAATTGCTGGGCAATACACCGGCGTTCGTCAAGGTTTTACCAGGCGCGCTTCGTGTTCGCGTTTCAGGGAAGGCAGCGCCGGGACTTAAGGAAAATGCGCAGGAAGAAGCACTGGGAAGTGAAAAGGGGATACCAGTATCTCTACACCGTAGGGAATAGTAACCACAAAGGAGTGATCCAATCATGAAGAAGACACCACAACCCGCCAGAAAACCAGAGCCAGAGACAGCCACGGGTGCAGCCCCCGTGCTGCCACAACTCACTACGGCGGTAGAGCAAAACGTGAAACCCGTAGTGACTGAGGCGCAGCGTACGGCAGCAGAGACATCGGTTTCGGGTCGCCGCGCCGTTTCGCGTGGAACTATTTTCCTGGCATTCTACCTCTGGCTGCTCTCAGGGGCGATCATGATTTCGTTGATCGCTCGCTACACGCAATTCTTCCCCGGTGATAAAACTATCGCGCGCAATCTACAGCGCCAGCGCAAACCCTGGATACGCCAATTCATGATAGCTATCTCTGAGGTTGGCTTTCCCAGAATTGGCATCCCGCTCACCTTTAGCATTGCCGGTATCTTCTGGATCTTGCGCTTCCGTCTCGAGGCGATTTTCGTGCTGCTCACCGCATCATCCAACATCCTCAACACGATTGTGAAACACCTCATCAAACGCCCGCGTCCAACTAAAGAGCTGGTGACAGTGGCGCGGGTGATTAATGAGCCGAGCTTCCCCAGCGGCCACGTGATGCAATATATGAACCTCTTTGGCTTATTGGATTACCTGCTGGCGACCAACTGGCGTTCAGGCCGCCTGCGCAATATCCTGCTGACCATCTGCACCTCGCTCATCATCCTGATTGGCCCTTCGCGGATCTACCTTGGCGCGCACTGGCCTAGCGATGTGATGGCAGGCTACATCTACGGCGGCCTGTGGTTCGGCGGCCTGATGGCCCTCTATCTTCGCATAAAATCCTGGATTCATCCCCTTAAAGGCAAGACGCCCGAAGCGATGAAACCCTTACAGCAGCCGGGAGATCAGGATTCGTAGGGGCGTGATTTATCGCGCCCTCGTCCACCGAACGGCCCACAGTAAGGGAAATGAATCTTTCACCTGGAGCTTACAGCTTGCAGGCAACGAGTGTATGCAGCGAACACCTGCCACTAAATGTCTCTGCACCTATCTCAGAGAGCATATACGCCAAGGCCTTTTTCTCATGACCTGACATTATTGTCTATATCTCATCACCAGCATATCTCTTACTGGAATGCCATGCTCCATTATAGGCGGCTGAATATATTCAAAGTAATCTCGCCGAACGGAATCCAATCTGAATCCGCACTTCTGATAGAAGGCGATATTATCGAGAGAGGAGTTCGCCGTCCCTACCAGCAATGACTGCACTCCTCGCTGGCGCATCTCACGGAATAGAGCTTCAATGATGGCTTTACCATATCCACGCCCGCGAAGCCCGGCAGCCACTGCAATATAGATAATCTCGCTTTCACGTTCTTCCCAATGCACTGTCGCAGCTCCAACAACCATATTGTCCACAAGAGCCACATAATTTGTATTGGCTGTATCCTGCAATGCAGCACGAATGCGCGCTTCATCTTCTCGGTTTCATCAGCCGTCACCGGAGACAGCAAAAGCGACATAATTCTCATCTTTCGAGTAATTCAGCTTCAATTCAGGAATGCGTTATCTGTATTTCAGTTGCCTATACTATATCATCTACAGCGACAAACTCTCTTTCGGAATATGATATGATGAGCATGTGCATGCTGTACGTGCTCTCGTGAGCAAAGGAGACTGGGGTCATGCCTAAAAAACCTTTTGTCTGGCTTACCGTGATGCTGAGTATGCTACTTCCTCTCGCTGCTGCCTGTGGCTCCACTCCCTCGACGAGTACTGACACTTCACACGCGGTGACGCCTCCCGGTGGAGAAAACCTGTATGTGCTGGATGGCTATACGCCTGCAGTCCAATCTTCCAACAGTGTTGGGCAGCACATCATCGTATTTCATCCCGGCAGTACCAACCCGGCGATGACACTGCCACTCGGCCTCACTTCGATGGATCATCAACGACTGATTGCAACGCAGGTACAGAAAAACCAGACCACTATCTCTGTTGTCGACACGCAGGACGGCACGATCATACGTTCACTGGTCATCAACGGGTCCTATTCGACAGCCGAGCCAGGTTTTGACAATGCCGTGCTGTCGTTCGATGGACACTGGTTGGCTCTGCGTCAGTTGAGCCAGTCAACCAGCGCAACAACTATTGCCCTGGTTGACACGCAAGCTGGCAAGCTCACCAAAGCCATTCACCTGAGTGGCGATTTCGACCTGGACGCCATCAGCCCGGATGGCAACGCGCTCTATTTGCTGCAGCGCCTGAACAATGGAACAGGCCACTACTATGTTGAACTGTACAACGTGCCGGAAAACGAGCTGTATCAAAGCCCGATCGTTGACAAATCAGAACTCAACGACCCCAATATGACAGGTAAGGCAGTAGCGCGGCAGGTATCAAGTGACGGTTCGACATTTTACACGCTATACATTGATACAGACCATAACATCGCCTTCGTGCATATCCTGCCGCTCGATCCAGGCTTCCCGTTTGCGCGCTGCATCAACTTGCCCGTGGGAAAATCTGCTGATCTGCTGCACTATTACACACTGACCCTCTCGGCTGATGGCACAAAACTCTATGCTGCCAACGGCGCGTTAGGTGTAGCCAGTGAAATCGACTTGAATAACTCTGGCACCAGTAATATCTATAGCGACCAGGTCGTCGCTACGCAGCATTTTAATCCCAATGTCAGCAGTATTAGCAGCGACGATAAGACTCGCGCGCTGCGCAATGGAGCAGTACTCTCGCCCGACCAGTCTACGCTCTACTTTGTTGGAGTGAATGGTATCTGGTCGGTGAACACGCTTGACTTCTGCCGCAGCAATCCTTTACCGGGATAGCGCTGAGCGCGAATAATCGGACGCTGTATGCCGTTAATCCCACGAGTGGTATTACCCTGCTCGATGCCGCCACAGGCCAATCCGAACAGGTACTCCAGGGACCTGCCCATGCTCCCTGGGGCATAGAATGGATAGCCAATTGATAATGGTTCTTTTATGAACGCCCACATTTTGATTGTCGATGACGATAGCCGCGTGACAGGTGCACTGCGCCGCACGCTTGCCTACGAGGGCTACCAGGTCTCGGTGGCCGGGAATGGCGAACAGGCCTTAATGGTGGCTCGCACGAAGCCGCCCGACCTGGTGATTCTTGATCTCATGCTTCCTGGTATTGACGGGCTTGAGGTCTGTCGCCGCCTGCGCAGCGCCGGAGATAGCATAGCCGTACTGATGCTGACGGCGCGTGACGCGGTGGTAGACCGCGTAGCGGGACTTGAGACCGGTGCGGATGATTACCTGGTCAAGCCGTTCGCCCTCGAGGAATTGCTGGCGCGCGTGAAAGCATTGCTGCGCAGGCACAATCCCTCCGATATCGCCCGTGAGGTGCTGCTGTTTGAGGACCTGGAACTGGATATGGCCACCCGCCTAGCCAGGCGGGGCGACCGCCGCATTGATCTCAGCACGACCGAATTTGAACTACTGGCTCTGTTCCTGCGCAACCCACGCATCGTCCTGACGCGCTCGCTGCTGATGGAGCGCATCTGGGGCAATGATTTTGAGGGAGGCCCTAACGTACTGGAGGTCTACATCGGTCACCTGCGCAGCAAGCTAGAGCAAAACGGCGAGAAACGGCTCATACAAACCATACGCGGGGCTGGCTATGTCCTGCGCACCCCTGAATAGGAAGGAGACGTTATGTACCTTCCACTACAGCTCCGACTGGCATTTTTCTACGCGCTTCTGCTGGGGCTTGCACTCTGGTTCTTTGGCAGCGCCGTCTACACCCAGGCGGAACAACGCGCGTACCATGACCTGGATAACACCCTGAGTAGTAGAGCAACGAGCGTCAAAATTGGTAAAGACTTGTCTATAGCTCAACAATCCGGTAATCTTCCTCTTTATCTATCGAACAGCATTAACGGTCTGGGTGCCGGTGATGTTGCAATTGAGGTACTGGATAGCCAGTTACATCTGCTTGCTACGACCACCTCCACTTTCCAGGATGGATTGCAATCCAGTGTAGCGGGCTTCGACACCAGTCCCATTCCCTGGGACAAACAGGCTGCGCAATGGATAGAGGTCCAACCTTATACCACTGATGGATCCCCCAACAGCATCTACAGCACTATCACCTACGAGGGTCAGCACGTGCGCGTCTACACCACCATCAATAGCGGCCTCGGCCTGAATAATATCATCCAGACGGCTCGCTCAGAACAGGACATCGAGCAATCATTGAGCGACCTGCAAGCGTTGCTCTGGCGGGGCGGCGCACTCGTGATGGTACTGGCTCTGCTGGGAGGATGGCTCATCACCTGGAGCGTTCTGGCGGCAGTGCGGCGCATGAGCGGAACAGCGCAAAAAATCGGCGCATCCCAGGATTTCAGCCAGCGTGTGCCTGAGCGATCATGGCTGGGCAAGAACGAGCTTACGCGCCTGGCAAGCACTTTTAACAGCATGCTCGCCAACCTGGAAAAAGCCTATAAATACCAGCAGCGCTTTGTGGCCGATGCCTCGCATGAACTACGCGCCCCGATCACCTCTATTCGCTGCAATCTTGATCTCCTGGCAAAGGCTCCCGACCTCGCTCCCAACGAGGTAGAAGCCGCGTTGACCGATGCGCGTGCAGAAGCAGACCGCATGGGCCGCCTGGTCAATGACCTGCTTACGCTGGCACGCGCTGACAATACATCGCAGGTATCGATAGACGATGGCTATAAGAAGTACCAGACATACAGCGAAAAAGTAGACCTCGATAGCCTCTTGCTTGAAGTGTATCGACAATACCGGCCAGTTGATGAGGATGGACAGGATGCGCGTAAACAGAACGGGCCGCGTATCTTCCTGCAAGATATTACGCCCGCGCAGGTGTATGGAGATGTCGACAAGCTGAAGCAGGCGCTGGTAGCTCTGCTGGATAATGCCATAAAATATACTCCTTACGAAGGATCGGTTGCACTCTCTCTCAGCACTGACAATTCATCTGCGCTTTTACGAGTGAGCGATAGCGGTATTGGCATTCTGGCTGAGGATCTGCCGTATATTTTCGAGCGCTTCTACCGCGCTGACCCCGCACGCACGCGCGACCGCGGCGGTAGTGGGCTGGGATTGGCCATTGCAAAGAGTATCGTCGAGGAACACACGGGCTCGATTGAAGTTGAGAGTACACCTGGGAAAGGGAGTACATTTTTGGTGAAGATTCCCCTGGCTTAGAACTTGCCAACATCCCTCTACGAATAACATGCGCATTTTTTACGCAGCGCCTCCAAATTGGGAACATTTCGTCATACCAGCAAAATCGCTGGTTAAGATTTCTCAATGCTCGACAGGTACTTTTATGTCAATAAATCACGGATCCATGCATGCGCACCTTTTCGTTAGGGTAATATCCTTCTTGAGTTACCTGTACTCAAAATAATTCAAGATGTATCACAGTGTAACAGGGCGATTTCTGCGAGAGCTTTTGTGGATAAGCTTCACCCGAAAAGAAAGGATACGAAGTTGCAAAAAATGGTCCTACCCGGTGAATGGGACACCGATTTCATTCCCCAAGGTCCGAAAAAGAAAACCAGGCGCATGAAGAGGCGAAAGCTTATAGTAATCGTTTCCATTGCCCTATTACTTTGCCTGATAGTTACTGCCGCGTCTGCCTTTGCTCTTCTCAAGTTCAAAACAACGCTGGTCGGCAACGCCGTCTACCACAACAACCCGAGCAACATGAACTATCAGTCCCAATCAATGCATGCAAACGGGAACAATCAACCTGTTACTACCATTAACGGCCTGACTAGAATCTCAGTTGTAGGTAGCACGACCTTTATTGTGGATGGGCATGGGAAAACTATCTCCGTTGATCCCAATCCCTACGGCGTGGCGATTGTTCCCACCAGCATGACCGCGTCCACCACATCCGGTTCTCTCAAGCCCGGCGATATCCTGGTGACGAACTTTGGCGCGAATTCGACTGGAACAACGCTTGTGCGTTTCCCTGCTGGAAAAGGCCCCGGCCTGCTTTTCAACGCCATGAATAACCCCGGCACCAAAGGACTAGCGTTCGAGGATTTCAATACGGTGACGGGTTCAGACTGGGTAGCGAACTTCTCTGCAAACAATGTCCAGGTGTTCAAGCCCGATGGCACGATCAAAGCGACGATTACCAGTCCGCTCTTCAATAAGCCCTGGGCGCTGGCGTCCAATCATGGTATGCACAATCCGATGGATGGAGCGACCGGCTCGTTCTTCACAACGAACACCGGCGACGCGACTATCGACCGTATCGATGTGATCCCTTCCAATAATGGTACGACCTTCCGCGTCTTCCAGATTGGTCAGCTTACCCAGATCAACGGCGGAACGAAGATCAACGCGACCTGGGTTCCGTCGCTGCAAATCGGTGGGCATCAATACTCGGATGTGCTGCTCGCGCTCGACCTGGCGAACAATCGCGTGGCCGCCTATCCAAACAGCACCACCCTCAACACGACAGCCATGCGCTCGACCTCCAAAGGCATGACCGCCTTTCAGGGCAAGCCTTTGAATATGCCCGCCGGACTGACGATCAATCCACTCAATGGAGACCTCCTGGTGGTCAACATGAATGACAACAACCTGGTAGAACTGAACCTCTCGCAGGGCAAGGCTGTAGGTACCCACCTGCTCGACAACGTGCCGGTCGATGCCCAATCCGGCAACGGTTCCGC
>VBFM01000097.1:0-4853 GCA_005882595.1 Chloroflexota bacterium
AGTGCTGACCGGACAGGTCATCGGCAGTCTGATCCGCACGCTGATCAGCATCGCTCTCGTCATCGGTGTAGCCCTGCTCGCAGGCTTCCGCCCCACCACCAGCCCCCTCGCCTGGCTCGCAGCGCTCGGCCTGGTCGCGCTATTCACCTTCGCACTCACCTGGATGGCGGTGGTCTTCGGCCTGATAGGCAAAACGCCTGCGGGAGCCAATAGTCTCTCCCTCATCTTCCAACTCATTCTGCCGTTCACCAGTAGCGCCTTTGTCCGCCCGGACTCGATGTCAGTCGGAATACGCTGGTTCGCCGAGTACCAACCCTTCACGCCTGTCATCGACACGCTGCGCGGGCTGCTGCTGGGAACTCCGATCGGCAACAGCCCGGTCTTCGCCGTCGCCTGGTGCGTCGTCCTCGCCCTGGTTGGCTACCTCTGGGCACGAGCGGTATATAACCGCAACTCCATTGGGTAGGTAGGCGGAACGCGCTGCAGCCGCTCCGATAAGGGTCACTGCGCTCGATTGTGGCGAGCAAGCGAGGCCAGGCCATATGGAGGATCGCGAAGCACACGCCGAGTATGGGGAACACGAGATCTCACATACTCGGCCTCTGCGAGACTCCGTGTTCCTCAAATAGACCGGATGTTCTTGAAGGGGTCAGCGC
The DNA here is from genome assembly GCA_005882595.1 of Chloroflexota bacterium. Taxonomy (GTDB): domain Bacteria; phylum Chloroflexota; class Ktedonobacteria; order Ktedonobacterales; family Ktedonobacteraceae; genus VBFM01. The sequence continues at coordinate 657 of VBFM01000097.1, forward strand.
TTCAAACCTTAGTGTACAGTTTTCAGGTTTGGATGCGCTGACCCCTATTGAATCCGAATGCGCTGAACAAATTTGACACTGCTTCCCGGCTCGATTAGCATATATACTACACCTCGTCCATAACAGTTTAGTCCTCAAAGAAAGGATATGCTCTTGAAGAAGCCGCATTTTGATGTCCTGGTGATAGGCTCTCCTTGTGTCGATATGGTCTTTAGCGGTATGCCCCACTGGCCGATATCAGGTCAAGAAATGTACGTGGATAGCTTTGCCATTAGCGTTGGAGCGATATTTAACACGGCTGCCACGCTTACCCGGTTGGGGATGCGTGTGGGTCTGCTATGTGAAGTGGGAAATGACTTCTTCAGCCGCTATATCCTGGAAGAAATCGATAAAGCGGGTATATGCCGTGACCTCGTATTAGTGCGTGACTATCCAGTGCGCGCCGTGAGTGTTTGCATTGCGCATGATGGAGAACGCGGCTTCGTATCCTATGCCGATACACACGCAGGGATGGTCAAGCATATGCTTGAGATACTCAATTCAGCCAATCATCCAGATGGAGTGGAGGATGCTCAATTGCTCTCACAATCGCTGCGGCAATCGCTTGATGCCTATGAATTTGATGCAGCCTTCTTATATGCCTATCCTCAGATGTTGCCCATACTGGAAATGCTTGCCTATCGCAAGGAACTGCCCATCTTTCTAGATATTGGCTGGTTTCCCGACTCTTTGAATCGATCTCGTATGGCATCAATTACACAATATGGTAGCTACTTCATGCCAAACGAACTGGAAGCTACCAGGCTAACCGGCGCGCCAACTGTCGAGGAAGCAGCCCGTCAACTGTCCGAACTGGTACCAACTGCTATCGTCAAAGCCGGGGCACGTGGTGTCGTAGCGTGTTCCGAGGGGCAACTGATCTCCTGTTCAGCCCTGCCAATCGAACGTGTGGTAGATACTACCGGGGCCGGTGACGCTTTTAACGGCGGGTTCATCTACGGCATATTACGAGGCTATTCGATGGCTGATGCGTTGCGCTGTGGCACTATTTGCGGCAGCCTCTCAACTACCGCTCTTAGCGGGACGGCAGCAGTACCAACCTCCGGAGAATTAGAGCGCATACGCCTGGGCCTATTCTGATAGTACTTTTCGCAGATCCCGCGTGCTCATTCCGCACTTAAACCGCTATGTCTCCGAAAATTCGCGCACATCACGTTTAGTTCGTTGGATTGGAAACAAATCACGACCTTTTGTGGGGTGTCGCATGTCTGATCTTCTTGAAGGCGTTCAGCTGAGTGATTTCCTCCTCATCAAATGTATTAGTAGAGGAGGCGTGGCCGATGTATATCGAGGCCGCCAGATCGGTGAAGGTAACTACGAGGTAGCGGTGAAAGTGTTTCGCCCAGGCTACGCTCAACACGAGTCCTTCCGTGAATACTTTATGTCCGAAGCAGAAAAAATCGGCCAGTTTGAGCATCCGAACATTCTGCCATTTCTGGAATTTGGTGAGGGCGAAGGACTGCTCTACGCGGTCACGCCGTTTATTCAGGGCGGGACGCTCGCAGATTTATTAAAACAAGTGGGTGGAAAGTTTTCCGCGATGCAGGCTTTGCCCATCATGCAGCAGCTGTGCAGTGCCGTGCAATATGCGCATGATCGCGATGTCATTCATGGCAATATCAAACCATCCAATGTCTTTGTAGCGGCGGATGGCCGCATGCTGCTCTCCGATTTTGGCATCGTGCGCGGTTATGACGATAGCCAGCAATCGCTGACGCGCGTGGGCTGGGGTTCGGCGGAATACGCAGCCCCGGAGCAATCCCTGGGCGTTTTGAGACGGGCAAGTGATATCTATGCCCTGGGAGTACTGTTGTTCCGCATCCTCACAGGTCAGCCTCCCTTTACCGGACAAACTCCAGTGGAAGTGCTGCTCAAACATGTGCGCCAGCAAGCCCCCTCTGCGCGTTCGATCGATCCCAGCATTTCGGATGCCGTTGATGGTGTGTTACAGATGGCGATGCAGAAACGCTCGGATGATCGCTTCGCCTCGGCAGAAGAATTCAGCAACGCACTGCTGGCCGCGGTAACGGTCTCGCCCGTCGCGTCTCCTGTCGCCAGGTCCGTCCCCACCCGCCAGTTAACGCACAGCCAGATTTACTCGACCGGCGAAGCGCATACACCCACACCCCCATCAAATGTGGCTGTGACGCCTCCTCCAGTCGTCACCCCTGGTCCATCGGAACAGTTTGATGCACCCTCAGAGGTGCCGCTACAGCAAATGTCGCCCGCGGCAAACACGGGCAATGCTGGCTCCTCTCCGCTCGAAACGGGCGGGAAACATTTCTTGCAAGATGAAGATGATGCAGGGACGCATCTGTTCTGGTCGACAGAACCCGTTGAATGGTCTCCAATAGGGAACGCACAGCCTGGCCCATTGACAGCTGCGGACTTGCTGCGCAGCAAACCGGTAGAACCGGATGTGCCACCCATCCCACCGAAGCCTGCTCCATTACCTGCAACTGAACCGCCCAACAAGAAGGATTCTGGCAAGGCGTGGCAAAAGAAAATGCTACCTGTGCTGGTCGTTATCCTGCTTTTATTGGGACTCGCGGGCGCGCTCTTCTCCTCGTTCCTTTTCCCTGGTCCATCGACCGGCCCTGCTTCAAGCCAGACTGCCACTACGCCTACATCAGGTAGGGGTGTTACAGCGACGGCAGCTACCACTCCGGGCAGTAAGAGTAAAGGAACGGCGACACCAGCACCGGCCACACCCACCGTCATTGCTACTACAGCAGCGCAGCCGACGCCGAGTCCGACCCCAGTACCTATTCCAACCAATCCAGTCGTGCCCGCGTTCAGCTGCACATCGGGATCAATTACGCTGGACGGCTCGGCAAATTTCCTGCCTGCCATTCAACAACTGACCAGCGACTATACCAACCAGTGTGGTTCTGGCGGAACCTTCAGCTATAACGCAGATGATAGCCAGGCAGGTCTCAATGCGCTGGCGAATGGGAGCGCAGACCTGGCATATTCCGACCTGCGCTCGGCGGGACGTTCCGGGCTGGTGGACTACCAGGTAGCCGCCCTGATGTACGCGGTTGTCGTCAATTCCGATACCCAGGTGACCAGGCTGACAACTGCGCAGTTGCAGGCCATCTATACCGGAAAGATTACCAACTGGTCACAAGTCGGCGGCTCAAACGAATCGATCGTCATCCTCACGCAGCCAGCCAATTCGACTATCCGCACTATTTTCGAGACATATGTACTGAACGGTGTGCCACAATCGGTCAGTGGGACAAGCGCAGGACTGAGCGTGCAGTACATCACCGGCGCCATTACTTACATGCCGCTCGTGTATGTACCTGGCGGCGCTCAAAGCATCGCCATCAATGGAGTGAGTCCGACCGCATCAAGTGTCGCCAGCGGCGCATATTCGTTCTGGAGCATCGAACACCTGTATAGCAATCATGCCGCGCAGGGCCTGGCGCTATCGTTTATCAGCTTCTGCATGACCGCCGCAGGTGCGAATGATCTGACCAGCACGGGAGCCGTACCTTATAAGAATATGTCCGACGCAGCACTCAGAAGTCATTTACCAGGGCCTACCATATAGGTCCTGGGCATTTTTTTTACAGAGAGGGAAGATATGGTAGAACTCGCCGGGGTGATGGTGGGCAACTATTTCTTGCTGGAATGTTTGGGACGTGAGGGTATGGTGGAGACATATCGCGCCCGTCCCACAACGCGTGGTGGGTACGATGTGATATTGCGCATCTTCCGGCCCGCATTCCCTGATCCAACCGACTTCCAGGCACATTTTGCCGCCGAGGTGGAAAAAGTCTGGCGATGCCACCATGAGCACATACAGCCATTAATCGAGTTTGGCGCAGGTGACGACCTGCTCTACAGTGCGACACAGTTCACTGACGCCGAGACGCTGGAACAGTTTCTGAGCCGTTGGGAGAGAGAGCATGACGGGGCTCCTCTGCCACTTCCCGTGGTTGTGCACTTTATACTACAGATATGCGCGGCTTTACAGGTTGCGCATGAACACCAGATTGTGCATGGCAATATCCAGCCCTCCAGCATCCTGGTGCCGGACATAGAACACCTGCAACTCACGAACTCCAGTATGAAGCGTATACACGAGGAGAGCGATCCCGTCATCGCACAGGTGGAGGAAGGCAATAC
>VBFM01000097.1:4882-8560 GCA_005882595.1 Chloroflexota bacterium
TGCGATATTTATGCCGTAGGCGTGCTGCTCTTCCTCCTGCTTGCAGGCCATCCTCCCTACCATGGTGAGAGCGCGGGGGAGATCGCCCTAAAGCATGCGAATGAGCCCATTCCCTCGCTGCGCGCAGAGCGGCCCGATGTGCCTGAAGCGGTGGAACTGGTGATGCGGGTGGCGCTCGCGAAAAGCCCGGCCGGACGATTCCCCACCATCGCTGCTCTAGCCGATGCCTTGATGATGGCGATTCAGGGCGATCAGCCACCCGTCGTCCCAGCCATGCCTCCGATGCCCCCGACATCGTCATCCCCTCGCCGCATTCGAGTGCACGCGCGGCGCACCGCCTTTACCTGGTCACGAGCTTTTACAATGATCTCCATCCTGGTTGTGCTATCCGGGTTGGTTGGCATTCTCCTTTTTTTTGCAGCTATCCCATTTCATCTTGAAGAACTCCCCATACTGCCGTTTCAAAACCTGGGCCAATCAGGAGGGCTACGCGTAAACCCCGGCGGTGGGCTGGCTCCTACTCCTACCTCCGGCACCGTCAAACCCTCTGCACCCTCGACTACTAGCTATACGGGCAACCCGTCGAGTCCCTCCGGTCATGCTACACCGACAACGGGGATTACGCCATCGCCCATCACCAATGTCACCGCTACGCCGCATCCTAGCGGAACCCCGACACCCGTCGTATGCACCACAGGTTCGCTGAACATCGATGGCTCGCCCTACCTGGAGCCGGCGTTACAGCAAATCACCCATGATTACGGGAACCTCTGTTCGGGCCTCAACCTGCTGCTGCGAGGAGATGGGACGCGCGCACTCAACTTTGTGCAAAAGGGACGCGTTGATATCGCGGCCTCGGACGTGACCGCCATGACAACACGCAATTTGACCGATCACCCTCTCGCTGCGCTGCTCTACGCGGTCATCGCCAGTCCTGACGTCTCCATCAACGGGCTGACAAGCGTTGAGATACAGGGTATTTTCACGGGACACATCACGAACTGGTCACAGGTTGGTGGACCTAACGAGGCAATAAGCGTCTTACTCCCTCCCCCGACAGCCGCGATTAACGCTATTTTGCGCACTTTTGTGATGAACGGTATGGCTGAAAAGGCGAGGGGATTGGTTATGAAGAGAGATCGGCCCGACATACTGGCGCAGTATGTCTCTCAGACGCCTGGTGCGATTAGCTATGTGCCGCTGGCAGTAGCAAACACAGCTTCTGTGCAGACGCTGTCCATCGACGGAGTAGCCCCCAGCACACAGGCGTTACTCGCGGGTACCTACCAGTTTTGGAGTGTTGAACACCTTTACACAGAGGGGAACGGAACATCCCAGGCACAGGCCTTCCTCCAATTCGCCGAAAGTAGTCAAGAAATGAGCGTATTGTCCCAATTTGGAGCCGTGCCGATTGGCATGGTGAATGCGGGAATACTCTCCTCACACCTTCCAGGCCCACAATTTTAACGCGCTTTTTATATCCATTACCCCATTTATCCTATTTACTTTGACAGTCATCGATTCTTCAGGCAATCTTACATGGGAGTAAAACATGTAGAACCGCAGAAATCTACGCTCAGGGCGAGAGGGAATACTATGCGTTGTCCACGATGTTATTTTGATGGGCACTCAACTAACGGCGCCTGTCCTCGATGCGGATACTATCCGATGAGTGCGTCGGGTGATTTGCCCGGGATGGAGGATCGAACCTCGATCTCCTCCAGGCCTTTGACAACCGGTAGGCCAGCAACTTTATACAGCCTACCTCCAATGAAGACCCTCAAACGCGGTGATGTATTGCGCCAGGGTCGTTATCGTTTGTTGGAACAACTGGCGCTGCCAGAGAATCAACAAAGTCAGGGAACGGCGTGGTTGGCGACCGATACACAATCACCCCAGAGCAGGGTGGTCATCCGTGAGGTTGCCTTGCTTGAAGAGCTTCCCGCCAACAGGAGCCAGGAGGCCCGTTCAATTGCCTTGCGCCTGACAGAGTTATCGCAGCACCCCGGCTTTCCGAAGGTCATCGATGTCTTCAGCGAACAGGATACTTACTATATCGTCATGCGGAACATGGATGGCGATAGCCTGGCAACCTTGCTCAGGCGACAGGGCGGCGCCTTGCCCGAACGCATGGTCGCGGAGTTTGGACGCCAACTTTGTGAAATATTGTCGATCCTTGCCCGGCAGCAGCCGCCCATGGTACATGGCGGTATCAGTCCCGAGACCATCATTGTAAACCAGGAGAGAACCCGTGTATCGCTGATTCATATCCCGCTTTTCCCTCCTAAAGAAGTCCCCAACAGTAAAGCGCCCTCTGGATATCGCGCTCCAGAACAGGTACGTGGCAGCGTTGAGCTTGCATCAGATCTCTATGCAGTCGCCGCAACGTTACACTATGCCGTTACCGGCTACAATCCTGATGAGCGCATGGCTTTCTTCCATCCACCGGTGCGCCGCCTGAACCCCGCAGTTTCAGCGCGTATGGAGTCCATTCTGTCACAGGCCCTGCGTCTCTCCATCCCGCAGCGTTATGCGCGTCCCTCTGACATGCAGAAGGATTTCGCGGCCCTGCTGACCTCCTATCCGCCTGAAAGTGACCGGCTCCCGACTCCTGCTACCACTCCATTGGCACTCGATTCGCTACAGATGCGCCAGCGCAGTCGTAATCGCAGCTTGCTGGATGTGGGTATTTTCGCCGGCATTGGCATCGTCGTCCTCTTCGGGTTTCTCCTCTTTTACCTGCGCCCATTTGCCGGTCCCGGTGCAAATCCAGTAAACGCGAGTCCAACCCCCAATCTCACCGCCACTACGCTAGCGTTACAGCAAGCACTCAACAGGGAATTGACGTTAGAGGCGCAAACCTACCAGAAAAGCGGCATTGGCATCAGCGATGGGCGGTTTGTGTTTGATATGTATCGTGGGCGCAACGACCTGAACGACAAAAAGCAAGCCGGGCTAGCGATTCAACAGGGGAATTTGAGTAGCGCCGTCGAGTTCCTGAGGAGGGCTACTGCTGAAGACCCGAATGACGGAGAAGTGCAAATTTATAATGAAGATATGCATCTCCTGCAAAGCGGCGCGTCCTATGTGACAGTCGTATTGGGTCTGCCGATTGATGGCAACGATGCCGATATCAACAGGGTCCGCACCAATATGGAGGCGGCCTTCCTTATGCAGCATAAAGTGAATAGCGCTAATCTCCTGCCTCATAGCCTCAAATTGCGCATACTGATCGACAGTTCGGGGGCCAATACCAGTGACGTAGCTACTGTGGCACAGTTCATTGCGAACCGTGTATCGATGGCCGGAAACATCGATCATATCATCGCCGTCGTTGGGTGGCCGTATAGTAGAGAGACCATCAACGCGCGCGATATAATTGCTTCCGCCCATCTTCCGCTGATCTCGCAGACGGCATCGAGTGTTAAACTGACCGGCACCAGCCCCTACTTTTTCCGCGTCAATCCTGCTGACGACCAGCAAGGGAAAACATTGGGCGCGCTCGCAGTCAATCGACTACATGCCAAAACTATTCTGGTGTTGCGCGATCAAACCGACTCCTATAGTGACTCGCTGGCAGACGCCTTTATCGGTGACGCGAAGGCGCTGAATGCAACGCTCATTAATAATCCCAGCGACTACTTCACCGAATCGAACACCACGGTGGCGCAGTACGCG
>VBFM01000097.1:8597-11291 GCA_005882595.1 Chloroflexota bacterium
GATCTCATCTTTATAGCGGGATTTGATGTCGATGCTGTCCGCCTAGCAGTGGCGGTGGGTAATGCGTATAGAGCGAATCCGACGAGCGACTATCTACGAACCCTCAAGATTCTAGGTGGAGACGGCCTGGATACCGGCTTAGTCTTAGGCCAGGGCAACGGCCCTGATGCGGCATTGGCTGTGCAATTTCCGCAAGATATGCAGCGTTTGATCTTTTCCGCTTTCGGTGATCCAGGCGAATGGGCATTCCTTAAACTTCCTCAGAATTCGTGGCCCACTTTTTTCGCAGATTGGATGAATACGTATCAGAGTTCTACAGTAACTGCACCCGCGCCTCCTCCCGGCAACGATGCCATCCTGACCTATGATGCCATAGGAGTGATCATTAACGCAGCCTCGCTCGTACATGGCACTCTGACGGGTCAGGCGATCAGGGATGCCCTGGCTTCACTAGGGTCAGGTAAAATACCAGCTTTCCAGGGGGTCAGTGGACAAATCCATTTTGGCACTGACAGCAACCCGGTTGATAAGGCAGTTGTCGTGCTGGAAGTAGCGGATGTTAATGGCTCTAACCATATTGTTCTGCTGGCGGTCGGCGGAAAGTTCGACTGATACTCTTTCTAATCAGCGTATCAGACGAGGGAGGGGCAACTCGTTGAGCTTCATAGCTCGATCCGATGACCATGGCGCCTCTGGAGCCATGGTCAACCCTGCCAGAGCGCGCAGGGGTATATCATAGTTCACACGCCATCCCGCGTAATCCCGCCAGGCCTGGTCACGATCAGGCTTGAGCGGTATCCCCGCATCGGCGAGTTGCTTACATGCTGCATCAAACTCTTCTCTGGTGATACTGATGGGGTCGCCAGGTTTGGGGTTGGGATCATACGGGATACGAAAGAAGTCGCAGATATAGCGCAACGCCAGGAATCCGGCGCGAATACATAAATCCGCCTGGGCATCCCTCGGAACATCAAGAGCTGAACTAGCCAGTGAAGCGGCATCGAGTATCGCCCCGGCGGCAGTGACCCAGGATCGATGGGGCTGGGGCGAGCGGAAGAATACCAGCGCCCCCAGCGAGGTATGGCTCTCCTCCAGGTCGGCAAACCAGGCTTCCCACGTCTTCCAGAGATCATGCAGTTGATCCAGTCCGTGTATGCGGTAGTAGCGCTTAAACATCCCAATAGCGGAGGGCGGCGACCCCGCGCGTACCTCCAGCATCGTCACAGCCGCTTCGCGTTTTGAGAAAGCCGCGTACATTGTCGGCAGGTAGGCGATCAGCAGCGCGATTAAAAATAATCCAATAGCCGACTCGGTAAAGATCAACACAGTCGTCGGCAAATCATCAAGCGTCGCATACCCAAGCGTGAAGAGAGATGAGCCGCTGATCTTGAAAACCGTTAACAGGGAAATGCCCTGGATTGCCCAGAACATGCACATGTAGCCAAGCAGGACTCCCGTCAGCCACACTGCTGGCAGTGAAACCAGGCTAATTGGCGCGTAGAGCGCCATGATACGGTCTCGCTCCAAATAGGAGTTGACCTTGCGCAAACGCAGCTTAAAGAAGAAGCGTATGGTCAGAAATGTTATCCTGCTCAGTTTATCCGAAGCGCTGCGTGCAAGTACGAAAGATCGGATGGCGGAGATCAGTGTACCGGCCACAATTCCAAAACCAAGAAAAAACACGACGATACGCACCACTATTAACAGGATGTCTTGCACACTCGTTCCCTTATTTCGATCTCTTAGCCCATTTGAAACTTAGCGCTACTGCTAGTATAGCAAGCGCTATACTCCCAAGAACAAGCGGAAGCATATTTCCTATTCCGGTGCCATCTACACCCGAACGGGGAGGGAGGTTGTGTCCTGCTTTGTTCAGGCTCTCAAATTACTGCTGGTAGTGCTCCACAATCGACTCGTCACGAACATGCGCATCCTCCGGGTTGAGACCACCGTGCCGCTTGGCACGACGCTGGCGCAACAAATCCCAGCATTGATCGAGGCTCACTTCGAGTTGCTTCATGCGGGCTTGCTGTTCTGCATCCAGTCCAGTACCCTCAGCCTGTTGCATAAGCGCATGCTCTTCGCTCACCAACTCTTCGATGTTACGCAGGATTTCCGTATCGTTCATACTATTTCCCTCGTTTCTTCCTTCAAAGAAAAGGATGTATCTTCTCTGCTATTCTAGCCAAAAATCTTGCTTCTATGCAATGCAACACAGCCTGATCTGGTATTATTTCGTTGTATCCTGGATATGCAGATTCACCGGCAGCCCCTCCATCTGCATAATCTTCAGCGCATTGGTCGTAGGGCTTGGCCCCGCACGCAGTATATAATCGAAGACCATGCGTCCAGCGATTACATCTTCCCGGAAGTGGTAATTCGTAATCGCGGGCAGTGCATCCGCTAGCTTCACTAGCTCTAAATCGTGCGTCGAAACAACACCCAGGCAGTTTCTTCCAACCAGGGCCGAGATATAAGATTCACCACCAATCAGCCGCTCGCGGTTATTGGTGCCCTTGAAAATCTCATCGATGAGAAAGAAAAGTGGCATACTTTTCTCTTTTTCACTCAACTCAAGGGTCGTCAATAGCGCTTTCAAACGCTTGACTTCCGCATAGAAGTACGAGTAGCCATCGGTCACCGAGTCGCTGATCTTGATGCAGGTAAACAAGCGAAACAGCGATGTATGAAACG
>VBFM01000097.1:11301-31868 GCA_005882595.1 Chloroflexota bacterium
AAAGATTGATGCCCAGCGTGCGTAAAAACGTACTTTTGCCCGACATGTTGGAGCCTGTGACGATAGCGATCTCCCCTACTTTGGGCAGAGCGAAATCATTCACCACTTTCTGTTCCATTGGAATGAGCGGATGTCCCAATCCGGTAGCCCGAAAGACGGGCCGGTCACCCTGCTTTTCACTGGCTACCACTTCCGGCAGGACATACTCCGGGTTGAGATAGGCAAAGGTCGCCAGCGAGTTCAACCCTTCCAGCTCGAACCAGATGTCCAGCCATACCGGCAGCCGTGCTGCGATCCGCGCTTTGTACTGGTGAAAACGGTGCGCGATGTAGAAATCCCAGGGTACCAGCGCGTTCACGATCAGCCAGAGCAACACGTTCTTTTGCAGCGTCGCTGCCGAAGCGATACGGGCGATCCTATGCAAAAGTGTCGATGGTCGCTGCTCCTGCTGCACGAAGAATGGCAAGCATAGCTCTTTCAAATGCCGATTTTTGCCATAGCGGTAGGTCTCCAGGTACTCAAAGATGGTACTCAGTTGGCCGAAGGCATCGCTCAGATAATGCGCATCATCAAAAAGGTCTCCGCGCTGCTTTCTGGTGACGCAGAGAAAAATGCCAATGAGCAGAACCCCCAGTATCCAGTATTGAGGAAACGCTGTAAAGAGATTCAGCGCTAGCAGGATAAGTGTCCCGGTGGATAATGCCAGCGAGAGCAGCATCAACGGCAGCAGTGAGGGAGACGCGCGGCGCTCATCCAGCCAGTTCAGCAGCTTTTTCCCCTCCCATTGCTGCTCTTGATTATGCGCCGCAAGTATGCCTTTCATGAGCAGCTTGTCACGAAAAATCGCCAGAGGAGCCAGTTCGCGCACCAGCGCCTGCCTTTTTTGGATGATGTCCAGACCTGGTGTGGTGGACAACAGCCAATCGTGCAAGCGTTGGGTGCCATCGTATGAAATGGCTGTATTGAGCAGCTGGTGGAGCGAGCGCTTGCCCGAAACGTCGAGATCGATTTCAAAGGGATGCTCCATGCGCGCTTCGCTGGAACGCACGGCGGGTATCCTGGCCCAATCGAGCTGAATACGTGCCACCTGCGTTGCTTTGATGTGCATCAAGATGTTGTGCCGGGTGATGCTGCGGGTGACCTGGCGATGAAAGTAGACTACCACGCTAAATAAGGTGAGCGAGATGACAACTCCTACCAGGAAGAGCCACCAGCCTACCAGAAAAAAGGCCAGGATACTGAGTAATGCACCTCCAAAAAAGATGCCCACCCGCACCCATCCATAGCGATTGCTACGGCTGTCTAATATGTTGAGGCGGCGTTGTAATCGCTGGATTTGTCGTTCAATAGCTTCTAAACGCGCCTGTTTCTCGTTCAATTCACTCAATTGGTTTTCTTCTTTATACTGTTTTCCCTTGCCGCGCTAACTCCTTGAGATAGTTCTCCATTACCGCTTTGTGCTCAGGAGAACGAAGGCAATCTTCTTCCGCGTCAACCATGTCTCTCAGCAGCGTATCAAAATCCTGGTTAAAGGCAGAATCGATCTGGCGTTTCGTGTGCTTCAATGCTGTAAAGGGAATCTCCAGCAGTTCGTGAGCCATTGCCAGCGCACGTTCTTCCAACTGGCCGGGTTCGCATATCTCATCGATCAATCCCAAAGCCATCCCTTCCCTGGCCGAAAAACGGCGACCGAGGAAGCAGAGTCGTTTGGCGGGACCTGCGCCAATGATCCTGGCAAGGCGCATTGGTCCAAGCGCGGCCACCAGCCCCTCCTTTACAGCAGGAATGCTGAGAATGGCATCTGTCGTAGCAATGCGCAGGTCGCAAGCCAGCGCGACTTGCAGTCCACCACCCAGGCAGTAGCCCTGGATGGCGGCAATCGTGATGGCATCCAGGGCTGCCAGTGTACTCACACCTGTTTCCCAGGTGGCAAACCACTCGCGGGTCAGATGGCCTTTCGCCAACTCTTTGGTATCGAGTCCGCTGCAAAAGGAACGACCCTCACCGCTGACAATCACCACGTGTGTCTCGCTGCTCTGGGCCAGATGGCTGGTAATCGTCACAAGGTCCTGCACCCACGCCCAGTTTGCGGCATTGAGCGCATCTGGACGGTTGAGACGCAAGCGCGCCAGGTGTCCCTCCAATTCGCAGCGCATTGTCTCAAGCTCAAGTGGTGCCATAGGGAAATCTCCTCCAGGTTCTCTGCGGGCCGTCTCCATCCCTACGGGGTAATCGCAATCACGCGCAGTGGGCTGCCGGAACCTTGCACAAACTTGAGGGGCGCGGCAATCACAATAGCCCCTGTTGGTGGCAGCAATTCCAGGTTCACAAGGCTGGTGATGCCGAACTTACCCGCGCCATGCATGAAGGTGTGGCTTGGGAACGGGGGATCGAAGCCGCCCGCCAGCCCGGCATCCGTACCAACGGTTTCTACTCCCACGCCGAGGATATCGCGTTCCTTTGCCAGGAATGCCGAACACGTTGGATGAAATCCGGGCGAGTGAGAACCATCTGCCTGTAGGCCCAGAAATTCCTCGCGTCCTGTGCGCTTGCTCCATGCAGTGCGCACCAATAGCCATGCGCCTGCCGGCAGGCGTCCATGCTCGCTTTCCCATTGTTCAACACGCTCGATGGTGAGCAGGAAATCGGGATTCCGTTCCACGTCGGCTGTTACGTCGATGACACACGCCGGGCCAATGAATTTGCGGGGCAAGATGGTATCGGTTGCGTTGTTAGGCAGGTCCTTGCCTGTGACCCAGTGAATGGGCGCGTCGAAGTGCGTCCCGGTATGCTCTCCCATCGTGATGATATTCCAGTACCAGGCGGGGCCGCGCTGGTCATAGTGTGATATTTCAGTGACAGTGACGCCCGGTGATGGTGCAAACATCGGTGGGAGATCGATAACCACTGTATCCGGCCCCAGTGGAGTAGTCAGGTCAACCACTTTTAAGCTGCCAGAATTCAGTTCCTCGAGCAATTGCGACAAAACGCTGGTCATGTCCATTCCCTTTCTAAAGGTCTAAAGCGGACGTGTGTTTTTGCATCGCTTCCAGGCTACGCTTGAACTGGAAGCGGTTCTCAAGCAGAGGCAGGTCCATGTGAAATGTCTTTGGCCCGATAGCTTCGACTTTGGAGATAATGGTGGTCAGGGTGTTGCTCGCCAGCGCCTCGTGCACGCTCCTGGCGAGGCTGTCGGGTGCGTTGGCCTCCATGACTGAGGGGACGCCTGATGCCCTGGCGATGCCTGCAAGGTCGGTGCCGGTGGAGGTTGCGGTAGGAAAACCTCCCACAGAAAGCAGGCTTTCGTTATCGAAGACGATGTGCAGCAGGTTGCCCGGTCTGTAGCGGGCCATTGTGCTGAGCGTCCCGAGGTTCATGAGCAATGAGCCATCGCCATCGATTACGATCACCTTGTGCTGCGGCATTGCCAGCGCGAGGCCCAGGCCCATCGACGAGGCGAGGCCCATGGCGTGTTCGAGGTAAAAGAAGTTGGGGCGATGGCCTAGCGTATATAGCTCGGCGGCAACGGCGCCCATGATGGTGACGACGATACGCTCTTCCAGCTCAGGATAAATAGCTTGCAAAGCATCTATTCTTAGCATGCTTAATCCTCCCACATCAGTTCGCGCGACAGCAAGACCGCCACCGGGTGCAGCGAGGCGTTGGCAAGCGTTTGCGCATCTTTGAGACGCCTGTGAATGTCACTCGCGTTGTTCAAGTGCCAGATTGGAATGTTCATGGAGCGCAGGATGGGCTCCGTGACCATCCCTCCCTGAGTCTGCCAGGGGTCTTTTTCGCCAAAGTGCCCGCGATAGCTTATCAACATCAATAAGGGGATTTTGTAGAGCAATGCCAGTGAAACGATGGCGTTGATGGAAGCAAGGAAGCCATGATTTTGCATCAACAAGGCGGAGTTGACTCCTGCCAGGTGCGCCCCTGCCGAAATGCCGATGCCCTCCTCCTCCTTTGCGAGACGCACCAACGTCATATCCGGGTCTTCATCGGCCATACGGATCAGGTGGACCAGCCACGTTTCGGGAAGAGCAGACATGATCTTGACATCGCACTCTTTGAGCGCATCGTAAATCAACCTGGAATTGGTGACAGAGACAGGCATGCTATTCTCCAATCTACTTTGTAGGATATTCGAAGAGACCAGGAAGCAGGGCAGAATCGCCTTCGTCATCGATTGTATAACCGATGGGTAGCCTGAAACTATTATACACGAGTGTTTTTTGCCTCGCAATGTTCGTTCTGTTTGAAAAATGCTGGCTGCTTGTAGTTCGTGCCTGGATTGTAGTCCAGATACATGCTATAGTAAGGGCACATATTCATCACTATTTAACATGTTTCAGTTATACTTTATATAGGAGCTTCGGTGAAGCACCGCGGCAGCAGGCTGATTCTCTTGATTGCTCTTGATTGAGACGATTTCGCCTGTTTCTACGTGTAATTATTGTTGCAGTAGAGTTAGGTAGCGTGATCTGTATCATCTCGACACCGCTTGGGCACGTGCAACATGGCTAATCGGAATGTTATGAAAGGTCAATGTAAAGAATGAAGGCAAGAAAAACTATGGAGGGACGTAGCATACGCTGTATACTCTTCGATCTAGGTAGCACATTGTGGACGCACAATGATCAGGTGCTCATGCTTGCCGCTGAGAAAACCTCTAACCGGCTGGCCGTATCAACACTTCTTCAACATGTTGGCTACGATATATTCCCCGATATGGACATGGATGAGATGGGTGCGCTCCTGCGCAAAAGCGTTGAAAGGCGCATACGCGACAAAGTTCGCCAGCATCTCGCTTATGAACCCGATTTCACGCTTGCTGCAATGGAGGCCCTGCAACAGTTGGACATCCCCGGTGTAAATCGCAAGATAGGGGAGGCCATATACGAAGCGCTGCGCGTGCGTACTCCAGACTCGCGCCGTCTCTTCGACGATACGCATTACACGTTATCGGAACTCAAAGCGCGCGGCTACATCCTGGGTGTGGTGACAAACCGCCATTATGGTGGCGTGCCCTTTCATGAAGACCTTCAGACAATGGGCGTGCTCGACTACTTTGATCTGCGCCACATGGCGATATCAGCCGATCTGGGAATTCGCAAACCACATCCCGCCATCTTCATGTATGCCCTCAACGGCCTGCACGTCCCACCAGAAGAAGCTGCGATGGTAGGAGACTCACTCAAGGCCGACATTGCCGGCGCGAAACTGCTCGATATGCTGGCCATCTGGATGCCGAAAGCGTCCCTACGCCAGGAGGCGCAAGCAGCATTGATGCCCGCCTCATCTGCTGTTCTGCTTGGGCAGCGAGCGGCTAAGAGGGTAGAAAACTTACCAGGCACCTCGTCTCCCCTATCTTCTCAGCATGAGAAGAATGCTACGCTGACGAATGATGCTCTTCTTGCCTACGTCCACCAGCGTGAAAGTAAAGCGCATCACCAGCTTGCGAGCGAGACTCGACCTGATGTGATAATTGAACATCTTCGCGACTTGCTCGAGATATTGTGAAGCTCTCAATCACAATATGAAGCTATGAACGCGGATTGGCTTCTGAAATCGGGGCACAATATATTGCTGCTCATTATGAAAGATGCGCTTCGCCGCGTCTCCACTGGAGAAACCACTCGTAGAGCTGCGGATTGGCATAGGTTTGCGTCCACGAGTCATGACCCGCTTCCGGGTACACGGTGAAGAGCACATGGCCCCCGCATTTTTTCAGCGCGTCCACCATCCTTTCCGTGCTCTCAATCGGCACGATGGTATCTCTGGCTCCATGGAAGGTCCAGACCGGTACATGCTTGATGCGACACACTGCATTGGGATCGCCCCCTCCGCAGATGGGAGCGATGGCGGCAAAACGCTGGGGATGGGCTATGGCCATGGCCCACGTCCCGAATCCCCCCAAACTCAACCCTGTCAGATAGATGCGCTCCGTATCGATGCGATACTCGCCCATAGCCTCGGCAAGCATTGTTGCAAGCGTATCGGTGTGCCAGTAACTCCCGCTTACACATTGGGGAGACAGGACAATGAACGGGAAATCACGCTGATCCCGCAGGAGCTTTGGCAATCCCTGGCTTGCAACGAGTGCCGGATTATTGCCCCGCTCACCCGCCCCATGGAGAAAAAGGATGAACGGCCAGCGCTTTTCCGGCTGTGCATCATACGCTCTGGGCAGGTAGAGTAGATAGCGTGTATTGATAGTCCCGGAGGGGAATGTCGTAGAAAAGGTATGTACCTGTTGTTCGCCGGGAGTAGACATGTCTTGCTCTTTCTATCTTCATTTACTACGAAGTCTTTCTTCCTATTATCCACACAATTACGAGAAACTGGTTTATAGTAGTATCGGCAGTCGGAATACGATAACATAAAGGATCACAGCATGTCAAAAGAACCAGGATCGAGTGTTCAAAAAGTCCAGCAAACGCTGAAAACTCTGGGGTTTTCAGGTGAAGTGGTGGTGTTTCCAGATTCGACGCGTACCGCCAGCGAAGCGGCCCAGGCGGTGGGCTGCCATGTAGGGCAAATCGTGAAATCGCTCATCTTTAAAGGGGGAGAGACACATAAACCGATACTCGTGGTCGCCAGCGGCGCAAATCGCGTGAACGAGCGGCGACTGGCTGAACTCGCCGGTGAGCGCATTGAAAAAGCGGATGCGGACTTTGTGCGCCAGCATACCGGTTTTGCCGTGGGCGGTGTGCCGCCGGTGGGTCACCCCGAACGCCTGGAAACATACATCGACGAAGACCTGCTGCAATATGAAGAAATCTGGGCCGCCGCAGGAAACCCGCACGCCGTCTTTCAGCTCACCCCGGCAAATTTGCAAAGTATGACAGGAGGCAGGGTCGTTTCCATCAAGTAAAACCTGCTTGCCTATTTTGCTACCCACCCTCAATTTTCTTCTTTCTGACATTCACATGAATGTTAGAGAATATTTAGAATTTTTCATCTATTTTTAGAGCCGGTTGATATTCTCCGGTTACGATGTATCTGGGCCAAAGATGACCCTCTGGCAGTACGTCTTATTGGAAACGAATGCTCGTTGAGAAGGGATGTGCAGCATGGTAGCATCACCAGATACTCTGCAACTGGTAAAGCAGGCGCAAGTAGGCATTACTGAGGCTTTCACGGCTCTGGTTCAGTGCTATGAACCCGAAATCTATCGATATTTAGTAGGTATGTTGGGAGATCGTGACGAAGCGCATGATTTCGTCCAGCAGGTATTTCTCAAAGCCTGGCTCAACCTGGCAACACTGCAAAATGTAACGTGTTTTAAGACCTGGCTTTACACCATCGCGCGCAATTTAATTTACGACCATTGGAGAGGTAAGAAGGCGCTTTGCCAGTCCTGGGAACACCTCGAGGGAGATAACGTCAACATGGGGATGCCAGGACCTGAAGATTGTGCGGCAGCAATGGAGCTTATCCATCTGGCTCTTGCTGAGCTTTCACCAAATTTGCGCCAGTGCTTGCTACTACGGGTCGTAGATGGGTTTTCGCTCTATGAAATATCCGAGGTTTTGGGCATCGGTGCAACGAGCGTTAGCACCTATATCAGTATGGCGCGTAAACAGTTTCGCGCCATATACCAGCGCCTGGAGAATGAGCAATGGATAGAAGTGCGAGTTGATAGCTGATCATCCCACTTGCTTCTATTGACAGTGCAAATTATATCTTTTATGCTCATGTTGTATCTGTTCGTTGCGTAATAGAGAGGAACAGGAGAATGTGCTATGTTCTGGTCAAACTACAGTCTCTTGCAAGCAATGACAAATGGGCGATGGTGGAAACGATTGCTCATTGACACTGTATTGGCAATTACGGCAGTCATTGTAGTAACGGTTTTTGTCTTTGCTCTTCAACTTCATGCTCGTGTCACCACTATTCTACTAGTTGATCTCTTTATTGTGCTACTACTCACCCTTAAACGTGGACTCAGGACAGCCATTCTAGCCGCGGTTGCTGCCTGCCTCGCCTTTGACTTCTTCCTTGTGCAACCGGTCTTTTCTTTGACGGTTACTCATATTGAAGACGCGGTAGAACTGCTCACTTTTCTGCTTTTCGCCATCATCCTGAGTTATGCATACTCACAACAGCAAAAACGAGTTGAGAAGGCAAGGCAACAAAAGTACGAAGAAAGCGTGCTATATGAAGCGATGTTACGCAAACAGCACGAAGAAGTTAGCCGCCGGGACCGTGAAATGAGCGTCTTTTATGATGTAATGCAGGTCACAAGAGATCAGAAAGACCTGAAATCTCAACTCACTCTCATTGCGCGAACCATAGAAGATACCTTTGCTTTCTGTGGCATACGTGGCTGCGCTTTTCTCTTGCCCGACCTGGATGGTAATTCCTCGCTTTCGATGCTTTCAACGCAATCGACAAGTTTGCCGAAACCTTCCTCTAACGAGGAAGCGAGCCTGATGTGGGTAATGGAACATGGGAAATCTGTGACGCTGCCGGAAATTCCTCTCATTTCACGCCCCAAAGGCAGTTACTTACGCAGGGTAGTGGTAAGCAATACACAGGCTGGCCATTGTGTGTATCACTGTAACCACCTGATTCCTCTACTATCGAGATCAGGGCAAAAGGTGCTGGGAGTGCTGCAGCTCTTCATAGAAGATGATGCCAATCCTGAACTCGTAGCAATTAAGAAACACCTGGAAAAGGAGGATAAACCAACCGATAACCTCCACCCGGAACTCTTTGCCAGGCTGCTGGATCACGCTGTGTGTTTGATAGAGCAAACCCTCATTGAACGCGCATTGATGCAGCAAGAGGCGCTGCATGAGGAGCTGCGCAGACGCACTGAGGAGTTGCAAACGGCTATTATTTCTTCTGTCTCCCATGACTTCCACACTCCTCTCACCCTCATTAAAGGGGCGGCGAGCAGTTTGCTTGGCCAGGAAATATCCAGTGATGCCGAACCAGCATACCGTCGTACTCTAGAAGATATCGTCAGCGAAGCCAACTGGCTTGAACGTATCGTCATGAGGATGCTAGATTTGTCCCGCATCGAAAATGGCGCGTTGAAACTCGAAAAAGAGCTATATCCCATCGACGAAATCATTCTCTATACACTAGACTTAGGCCATATGCGCTCGCTTCTAGAGGGACGCCGTATTGAGATACATGTTCCCGATGACTTACCACCCGTCGAGGCAGACCCTATCTTCATCGGCCAGGTGCTGGTGAATCTCATTGAAAACGCTATTCGTTATACGCCGGTCGAGTCGCCCATCGATATCACAGTACAGTCGAATGGTGAAGAGTTGCTCGTCAGCGTGGCCGATCGTGGCCCCGGTATTCCACTCTCAAACATCGATCATATCTTTGAACGATTTTATCGGGTGAAACAACAACTGCATGAGAATGAGAGCAAAGTACCGGTGAGATTCCGCTCGGCTCCACGCGAGCAGGGTTCAGGACTGGGTCTGGCGGTATGCCAGGGATTCGTGAAAGCGCATGGCGGTCATATTTGGGTGCAAAACCGTGATGGCGGAGGAGCTACATTTCAATTCACGCTGCCATTGGCTAAAGCAGAAGGGGCAAGCTATGAAAAAAATTCTCGTGGTTGAAGATCAGGATACAGCTGTACATCTCCTCAAACAAAGCCTGGAGCGCCACTATTATGAGGTTTATGTCGCGCACAACGGAAGGGAGGCACTGGATATGATCGACCAGCATATGGACCTTGTTTTGCTTGATTTAGGCCTACCTGATATAAGTGGCCTGCATGTGTGTCAAAAGTTTAGTGAGGCCTATCCATTTCTGCTAATCATCATTAGTTCGATCAATAGAGACTAACCAGAGAAAGTGCGTGCGCTCCACTTGTGCGCCGACGACTATGTTTCCAAGCCCTAATATATGGAAGAGGTACTGGCTCGTATCAATGTGCAATTTCTGCATGCCAATCGGATGCGAGCAGGAGCCGAAAGTCAGAACTTCATTGCAGGACCACTGGACGTGAATTTTGTGCAGCGCCGTGTGATGGTACATGGGCAAGAGATAGAGCTGACATTCACCGAGTACGAGCTACTCTATATCCTGGTAACAAACAGGGGCAGGATCGTCACGTATGATTTCATTTTATCGAAAGTCTGGGGAGATGACGATGCCTCCGAACGAAAGAATATTCACGTGTATATCAATCGCTTGCGCAAGAAAATCGAAATACCTGCCAAACGCCGCTTCATTTACAACGAGGCCAAAGTCGGCTATCGCTTCCAGTCGGATAGTTAAATCGGAATATCGCCACCAATATTGCAGGCATCGGCATATTGCGCTATCAGCTTGAGCGTGACCTTCTCGCCTCGATTCTCACGCATGAGTCACCTCTTTCCTCTGAGATTCGTGTATTTCATGAACACGACTATAAAGGTTGCGTGCGAGTTTAGCAGTATCCAGCGATGGCTACCCTTAAATCAGAAGGTGCATCATGACAGATTCTCAATCAGACAGTCTTGTCTTCTTTGGCGTCACAGGCGACCTGGCATACAAGCAAATCTTCCCTGCACTGCAGGCAATGGTGCGGCGCGGCCAACTCGACATACCGATCATTGGGGTCGCGGGGAGACCGTGGAGCATTGAACAACTGCGATCTCATGTCTACGACAGTCTGAAGGAGCATGGTGAAGTAGATCAGGCGGCATTCGAGAAGCTGTGCTCACTGCTCCAGTACGTCTCCGGCGACTATTCCAATGAAGCGACGTATGCTAAACTGTGTACTGCTCTCGGCAACTCTAAGCGACCCCTGTACTACCTTGCAATCCCTCCCAGCATGTTTGGCTCTGTCGTTCAAGGATTGCAGCAATCGGGCTGCGCCAAAGATGCGCGGGTGATCATTGAGAAACCTTTTGGGCGTGACCTCGCCTCGGCCCAGGCCTTAAATGCGATTCTGCACTCCGTCTTCCCCGAGTCATCTATCTTCCGCATCGATCACTACCTGGGGAAGGAACCGGTTCAGAACTTGCTCTACTTCCGCTTCGCCAACTCATTTCTCGAACCGATCTGGAATCGCAACTATGTCGAGTGCGTGCAGCTCACCATGGCGGAGGATTTTGGTGTGGCAGGGCGTGGGAAATTTTACGAAGAGGTTGGGGCGATCCGCGATGTTGTGCAGAACCACCTTCTGCAACTGGTTGCGGTTTTGACGATGGATGCGCCCTCCAGCGAAGACAACGATGCCATTCGCGATGAAAAGGCCATACTCCTCAAGGCGATACGGCCACTCGATCCGTCAAACGTTGTGCGGGGTCAATATCGTGGCTATCGCCAGGAGGAAGGCGTCGCTCCCGATTCGCAGGTCGAGACGTTCGCCGCGGTCAAACTCTCTATCGATAGCTGGCGCTGGGCTGATGTGCCATTTTATATTCGGGCCGGCAAGTACCTGCCCGTGAGGGCTACCGAGATAATGGTTCAACTCAAGAATCCACCTCTAGCCGTGTTTGGAGAGGCTGAGCCTCCCCGCTCTAATTATTACCGCTTCCGCATCAGCCCTATCGTCAAAATCTCGCTCGGTGCCAGGGCCAAGATTGCTGGCGAGGCTATGCAGGGTGAAGAAGTTGAGCTTGTGGCAGTGCACCAGTCGCCCGACGAGATGGCCCCGTACGAGCGTTTGCTCGGCGCGGCCATGAAAGGCGACGAAACGCTCTTCGTGCGTGAGGACGCCGTCGAGGCGCAGTGGAGAATAGTAGACCCGATTCTGGGAAATGTGACCCCTATCTACGAGTATGCGCCCCACACCTGGGGACCACCCGAGGCAGACCAGCTCATCGCGAATGATGGAGGCTGGTACAACCCGGAGCCGAGTGTGGATACGGGGACTTCTGGCCCTCAGCCTGCTAAAGAGGAGTCTTGAAGTTTTCTTCCAATCTTCTCTGCAACCATTGCACGGCTATCAGGGTCTTGGCATCCATAATGTCACCTTGCCGCAGCGCCGTCCAGAGATCGGGCAGTGTCAGTTCGACCTGCTCAATATCTTCGTGTTCCGCTGCTCGCCCGCCTCCCGCAGAGACGCGGTCGGCGTTGCCAACCTCGGCAAAATAGAGGAAGATGCGCTCCGAACTGCCGCCTGGTGAGACATAGAATGTTGCGATTGGCTGCAGATCGCCGGTGTTGTAGCCAATCTCCTCGCGCACTTCGCGCCGGATGGTTTCCTCTGGCTCCTCTCCCTGGTCGACCTCTCCGGCAACCACTTCATAGAGCCAGCCCGGACCTTTCTCATACGTTGGATACCTGAACTGGTTGATCAGGACGACTTTCTGCGTATCCCGGTTCAACAGCAGCGCCGCCGCCGAATCACCCCGTTCAAACACCAGACGACGGAGAGGACCACTCATTTGACCGTTGAAAAGCTCATGGCGAACCGTCGCCTCTCGAATCTTAAAAACATCATCAAACACTACTCGTTGGTTCAGTACCTCTACTCGCTTCATGTTGTACTCCTCATTAGGAAACAGATTCACTCCTGGTATCATTCTTTCTCTGGACAGGCTCCCTGATGGTCTTTGCTTTCAGCCATGTTCTCTGGCTTTCCCTGCTGGCCTTGCTCCTGTTTGGCATATCGCAAAATGGGGTGGGAGCTACCGTCATTACCCTGGCACAACTGCGCGTCGCACCACAGATGCGAGGGCGTGTGATGAGCCTGAATACCCTGCTCATCATGGGCGTGCGCCCACTTGGCGATTTCCCTGCCAGCGGCATGATAGCCTTAGTCGGCGGCCCATTGACGGTGATCGTCTGTGCCTTAATAGTAGGAGCTTACTCGCTCTACTTGCTCATTGGTAAGCCTGTGATTCGATCATTATGAAAGGATGAGAGATGCAACCAAAATGGAATGCTGCCACACCCAGGTGGCTGGAGCAATGGCATGAGGCATCCCTGAAAAAGTTGATTGAACGTTCTCGCCGTTGGGTCTAGGAAACCACATCTTCTCCCAGCTTATAGGCCAGATCAATCGCCTGCTCTAACGAGAGTGCTCTGCCTTCGTTCCATGCTGCCTCATAGGATTGTTCGTCTACTCGCGAGCGAATCTGCTGGCGTGCCATTTGAGCGAGTGGATTGGCCCTTGTCCAGGGATTCAAACCAATGGCGTCCATTAAGCCGTCAGCAGCACCCTGCAGTTGCGCAGAGTCTATGCTCGCCATAGCCGGGTCCGGTTCCTGCCTCATGCCAATCGCCAGGCTCAACAAACACATGCCTGTCGTCATGTATTGTTTGTGGCCCAGTCCATAGCACAGCTTCAAACTCTTCAGCAGAGAGTGGATCGCCTCCGTGCAATTCCCTTGTAAGAGCCACATGCCACCCTGGTCCTTCAATACGTCGGCTACGGCGCTTGTGTCACCTATCTGCTCGAAGAGTTCCCTGCTCTGGGTATACAACTCCCCTAGTTTTTCGAAATCGTAGGTGAACCCCGCCGCCGCCGCCAGGTACACAAGCAATTGTGCGCGCAGCCAGGTGTCCTCCACTCCTTCGAGATGCTCCATGCTCTCCCAGTACAGGCGCTTCGCCGTCTCATACTCGTCCTGCGCGTGGGCTGCCCATCCACGGTGAAGCAGCGCGGTCGCTAAGCCGCTCGGGTCATCCAGTTGGCGCCAGAGTGCAATACTTGCTTCGGCCAGTTCTACTGCTCTCGCCTGGTCATTTTGCAAACACACCAGGCGAGAGGCCTCGCTCAAGGCTTTGGCCCGCGCCGCAAGCGCCGTCTCTCCGGCCCCATCCTCAAACGGCATTTCCAGAGCTGCTCCCAACCAGTAACGTGCTTCTGTCAGGTGGCCCTGCCACTCCCAGTAGTGTCTGAGGGCCGCGCTCAGTCGCAGGTACAGCTCAATCGCAAGCACACCATCGCCGGGAATACCTTGCGAGGAGAACGTCCTGCTCCCGGCAACCGGGATGCATCCTTCCATTGATTGCTGACGCAAAACGGAAAAAGCGCTGATGCTCATTCCCGCTTTCGCTCGCTGGAGCGACCATTCCAGGGCTGCGCGGAAATTATCGCGATCCGCTCCCACCTTTGACAGCCACACGCGTTGCTGTGGCCCTCTCAGACCTCGCTCGGCTGCTTCGGCTTCCCTCAGATAATAGCAGGCATGCCAATCTCGCAGCCGTTCACACTCCCCCTGATCGGCCAGCCGTTCCAGCGCGTACTCACGTAGCGTTTCCAGCATAGTGAAGCGCACCTGCCCGTTTGCAGACTGCACCTGTACCAGCAAACTGTTGTCCACCAACTGTTCCAGCATATCCAACGGAGAGAAGAAAGGATGTGCTCCCTGCGAGTCCGCTATCTCACCTTGCATCATGGCCTCTGCTGCTTCAAGCGACCAGCCCCCGGCAAATATCCCCATGCGGCGAAACCATGACTGCTCGGCAGGTGAGAGCAAGTCGTAACTCCAGGTGATGGTATCGCGCAGGGTTTGCTGCCTGTTGGGCAGATTTCTGGCCCCCCTGGTCAGCACAGGAAGTCGAGCTTGTACGAGCCGTTCTAAGAGCAATCTCGGTGGGAGCACCTTGATGCGCGCGGCCGCCAGCTCCAATGCCAGAGGCAAACCATCGACCCTGGCACAAATCTGCGCGATGACTACTGCGTTTTCGGGGGTCAACGCAAAGTCGGGCTCCATGGCCTGCGCGCGTTCAACAAAGAGTTGGACGGCTGCAGATTGCGCAATTTCCTCCATCTCTTGCACATTGAAAGGATTGGGAACATCCAGAGGGGGAACGCTGAGCTTGTGTTCACCTGACAGGCGCAGCACCGCCCTACTGGTTGCCAGTACCTTCAGGCCAGGCACCGCTGCCAGCAGTTCAGCCACCACCGAGGTCGCTTCTCCTACCTGCTCAAAATTATCCAGCACCAGCAGCAGTTGTCTCCGCTTGAGATAGGTGATCAGGCTTTGGAGCGGGGGGAAGCCAGGCGTGGACTGAAGATTCAACGCCTCCATAATACTCATGGGTACCAGGGCAGGATCACGCTGCCCGGCCAGAGGCACAAACCACACACCCTGCGCAAACATGCTGACCAGTTTGCTTGCCACATGCAGAGCCAGGCGTGTTTTGCCACTGCCGCCCGACCCAACCAGCGTCACCAGGCGCACCTCGTCGCGCATAAGCAGGTGCTGGAGTCGCCCTTCTTCCCATTCCCGTCCAATCAGCCGGGTGGTTGGAGCTGGAAGATTGTGCTGGTGGGTATAGGTAGGAAAGCTGGAACTGCTGAAAGGTACAGGTTGCGCATTTTTCGCTGCAAGCGTACTGAGAGGAGGTGTCCGCCATTGGTCGTCGCCAAATATGGCTGGCCCCACCTGTGCCAGTTCAAGCAGCTGGAGCGCTTCGTTCTGACTTGTGATCGCGTACCAGCGTGCCAACGTCGTGATGATGCGCTGTATCTCCAGGTGTGTGAGTTGCGCATGATCGGTGCCATTGAGCTTACGACTGAGGACCTTTGGGTGCAGACCTAACGCATCCGCCAATTGCTTCTGGGTATAGCCACTGCTACGAAGATAGCTTTGGACGCTGCTGCTAAATGCCCCCATGTTTATATGTGTTCCACTTCTCACGTTTGCTCCTCCAAGGTGATAGGAAGTCCTGCTCATGAGCGAGTAGACTTTGAGTTGACTTTGGGTTACCAGGAACCATAGAAAGGAGAACCTTTCTAAGTATACTTAAAGCGGAACGGCAAATCAATAGAGATAGGTAGAAATAGGAAGGAATCGGCTATGTGCACTTTTGAGATGCATATGCAGTGCTATGATAGGTTCTTTGAAGTCGTACCAAACGAGAAAGAACATGCCGAACTCGCAGTAGAAGATGGAGTGAGCCAAGTCCTGCTTAAACTTTTTGGCGGGGGATCGGTGGATGATGTAACTATTCATTTCTCTTCTCACTTGCACATGGGCCTACAACATTGCTCTATCCACATACGTGCTCAGTGTTCTTGCCAGAACTTCGTTTTGCTTCCACATACGAAGGAAAATATCAAGCTTGAAGTAGAAATAAGCATGGGTTCTCTTCTGAGAGAACTTTTCGGGTCGGGCACTGTAAGCAATGTGACGTTCAGTCCTGTATGCGATTATGGAAACGATCTTGCTTTTTCCCATTGCGGATAAAGCTTTGTATGCCTTAGAGGACTCAGCTACACCTGCTCAGGCATGTATTCCCCCAGGGAGACGATTGCAGTAGTCGAGCACTCATCCCAGGGGATAATCCATATCATGCGTAGCTGACCATTGACGTGAGGAGTGGAGATCCTGTTGAAAACAATGAAAGACAGGCAGAGTGTTGTCATCAACCTACCCGCTGAGGAAATTTTCGCCTACCTGAGCGACTTTGAGAACCAGGTTGACTGGTCAGCTGCCACGATCGCCGTCAGGAAAACCTCTCCGGGAGAGATACGTGTAGGAGCGACGGTACGCAGTACCATCCAGTTTTTGGGAAGATGGATGGATATCACTTTTGAGATCGTGGAGTATGAACCTGACCGCTGCCTGACCATCAAAAGCCTTTCTGGGATAACACCTTGCCTCTTCTCTTACCAGTTCGAGCCAACTGAAGATGGTGCAACCAATGTCTCCCTGGAGACGGTCATCCATCTTACAGGAGGAACTCTGGGACTGACGGAATCGGTGACTACAAATGTAGTCCGCCGTCAGCTTTTGCACGACCTGCTGACGTTAAAGGATATATTGGAAGCAGGCGCTGCTTCCAGTCGAAGCGCTATTTAAAGGGGTATCAGGATGCTGCACAGTGTTGTTCGTGTGGCGGTAAGGAGATCCACGATGACCGTCCTGGTAGAAATTGTTTGTTCCGTTGCTCAGGAAGAGTCCACCCAGGCGGCCGTAGAAGCAATCTGCAAAGAAACCGGCGGCCAGCCCATTGGTCGTCGCGTCTACCAGGAGACCCAGAAAGTTCAGCTTATGGTCCGGCTCCTGCAAACAGCAAGTGTGAGCGGACATGCGACACTTCTTAGCCAGGCTCTCCAACAGAAAGTCATCGAGTCGTTTCGGTACGTGATCGGTGACCTGGTGCAAATCTCCTTCGATCCCTCAGAAAACCTGCAAGAGCAGATGCTGAATTTCCCCTTACGCCCCGACGAGTCATGGTTCCCAGCCATCCACGATCCACACCAGGTCTACGTCTGCATGAGTATGCCCGTCATGTTAGCAAAGCAAGCAGCGTGGCTTCTTACGCACGAAGTAAAGTGGGCGTTCGTGTAATTTTTGATACTGTGCAACATGACACCTGGTTACGCACGACAGTTTTTACAACGACCAAAAAGTGTGAGCGAATGACCCTCGATGACAAAGTCCGCCTGATTCCCAATCGTCGCAAATTGATCAGCGGGGAGACAAATATCGATATCGACGACGCAATGGCACTGCGTGCAGGTGAGGTGGTGGTGGTGCTCGCTTCCTGCGCAGACACGATAGTGATGTGTGCCATCCGCAAACTCAATGCGGGCGAGCAGTCCCCTATCTACCAGCTTTTCGACCGCACGATAGACCGTGGCTCGGCCTATACGTGGTTCGGCCTGTCGTAACTTCTGCCAGAGATCCTCAACGGTGAAATCTGCGCCGAGGCTTGCGAGTTCGATCAATCGATCCGCAATGAGCTTGCGCGGGCGCGTATTGCGCTGGCTCACCTCGTCGAAAGCCGCGTAAATTTGATCCGCTATCATCATTCATTCCTTTTGTACGGCACGCAGCACTGCGTGCATCTCACTGACCTATGAAGTAAGTTGAGATTACGTCTCACTACTTATTGACATGCTGTCTCGTTTAGTGCTATAGTATTGATACAGTATATCATATGGTGGTGCACACTGCCAGGGTCTGACGTTGTTTGCTATTTCATGATGCTTTGAAGGAGGATTGTGTGTTTCCATTTCATATGCGAGATTTCCCTCGCGCCCTGGTAGGAGCCTTTTTGCTGCTTCTACTGTCCCTTCTGACCCTTGCCGCCTGTGGCACCACCTTCCAGGCCACTACCGCCAGCAGCGGCCCGGTTCAGGTCGTCGCCGCGGAGAATTTCTGGGGGAGTATCGCTGCACAGGTCGGTGGCAGCCATGTGCATGTCACCAGCATCATTGTTGATCCCAATGCCGACCCCCACAGCTACGAGCCGACCGCGGCCGACGGGCGGACAGTCGCTGATGCTCAGTATGTCATCATCAACGGCGCTGGCTATGATCCCTGGGCCGATAAGCTCCTGCAAGCCAATCCGGTAAGCGGGCGCAAAGAATTGAACGTGGGCGATTTCAACGGCAAGCACGAGGGCGACAACCCCCACATGTGGTATAATCCCGACTATGTGACTGCTGTGGCGAACAAGATCCGCGACGATTTGAAGGCGCTCGACCCCACTGATGCCGCCGCCTTTGACCAATCGGCGCAAGCTTTCCTGACTACGGGTCTTGCGCACTACCACGATCTCATTACCGCCATCAAAGCCAAATACAGTGGCGTTCCGGTCGGGGCGACCGAAAGCATCTTTTCCTATCTCGCGCCTGCGCTGGGGTTGAACCTCGTCACACCCTATTCCTACCTCAAAGCGGTTTCCGAGGGGCAAGACATATCGGCAGCTGACCAAGCCACTGTCGAGCAGCAAATCAACCAGAAGCAGATCAAGGTGTTGATCTACAACTCGCAGAATACCCCGAACAATATTCAGGCGCTCATCAACCGGGCCATGGCCAATCATATCCCGGTGGCGACGATCACCGAGACGCTGACCCCGGCGACTGCCTCCTTCCAGGACTGGCAATCAGCCCAACTACAAGGAATTCAAACCGCCCTGGCAAAGGCCACGGGCAAGTAACTGTTGGGGGCAGGCTTGTGCTTGCCCCCTCATAAGGAGTGGACGCTGTGATGACCGATCTATCACCCACCACTTCAACTGTGCCTATTCCTACTGGTCCTACCCCGGTCATCCAGGTGGAGGACGCAGCCGTGGCCCTGGGAGGGCGCACCATCTGGCAGGAGGTTCGACTTTCCGTCCAGCCGGGGGAGTTCCTCGCTATTCTCGGCCCCAATGGGGCGGGCAAGTCCACCCTGCTCAAAGCGATCCTCGGCCTTATCCCGCTGTCTCGCGGAACGATCTCCGTGCTGGGCCACCCCGCGCGACGGGGCAACGCTGCCATCGGCTACGTGCCGCAACGGCGGCATTTTGAGGCCGATGTACGTGTCCGCGGGCGCAGCATCGTGCGCCTCGGCCTGGATGGGAGGAACTGGGGCCTGCCCCTGCCTTTCCTCCAACCAGGCCATGCGCGCGAGGCAGCCAGCAGCGTTCAGGAGGCCATCGACCTTGTGGGGGCCACATCATATGCCGATCGACCCATTGGGGAGCTTTCTGGCGGGGAGCAGCAGCGCTTGCTCATCGCGCAGGCGTTGGTGACGCGGCCACGCATCCTGGCGTTGGACGAACCCCTGGACAGCCTGGATCTACGCAACCAGCAAGGTGTGGCAGGCGTGATCCGGCAGATCAGCCAGGAAACAGGGGCGGCGGTGCTGCTCGTGGCCCATGATGTCAATCCCATCCTGCCGGCAGTCGACCGCGTGGTGTACATCGCCCACGGGCAGGTCGAGGTCGGAACACCAGAAGAGGTCATCACCACCGAGACGCTCTCCCGCCTCTACGCCACCCCCATCGAGGTGCTCCGGGCAAGCGATGGGCGCATCGTGGTGGTGGGGCAGCCGGAAGAGGAGGTAAGCTACCATGCACATCGCTCTCGCTGACACCCTGTCACCATCCTGGGACCTGGTGGCGGATATCCAGATCCTCCTGCACTATCCCTTTATGCAAAATGCCTATCTTGGGGGAACGCTGGTGGCGCTCACCGCCGGTATCATGGGCTACTTTATGGTGCTGCGCAGCCAGAGCTTCGCGGGCCACAGCCTCGCCAACGTGGGCTTCGCGGGAGCGACGGGAGCGGTTCTCTTCGGCATCCCTCCCATCGTGGGCCTCTTTCTTGCCGGAGTGCTCGCAGCAGTCGGCATCCAGACACTCAACCTGGCGGCGGGACGCAGTCGCCAGAGCGACATCGCAGTGGGTGCCGTGTTCACCGCCTCGCTGGCCCTGGGCTTTCTCTTTCTACACCTGGCAACGACGGAGTACGCGGCCAATGTCTACAATGTCCTGTTCGGCAACCCCTTAGGCATCAGTGCCGCGGATGTGGGCATCATCTTCTGGTCGACGCTCGTACTCGTGGGAGCGCTTCTCCTGATCGCCCGGCCATTATTCTTTGCCTCCATTGATCCCGACGTGGCAGCAGCGCGCGGCGTGCCGGTGCGCGCGCTCGCCCTGGTCTATCTCGTGCTATTGGCGCTGGTGGTTGCCGTGGCGGTGCAGGTCGTGGGAGTGCTGCTCATCTTTGCCCTGCTGGTCACTCCCGCCGCCATTGCACAACACATCACTACTCGCCCGGCCGTGGCCGCCGCGATCGCGGTAGCGCTGGCCCTCGTCTTCACCTGGGTAGGGCTGGCCGTCGGCTACTTCACACCCTACCCTGTCGGCTTTTTCATTACGAGCTTCGCTTTTGGGACCTACGTCCTCGTGCGCGGCGGAGG
>VBFM01000097.1:32099-40649 GCA_005882595.1 Chloroflexota bacterium
GGGCGAGTCGCTGTCGGACGTGGCCTTTACCGGGGCATTGGGCGGCGCGGCGTTGGGCTTCAACCCGCTCGCGAGTCTGCTGGGAACCACTATCGTAGTGGCGGTAGCGATGGGGGGATTCGGTGAGCGCCTGCGGGGGCGTGATGTGGCCGTCGGGACTGTGCTTGCCTGGGTCCTGGGGTTAGGAGTGCTCTTCCTGAGCCTGTTCACGGCGCATGTCAGCGGCACAGGCACCGGCTTCTCAGGCATAACAGTGTTGTTCGGCAACATCCTGGGTATCTCTAACGATCAGATGCTGAGCATCGCGCTCATCAGCGGGGTGGCGATCCTCGTTCTTGTCATCATCGCACGTCCGTTGCTCTTCGCCTCACTGGACCCTGATGTAGCAGCAGCGCGGGGGGTGCCGGTACGCGCGCTTGGTCTCTTCTTCATGGTGTTGCTGGCGATTACCGTGAGCGAAGCGACCCTGGCAGTGGGCGCCCTGCTGGTGTTCGCGCTGCTGCTTTTGCCTGCCGCCATCGCGCACCAGGTGACCGGCCGTCCCTACACAGCGCTCGCACTCGCCGCTGGACTTGCCGTCATCATGACCTGGCTCGGCATCACCATCGGTTTCTACACGGGGTATCCCAGTAGTGTCTGCATCAGTCTCCTGGCCTTCGTGAGCTATGTCGCAGTGGTGGGAAGCAGCCGTGTGGGAGAGTGGGCAACGGTTAAGAGATCTGCTGCTATTCCCTAAGCGCGGCTTTCAGGCAAATGCTGAGGAATCAAGTTGTAGCATTGTGGATCGAAGTGGCGTGTTCTGCGCCGGAACTCGAAGGTAAAGCCGGGCCAGAGTGTCGTGTTGCGCCCATTAGCATCGAGATACCAACTGCTGCACCCGGATGTCCAGACGGTGCCGCGCATGCGTCGCTGCATCTCCATATCGAATGCCTCTTGAATAGCGGGCCGTACCTCGACAGCCCGCATGTTCCGCCGATCCATTGTGCGCAAGCAGTCCAGGATATAGTTGATCTGAGATTCGATCATGTAGACCATCGAATTATGACCCAGGCCGGTGTGTGGGCCGATGAGCAGGAACAGGTTGGGAAACCCCGATACAGTCGTTCCCAGATAGGCACCCAGGCCTGCGCGCCATCTGTCGGCCAGGGATTGGCCACCGCGTCCATACACGTGCTGGGGAAGCTGCGCGTTGGTTACATGAAAGCCGGTCCCGCAGATGATCGTGTCGACCTCGCGCTCTCTGCCATCCCCGGTCACGATGCTGTTCGCACGCACCTCGCGAATTCTGTCGGTGATGACCTCAACATTGGGTTGGGTAAGCGCCGGGTAAAAGTCATCGGACAGCAGAATGCGCTTGCAGCCCATCGAATACCGGGGTGTGAGCTTTTCCCGGAGCGCAGCATCAGACACCTGGTGCGCCAGGTGCCGCTTTGAAAACCGCTCGAAGCTTTCCAGCATGGCAGGCCGGTACACAAGCGCAAGCGCTACTAGCTCGAGCCGCAAGTAGACCCTGGTGCGCATCAAGCGCTGTGTGATGGGCAGGATGCGAAACATCGTCTTCTTCCAGTCGGGAACCGGACGATCTTGACGGGGGAGAATCCAGGGCGGGGTACGCAGGAACAGCGAGAGGTGGCCGACTAGCGGCTGAATCTGAGGGACAAACTGAACAGCCGACGCCCCGGTCCCAATCACCGCCACGCGCTTCCCCGTAAGGTCGTAGTCGTGATTCCAGCATGCTGAATGAAACATAGTTCCCTCGAAGCCTTCGATGCCCGGAATGGGGGGAAGCGACGGTTCGCTGAGCGGCCCATTGCCGAGGATGAGCATATCAGCGGTAAGTTGACCCCGCGTGGTAGATATGTGCCAGCACTGGTCGTCTTCGTTCCATGAAGCGTCCAGCAATACGCTGTTCCACCGAATGTGGGAAAGGATGCCATATTGCCTTGCGCAGCGGCGGAGATAGTCCAGAATTTCACGCTGGGGAGGAAATACGCGGCTCCATTGCGGGTTGAGGGCGAAGGAGAAGGAATACAGGTTCGAGGGAACATCGCAGGCGCAGCCTGGATAGGTGTTATCGCGCCATGTCCCCCCCACGTCTGCCGCCTGCTCGATCAGTACAAAGTCGTCATAGCCACGCTGCTTCAGCCGAATCGCTATTCCCAGCCCGGAGAATCCCGCCCCCAGGATAGCCATCCGAACATGACGGACATGCGCTTCGCCGTTAGACGACTCGTCTGGAAGGACCGTGGGTTGGTGATCGTTAGTAAGCGTTTTGCTGCCGCCCCTGCTCGTAAAAACCCGGAACATGCTTGCTTTCTCCATGGATAGACTGTCAGGCAGTCAGATATATCTTGTCAAAAAGTATATCATCGAGTGCTCTTCTTTATTGCTTCTTCCTCAAGGATCATTGACAAACACACAATCTCAACATATGCTTATGAGGAGGGCAACACTACCTATGGATGCTATGAATGAAGTGATGATCGCTCCAGACTTCCTGGCATTGGGTCTGGGCGGTACGAATATGATGTCCATGTTGTGGACCGTGGCCATGGGCCGTCAGGCGGTGGGTGTCGAGATGCGCGGCGATCCCTTTCTCGGCGTGCATTGGAACATCCGTGAAGACTTCTATCACCAACTCGGCCTGATCGACCAGATGATGCTCGAACGATACGGCGAGGCGCGGCTGCCTCGTCGGGGAGATGGACGGTTATTTCGTCTCGCAGAGTGTTTCTACAGCCAACAGACCGTCTCTGGAGACATCGTCGCCGATGAGATCATCGACGGCTACGACATAGACCAGCATATCGTGGGAACCATCCACCACGTCGAATTCATCGACGACCGGTGGCGAGATGGCCTGCCGAACCGAGTCATTACAGTGTTGGAGCCGCCCACTCCACCGGATCGACTTGATCCTGGAAAGATCCGCACCTCTATGGTGGAGGTGCTCGATGGCCCGTCCACGTTCCAGGCAGAGGCTGCGTCCATCCAGAAATTGCTGCGCCGCTACCTGGAGTTGATCGAGCAGCAGGATCTGGACAACAACCGCGAACCCCGGGTTCGGCTGTTCACGCACCACCGTGTGGTTCCGGCTGAGGGCGATGGTTTCATCCACTGTCAGGATGGTCGAAAGCGGATTCGCATCGAGGCTCTCCAGGAATTCGACTTCAAGGGGCTGTTCGTCCGTGTGCGATTACCGGGCAGCGAGGTCATTGACCTGGGTGTGCCCGAACTGTTCATGATAGCCCAGGGGTTCAACAGTACTGACGCGAAACGTCTGGGATTCGAGCAACACGACGTCAAGGTCGATCATGGAGACGGGCATGGACCGGTGGTGGCGCAAGCGGACTTCCTGGCTGGCCTGCTCGATGTGCTCGTCGGCGGCCGCCTGCGACGGCGCATCTCCTCAGAGTTCGACCAGGATGGCAAGGAATACTGGGTGCGGCAGATCGCTGTGGGCCATGAGAACGATCCAGAGGTGGGTTGGGTTCTGGTTCAGGTTCCAGACTTCAAAACCTTCGATCCAATCGAGTCGGGACTCCTTCCGGCAGGGACTAACCCAGATTCGCCTGAGTTCTTCGCCACCTACCAACATTTGATCTACGAGTACTACATCAAGCAGGCCGCAGACATTCTCGATATTCCCAGGCAAGAGCTGATGAAGGTGCAGATGATCTATGGACCGACGTTGTTCAGTCTCATCGAACGGGTCGGAGACGACCCGCTGATCGCTGCCAATGGCGTGGTCGCCGGCGATTCTTTCGGCAATGGTCACTTCCTGACCAGCGGTGGTGCGATGACGGGGATGGTTGGGCACAGCGCCCGCCTCCTCCAGTATTGGCGGTCGCGAGATGCAGGCACTTCACCGGCCGAGGCTATCCGTCGGCTCGCCGATAGCATCAGAGAAGACACCCATGCCTGGCTTCAGGTGAGCGCGACGGAATACAGCCAGGCAGCCCCGATCAACTTCGGCGCCGAACGTATCGAACAGATCAGTAAGGCGAGCGGTATCGACTCGAGCGTGCGCGCCAACGCAATCGATGCCGCTCGACGGCAGCGCCACGCACTCCTTCCACTGGATCCATCCAACTGGAGAAGGAGCTTGATGACGACCACCCGCTGCAGCGTCCAGAGCGCGTGGCCAGTCTGCTCGCGGTGATGAAATCTTTCCCAGTCACGCCCAGCCAGGTGAGCTCAAAGCCCGGCACTGAGCAGGAACTGGCATCAGTCGAGCAGACCTTGATCAGGCCCAGGCCTGATACTGAGCAGGAACTAGCAGCAGTCGAGCAGACCTTGATCAGGCCCAAACTTAGCATGGGACCGGTAGCGCCAAAGAGTGCAAAAATCTACGCATTTCTGGACATCCAGCAGAACGAGCAGGTTGTGCAACGTATCACCATCAAAGAGAGCTCTGTGATTGTCGGGCGGGTCGATCCCAAGCGCGAGATCACGCCAGAGATCGACCTCACGCCGTTCGACACCTCGAGTACAGTCTCGCGCCAGCACGCGCGGATTCACCTTGAAAAAACCCTCTTCTATATCGAAGATCTGCAGAGTCGCAATAAGACGCGGCTGGGCGAGTTGACGTTAACCCCGCTCAAGCCGGAATTGCTCCAGAACGGAGATGTAGTAAGCTTTGGTTCGGTCAAGGCCACCTTTCGCCTGCTTGGAACGAGCGAGTTACCCGTACCCTGGTCGCAGTCGTAGCTGCCATTCCCCAGGAAGCTTTTATCGATGCAAATCAAGAGCGTGAGTCCACCAGGTCTATCCAGCTAGCGCCCTTTTGCGAACTCTCAACGACTTTCGTGATAAATTGCATGCCACGTAGGCCGTCGTACACCGTTGGATAACCCCCTACCGGCGATTCACCCGCTTCAACGCGCCGGATATCGGCAATCGCCAAGCGGTAGACGTTGGCGAAGGCTTCCAGAAAACCCTCCGGATGTCCGGCGGGCAGGCGAGTAGCGGCTCTGGCCTCGTCGCTCATATAGGGCAAACCTGTCCGTAGGACCTGGAGAGGCTGCCCGGGCTGTTTGAATAGCAGCGTGTTCGGCTCCATCTGGTGCCATTCCAGGCCCGCTTTGTCGCCATAGACACGGATACTCAAGGCATTTTCTTCGCCAGCCGCGATCTGCGAGCAGGTAAGGACGCCCTTGGCTCCATTTTCCAGGCGCAGCAGCATATTTGCATCGTCATCTAATTGCCGACCCTCGATAAAGGCGGTCAGGTCTGCGCATACAGCCGCTATCTTTAAACCGGTAATAAATTCCAGCAGGTTTTCAGCGTGTGTACCGATATCACCGACAGAGCCTGCCATACCCGATTTAGCTGGATCGGTGCGCCAGAGCGCCTGCTTGTTTCCGGCGCGCTCAAGAGGTTCCATCAGCCAATCCTGGAGATACTCGACCAGGACTTTACGAATGGTGCCGACCGCGCCTGTGCGCACAAGGTGGCGCGCGTGCCGTACCGCGGGGTAGCCGGTGTAGTTGTGAGTCAGCGCGAAAATGAGCTTTTTCTGTTCGACCAGTTCCACCAGCGCCTGCGCCTCTTCCAGGCTGAAGGTCATCGGCTTATCGCACACGACGTGGATACCATGCTCAAGGAATGTGCGCGCGACCTGGTAGTGCAGGTAATTGGGCACCGTCACCATCACAAAATCGATGCCGTCAGGCAAACTGGCTTCGGCCTCGGCCATCTCCTCGAAGCTCCTGTAAGAGCGTTTCAGGTACCATGCCTGCGCCGAGGCCTCGGCACGCTGCAGATCGGTAGACATTGCACCCGCTACAACCTCGGCCTGCCCATCCAGTTCGACGGCTATGCGATGCACCGCGCCAATGAATGAACCCTGACCGCCTCCAACGATGCCGGCGCGCAACTTTCTAGAGAGAATATCTTGTTTCATGGCTATAACCCCAGTATGCGATAATTGGTCTTGACATCCTGAGCACCGCCCGCGAAATCATCGAAGGCCCGAGTTGGCACATCGATGAGCATACTACGAATGAACTCGGCCCCCTCGCGTGCGCCCTGGACGGAATCCTTGATGCAATCTTCCCATTCAAGCACGGCCCAGCTTGTAAAGCCATTCTGCGTCAATGTTGAGAAAACACGCTTGAAGTCAACTTGACCATCACCAGGGCTGCGGAAACGACCCGGACGGTCTTTCCAGCCCTGGTAGCCACCGTAGACACCTGAGCGGGGCGAGGGATGATACTCGGCGTCCTTGACGTGGAAGGCTCGAATATGGTCTTTATAGCAGTCCAGGTAGCCGATGTAGTCCAGGCATTGCAGGATGAAGTGGGAGGGGTCGTACAAAATATGCACGCGTGGGTGATTGCCGGTTGCTGCGAGGAAGCGCTCAAAGGTGACGCCGTCGTGCAGGTCTTCACCCGGGTGAATTTCGTAGGCCAGGTCGACGCCGTATTCCTCCGCCTTGTTGAGCAGGGGCAGCCAGCGTTTCGCCAGTTCTTGAAAGCCCAGCTCTACCAGGCCCGCCGGACGCTGCGGCCAGGGATACATGGTATGCCACAGCAACGCGCCTGAAAAGGTAGGCATGACGTGCAATCCAAGGTTGCGTGATGCTTGCATAGCTTTGACCATTTGAGCCATCGCCCACTCGGTGCGTTCCCGCGCATGCCCATGCAGCTCTTCCGGCGCGAAGGCGTCGAATTGGACATCGTAGGTGGGGTGTACTGCGATCAACTGGCCTAGAAGATGGGTCGCCAGTTCCGTGATTGCCAGCCCGTTGCATCTTCCCTTGAGGTCATCGCAGTACTGTTTTGACTCCGCCGCTTTATCCAGGTCGATCAGGCGCTTATCCGAGGCGGGAATCTGTACGCCGGTAAAACCCAGGTCTCTGGCCCATTGGGTGATGTTTTCCAGCGTGTTATAGGGAGGAATATCCTGTGCGAACTGTGCTAGAAACAGAGCCGGACCTTTAATTTGAGACATCCATACCTGCCTTTCTATCCTATAGCGCAAACACATATGATGCGACAGCAGCAAGCCGCAGCATGTTCCAACATTATACCCTATACGCTTACTCCACCTGGTCTTCTTCCCACGTATGTACGCCTGGATGCAGAGGTTCAGGCCGGGCGCATGTACTGGTTAGCGTGATATGTCTTCCCTCAGTCGCCGACTGCATGAAGGATTCTATAACATCGAGGACATGGTAGGCCATCTCTCCATTAGCGCGATGCAAACGACCGGTGCGCATAGCGTAAGCCATATCCGCGATACCCAGCCCGCGCGAATTGACGGTGTAGCCGTGGGTCAGGGGGACTTCGCGCCACGCCTCATCGTTTGCCTGGCGAATATACACCGGGCCACCGAAGCGATTGGGGTCGGGTGTACTGAGCGTGCCCTCTGTCCCATAGATTTCAATAAAGGGTAAGCGATGATGCCAGACATCGAAACTGGTAAGAATCGTGCCAACAGCGCCGCTCGCGAATTCCATGATCCCGGCGATATGCGTGGGCGTGTTTACGGGAATCTTCGTCCCGTATTTCGGCTCGCTGGTCACTGTACGCTCAGGAAAGGTCGTCTGCATCGAGGCGGTCACGCGCCGGATCGGGCCCATCATGGCGATGAGCGCCGTGAGATAATAAGGGCCTACATCAAACATAGGGCCTGCCCCTTGTTGATAGAAGAAATATGGGTCGGGATGCCAATATTCCATTCCGTGATTCAACAGGAATGCTGTAGCAGCAACAGGCGTTCCGATCTGCCCATCGTTGATCAACTTGATGCAGGTTTGAAAACCACCGCCAAGAAAGGTATCAGGGGCGTTGCCAATACGTAGCTGTTTAGCGTGCGCAGCTTCTAGAATGGCTCTCCCATCCGCTCGTCTGATTGCTAACGGCTTTTCGCCATACACAGCTTTGCCTGCCGCAATCGCGGCAAGGGCAACTTCGGCATGCGCACCGGGGACGGTGAGGTTGACGGCAATCTCAATCTCTGGATCAGCCAGCAATTCCTCTACGGTACACACTTTGGGAATGCCGAATTTCTCTGCCTGTCTTCGTGCTCGCTCCATATCAACATCCGCGCAAGCGACGACCTGCAAATTATCAAAGAGGTCGGGCGCTTTGAGATAAACGGAGCTGATGTTGCCACATCCGATGATGCCAATGGGCGTTTTTCGGTTCATACGCGGACCAAAACTTCCTTCCTAACTATGTGTCGCGCATTCAGAAGAATGCGCTACTACTCCTGTTAAAATTATGGCACAGAGTTCAGTGTAGAAGCTGAATGTGCTATAGTGCTTCTTATAGAAGGACAATGTGCATATTAACATATAAGGAGAAAGCATCTTGAAAAATATGCAGGTAGCCCTGGAGTTATATACTGTGCGCGATGAGACTGCGCGCGATTTCGCCGGAACGCTGCGGCGCGTGGCGCAGATCGGCTATCGTGGCGTAGAATTTGCAGGCTATGGCAACCTGACTGCGCAAGAGATGTCGGCATTGCTAGCTGAAACGGGGCTGCTCCCGGTCAGCACGCATCTTGGGTTAGATGCGTTACAAGACTCGCAACTGGAGGCAT
>VBFM01000242.1:0-1591 GCA_005882595.1 Chloroflexota bacterium
ACTTCTATTTGCCCAACAACGAGAGAATGCGCTGGCATGTCCACTGGTAGGCACTCTCATCACGCGCCTTCGCAAAAAAGCGCAGCGCATCGAGGCCGATATGGCACTCATAGCAGCGCAGACGCTCTGCATAGGCAGGCACCGAGATGCCCTGCGCGGCATAATATTGCTGGAAACGCTCGGCAAAGCGAATTTCTGGTACCCACAGGTCTAGCGCGGCAATATCGTGGACAAAGTCACCGTATTGCGCGTCCAACCAGTCGATTACTCCGGTGATTTTCCCGGCGTGTACGATCACGTTTCCATGCCCTGGTCCCCCATGAAGCAAGAAACGATCTTCGGGGCAGGCGTCCAGCAAAGCCAGCATGTGGTCATAGATGAAATCGAAGACCTCTCGTTCCAGGAATGTTTCCTGGAAGAGCACATGCCACTTTCCGTAAAAATCATTTTCCTCCTCTTCCTCTCTCACGCTCGAGAGAAACTGTTTCCAGCTTGAGAACATACCGGCACCCTGATCATTGAATACGCCATAGCCCTCGGTACCGCTCACATCGGCGTGGTGAATGGCGTCAACCATTTCAATGAGCGAGGGGACGACCTGCTCGTATTCGGTCCAGGAGAGCTGGATCATGGGCTTGCCGGGAACCCGGTGGGAGATGGCATAATATTGCTCCTGGAAACTCCCAGTGTGAATGATAGGCGGCAAGGGAATACGTAGGTCAAGGCGTCGTTGGAGGTACGCCTCCTTCGCAAATGTGGCTCCCATGCGATTCGTGATGAAACGAAGCACATAGTCCTGCCCATTCACCGTAAAGACAAACGTCTGGGCGACCTGGCCCCCTTCCATTTCAGAGAGGTTGATGCTGGGATCTGCAAAATGCTTGTACAAAAGCGAGAGAACCTGTTCCTGGTCCAGGGATGGCTTAATTCCAGGCATAGCGAAAAAGCTCCATTCTTCCTCAGGCTACCACTCTTTGCTCTTTAAAAGCAGGACGGTGCGTCAAATGACGGTAATGAGTGGGTTAACAGTGATGCCTTTGGTGGCATGAGGAAACAGAGCGCAGCAATACACGATGGGCGAGGAAAAAACGCGATAGGTAGTAACTCTGTCTTGCTCAACGCCTCCGGTCAGCGGGAAACATCATCCGCCGACTATCGGTGGCGCGAGTAAGACGTAATC
The DNA here is from genome assembly GCA_005882595.1 of Chloroflexota bacterium. Classification (GTDB taxonomy): domain Bacteria; phylum Chloroflexota; class Ktedonobacteria; order Ktedonobacterales; family Ktedonobacteraceae; genus VBFM01. Next base: position 1,181 of record VBFM01000242.1, read on the forward strand.
CACATCATCATGATGTGAGCAATCCTTTCGTTTGTTGGATCATCCAGTTCGAGTATAGCATATCATCAGCACTACTACCAGGGCAAGCCCAGCCCGGGGTGTGTTTCATTTTTTGGCACAGCTCTACAATTGTAAGCGTGGCTGATTTAGCTCAACAATATCTCCCTGTGCATAATAAACTCATCCTTGAAAAAAAATGAAACGCACCCCCAGCCCGTACCCTATACAGGTAGTCTTGCTTCGTATAGGGTACGGGCTGGGCTTGCCCCTGCCCTGGTAATCCATGGTTCAACGCATCCATCATTATCTTTTTGTCAGCGAAATAGCCCTGCCAGACACACCTATTATGCTATAATTATGCAAAGGCACTATTCAAGCTAACCGAAACACAAGGATCGAGACCATGCTATT
>VBFM01000242.1:1879-10153 GCA_005882595.1 Chloroflexota bacterium
TCTCTCGATACTTGGTTACGTGCTGGCTAATATTGCCTGGCTGATTAGCCTGCGTAGTGGCGGGACACTGAGCAGGGGATCGGTGATCTTCTCGGCCCTCAATGCGATTGTAGCTGTCATCATCGGGCTGCTGATTTATCGTGAGAAGGTCGGCCCATACCAGGTGGTCGGATTAGTGCTGGGGATTGCCGCGATCATGTTTTTGTCGGCGGAATAACCAGATGGTGTAAAATGTTGTAGTAAGGTGGCTGGTACTGTATGATAACAACGACAGTCCAGAAAGTTGGGGAGCAATGGATGCACCCCTCAAAATAGATATATGGGTCAATGGCACTGCAAATTGGGTCTCCGGGATAGGTATCCGTCCGGCGAGACACAATTTGCTATGCCTGTTTGGAGGAATGTGTGATACTCAAGGGACTACTTACGTTGTTAACGCAGCGGCCAGAATTTCGCCGCCTGGTACAGCAACTGCAAAAAGCGGAGGGATTGCCGGCGCTTACAGGCATCACCGAGACCGCGCGACCATTTGTGATTGCTGCGCTTTCTGCTGCCCTGAAAGAGCCGCTGCTGCTGGTGGTTGGCGACGAAACGCAGGCTATGCAGGTGACGGATACGCTCAAGGTCATGGTGCAGGAGCCGGGCGCGGTGTTTTGCCTGCCAGACCGGGATGCTCTTCCATATGAACGCCTGATGAGCGATGCCGAGACGACACAGCAGCGCATGAATGCTTTGCTCAACCTGGCGGAAGCGCACCGGCATACGATTGTGGTCTGTTCCGCGCGTGCCTTGACCCAGCCCGTTATTCCTCCACAAGAACTTTCGGCTTCGCTGTACGAGCTGGAACCAGGACAGGAAGTTGACCTGACCTCGCTGCTCGATCACCTGTATAACCTGGGGTATGAACCCGTGACGGAAGTGGAAGAGCCAGGACAGTTCAGCCATCGCGGCGGTATCGTCGATCTCTTTCCTCCAACCTTGCCGCGTCCCGTGCGCATCGAGTTCTTTGGGGATGAAATCGAGTCGCTGCGCACCTTTGACCAGGAGACGCAGCGCTCGCTCAATCCCATTGCCTCCTGCATCATCGGGCCTGCGCGCGAAGCGCTGCCGCTGCGCGGACCGCAAGCTGCCAGGGAACTTGAACAACTGAATAGCTCAATGCTGCATCACGATGCCGAGGAACGCTGGAAGCGCGACCTCGAGGACCTGCGTCACAAGCGATCGTTCGATGACATCACCTTTTACCTGCCCTATCTGCACCCACAGGCCAGCGTGCTGGACTATTTGCCGAAAAGCGGGCTGCTCATCCTGGATAATCCTGAAAATATCCAGAACCACATCGCTGACCTGGATGCGCAGACGCAGGAGATGAAAGAACGCTTCGAGCAGGACCGCGAGAATCCAACGCAACTGCGTGCCGCACATATTGCCTGGAGCCAGCTAGAAACGCGCCTGGCGCAGTTGCGCCAGCTACGTTTTGCCGATATCCTCTCTGCCAGCGAAGGCGATTTCGATGCACGCCACCAGGGAGGTACCGATTACCTGGTACCCACGTTCAGCAGCGCTAACTCATACGGCGGTAGGTTGCGCGCGTTTGTGCAGGATTGCCGCAAGGCGCTGGATCATCGCGAACGGGTGATTATCGTCACCGCGCAGGCTCGCCGGTTGGCAGAGGTGCTGGGCGATGAGTCTATTCTTGATGACACGGCCATTCATGTCAGCCCTGGCACGAACATCAACGAACTGCCGGAAAGCGGCACGCTGACATTGATACAGGGACAACTACCGGAGGGGTGGTACTCGCGCAGCCTGGCGACCCAGTTTTATACCGATACAGAAATCTTTGGTTGGTCGCGCAAGTACCAGAGCCACAAACGCACACCGATCACTCCGGCCTCGTTCCTGGCCGAGGTTAATGTCGGGGACTACGTAGTGCACCAGGAATACGGCATAGGGCGCTTCGAGGGATTGGTCAGGCTCGATTCCACCGGCGTTGAGCGCGAATACCTGCTCATTCACTATGCAGGTACCGATAGACTGTACATCCCTACAGATCAGCTTGACCGCGTCACACGCTACGTCGGTATGGGAGACGCTGTTCCCGCGCTGAGCAAGCTCGGCACGACCGAGTGGACGCGCGCGAAATCGAAGGTCAAGGAGAATGTGCAGGAGATTGCGCGCGATCTCCTACGCCTGTACAGCGCCAGGGAAGCGCTCAGCAGGCCGGTGTATCCCTCTGACGCCGAACAGCCCTGGCTGCAAGAATTGGAAAGCGCCTTTTCCTTCGAAGAGACGCCCGACCAGGCGCGCGCCATTGAAGAGGTCAAGGCCGATATGGAACGGCCACGACCGATGGACAGGCTGGTGTGTGGTGACGTTGGCTATGGCAAAACCGAAGTCGCGCTGCGCGCCGCCTTCAAAGCGGTACTCGATCAACGCCAGGTCGCGGTGCTGGTGCCGACGACGGTGCTGGCATTGCAGCACTTCAACACCTTTAAAGAGCGACTCAAGCCCTACCCTGTGCGCGTCGAGCTACTGAGCCGCTTCCGCTCGGAGAAAGAGCAGAAGCAAATACTGGAGGACCTGGCGCTGGGCAAGGTCGATATTGTGATAGGTACACATCGCCTGCTCGGCAAAGATGTGGTCTTCCTCAATCTCGGCCTGCTGGTGGTGGACGAGGAGCAGCGCTTCGGCGTGGCGCACAAGGAGCTGCTCAAGCAACTGCGCAACGAGGTGGATGTGCTGACGATGACGGCGACCCCTATTCCGCGTACGCTGCACATGTCGCTGGTCAATGTGCGCGACATGAGCGTGATCGAGACGCCGCCACAGGAACGCCTGCCGATCCGCACAGCCATTCGTGAGTACGATGAGAACTTGATCCGCGAGGCTATCCTGCGCGAAATCGACAGGGGAGGACAGGTCTTTTTTGTGCATAACCGCGTGCATGGCATCCAGGTGATCGCACAAAAGCTGCAGCGCCTGGTTCCGGAGGCACGCATCGCCATTGGCCACGGGCAGATGCCAGAAGATCAACTCGAACGAGTGATGATGGACTTCTCCAGTGGCGAGAAAAATGTGCTGGTCTCGACGACGATTATTGAAAATGGCCTGGATATTACGAATGCCAACACGATCATCGTCAATAACGCGGCCCTTTTTGGACTGGCGCAGCTCTACCAGTTGCGCGGACGTGTCGGGCGCGGCACTCACCAGGCCTATGCCTACTTCCTCTACAACAAAGATACCAAATTGACGCCTGTCCAGGAGAAACGGCTGCGCGCCATCTTTGAAGCGACGGAATTGGGCGCGGGCTTTCGCATCGCCATGAAAGACCTGGAGATTCGCGGCGCGGGCAATCTGCTGGGCGCGGAGCAATCGGGCTTTATGAACACAGTCGGCTTCGATCTTTATACTAAACTGCTCGCGGAAGCGGTTGAAGAGTTGCAGGGCCAACATCCCGAGGCTGCCGCGCCCAACGTGACCGTCGATCTCCCCCTGGATGCCTACCTGCCCGACGAGTACATTGGAGACCGCACGCTGAAAGTGAAATTCTATCAACGCCTGGCAAGCCTGCATCGTCCAGAACAGGTAGAGGCGATGGAGGCAGAGCTGAGCGATCGCTTCGGTGCGCCGCCCCCACCTGTGAAGAACCTGCTGGCGATGGTACGCTTGAAGGTGGAGGCAGCGCAATACGGATTTGAGGCCGTCGCCGCGAAGGATCATGAATTCGTGCTGACGGTGAGGCGCACCATTGTGCCAAATCGCATCGTTCTCTATCGCCGCTTCCACAATGAGGCCCGCGTGCAACAGGGTGTGATTCGTATACCGCGTCGTCTCCTGGGGGCAGATTGGATGGAGCAGTTACGCGAATTGCTGCCGAAGATCACCTCGGCGGCATAAGCTGAGGTTGTTAAATAGACACCAGCCCCTGAGCCTGCAATTCACTTAAAATAAGTTCAATTTCTTGAATGGTTTTTCCTGTACAGCGAGAAAGATCGGAGAGCGAGCGGCGACCATCAACTAGAAAATAAATGAAACGCTGGCGGCGGGTGAGTGGTAATGATAGAACATCACGCTCGGTATCACGTTTTTGCGGGACAAGCCATTCTATCCCTGGAGAAGACGGACTGACGCGAGAAGAGCCGCTGCCATTACTTTGCTCGCTTGATGATTGGGCAGGTAGAGGAAAAGCGCCGGCGCTGGGTGAAGCAGCAGGCGTATCCAGATGAAAGGTAAACTGCACGTTACGCCAGAGCAATAACCTGGTAAGCGCTTCCTGGCCCGGTTGACCGGCCTGGAGATGAATCTCCCCTTCCTGGATTCTCCCGTTGTTCGCTTGCTCTATAGACAGCCGTCCACTTTGCCGCCTTAGGCGAGCCGACTCCAGCATATTGCTTACACTGTTTGCCATCATTGCTCTATCATTTGCCATCGCGCACCATACCCCCTTTTTATAGCTCATCTTTCACAGGTACAGGCATGCTTACTGTAGCTGTGCGCGCATCTCCTATGGGTCGAAGTGTCATATGCACATGTCGAATAATATTTCTGTATACATTTATACCATAGATATGAACGAATACGGAAGTAAAAGGTATCTCAATTTCGGAGCTTGCCAGATTTTTTAACGGCTTTTTTATGTATATGGGGGAGTTACCTGGCGCGGCGTGTATGCATAAGATAAAACATCATGGCCTGCTTGTACTCGATAAGTGTTGCATACCCATTGGAGATGACCTGGTCGATGAGATTGAGCAAACTTGAGACAACCTGCAGCCGTGTTTCATATAAGCCGTCTTGTTGTTTTAACAATTCAATGAGCTGAGCAGGATTTTGGCCAGAAATATCCATACCCAGGCGCACAGCTTCGATGCGCAGCCAGACCACCAGTTGATGCCGCAGTTGTTCAAATATGACCAGATCCTCGTCACTAACCAGTGCTCTTGTGCTATCAGGCTTGTTTACCGGCACTTCAACCAGTGGCGCCCGCGTGGAAAGCTCACGTGGTTGGGGGACTGCAGGTCGCGCTGCCTGCTCTGAGTAGTGGATTTTTTGCACGGCAGTCGCTTTGTCTTCTACCGCTGTCGATGAAAGCGGCAAATCTTCAGGCAGCACAATCCGTTCTACCCGGTTTCCCAAAGGTGCTGATGGCGCCGGAGATGCAGAAAGTGGGGCGGCAGCATGAGAGGCTGGTGAAGCCACTACTTCAGCGGGAACTGCGGGGACAGCTTGCCCGGAGGGAGATGAGAGTGGATTCGTCGACCGTGGGCCAGGTAATGGATTGGTGGTACGCACTTCCTGGGGAGCAGGTCTGGTCAAGGGTACCGGTCGCACTGGCGGCGGAACTGTCTCGACCTTGTCACTACCAGTTGAGATCGGGCGATGACGCGGTGAACGTTTCGGAAGTACAGTGGCAGCGCCGTTCGCACCATTCGGTGACGAGGGCGTCGCGGTATGGGCATCGTTTGCTATAGTTGCTCTGACTTCCCCTCGCACTTCTTGCAGTTGTTGTTGTAAGAGCGTGGTAGCGTTGGCAATCTGTTCCCAGCTCAAATCCGGTTTTCCCATGACATTCGTATTCAACCAGGATATTGCCGGTCGAGGACTGCCAAAGGGGGGATGAGTCTTAGGACGATTATTCAAATGTCCTCGCAGCCCCTCCGTTACCGTGGTTGAAGAGTTGGTGATGAGCATGCGCACGTCAGACATGCGTTTGCGCCCTTGCTCGCCAAAAAAGCTGCGATTACGCTGAACATACTGAATGAGCAGGCGCTCAACCTGGTGATGGAAGTCGGGGGACATGACATCGATGCGATTCCAGGAGTTGAAATCGTATGAGCTCAGGAACATCCAGACTTCCTGGCGCTTCGCGCGGTCTACCGGACGCATGCGTAAGGTATTGGTGCGATAATCAAAAAATCGTGGAAAACAGAAATTGGCGATTAACGTTTCCGCCAATTCCGCTTTCAGTCGCGCAAGTTCAGCAGGTGGAAGTTGAGCCAGGTATATACCCACACCAATACCTCTTTCATACATACAGAAAATCCTTCAGCGTCGCTAAAGGGCAACTACGGGACAATCGTGAACGAGTCTATTTGCAGCGCATTCGTACCCTGAACCAGTGTAACATTGCCAGGCGCGCTCACTATGTGCAACGGAACACGCGCCGTTACTGTTCTCATTGTACCGAACGGAACATCAAAGGGTAAAAGAGCAAGGCCCACATGGGCTAGCCCAACTGGAATGTTCCCTAGATATAAGGTGCTGCTGACGGTGCGCACAATCGTTCCAGGTTTCCACGAAGCGGTAGGGCACCAGGATATGGCGGGGAAATCGATACTTGAAAACTCCTCTTTGCCATTCTGATCGGTCAGGGTCGTCAGGATTTTTAACGGGGGCACATTGGCGCTATTCACTTTCCAGTAGGCGGTCACCTGCATAAACCTGGTTCCTACTCCAAATGACGATGGGGGAGCAACATTATATCCAACCAGGCTCACGACCGAGCCATCCGCCGGGGTAAAATCAACCCGCAATGCGTGCTGCGTTTCCTGCGGTGAGACGCGCACAAATGAACAGAACGCATCTGGCAGATTGGGCACCACACCGTCCCCGGTTTGCGCCGCCGAATAGGGCGAGATACCCGGGGGAGACAGTCCGCGTTCGAGCAGGAGATAGCCATCCTGCGCGGCCAGGACACCGTAGTTTCCACCCAGCAGCACCTTTTTCACCTCCATGGTAAAGTTTGGCGCATCGAAGGGGTAGGGAAAGCTAGTAATATCCAGGAAAATATAGTCAGCGGTATTATCTCCATAGGGGAAGAGATAGATGTGCGTGCGTTCGCTGAGATGTGGCACCAGGCTCGATTGCGCTGAGACCGAAGCTGTGGATCGGATCTTGTTTACGAATTGCTGTGCAAGTTGCTGGTGAGCCGTCGTATGCGGCCACCCAAACCCCTTTGAGAACGGCAGCGCGCCATAGGTGAAATCCTCGCGCACGACGTTGAAGAGCACGAAGACAACCAGCAGGGCAAGAGCAACGGGCTGCACCCACCGCGCAAAACGCGGGGCAGGAACGACGGGCTTCGCCACAGCCTGCTCCGCTTGATCTGTTTGCGGCGCAGCTCGTTGCGCGATCACCTGCTTCGTGAACCACTGCGCTGCCCACACAAGCAAGACAATGGCCTCGATGGTGGAAAAGATCAGCACAGGCACGATTTCCGCGCTGTACTGGAAAATACCCAGGTATTGATTGGGGTCTGAACTGAAGAGATTGAGCGCCAGCGAGGGTACCGCCAGCACGAGTACCCAGGGGGCTAGCAGTGGGAGGTAGCCAGCAGGAGCCAGCAGGATGCGCAAGTATTGGCGATGCACATGCTCGAGAACGTGTTGATAGAGCAGGCTAAACGGGTGGGTCAACACGTTGCGCAGGATTTGTAATGGGCCGCTTCCCAGGTATCCGTAGCGCGAGGCCAGCAGTGGATGCCCGGTGGGGCTGGCAAAGTGATAGACCACTAAAGTCACGCCTAACCACCCTACGCTCAGCAACACTAATGCCAGGCCGGTGCGCCAACGCTGCTGGAAAAGCATCGACCACAGACCAAAAAAGGCGATGACCGCCGGAATCTCCTCTTGGCATGCCATCGAAAGAATGGCAAAGACGAAGAGCCAGACGGTGCGCCGCGTATACATGAAAAACAGGGTAAAGAGCAGCAGCGAGCATGTAAAGGTGACGGCATGGAAATCAAAAATCTCCGCCTGTTGCAGCGCGGGATAGAGCAGATAGAGCAACGCGATGGCTGCCGCCGCGAATTCATTGCGCAAGCGCAGGCGCGCCAGCCAGAAGGCGGGAAAGGCGCCGCTCGCCACTACCAGCGTTTGCAGGATCAGCAGCGTATTGGGGCCTGGCAGCACAAAGTAGAACAGTGAGACCAGGAAAAGAATGGGCTCAAAGTGGATGGCAAAGCGCGAGATGCCCTCGAGGCCATAACAGTTAGTGTCGCTGACGGTGTTACAAATGGTCTGATGGAATAACTGCCCATGCGTCAGGCTCCAGACAGCCTGGTCCATAATACCGAGATCTTCGGCGGGTGTGAGATAGGCGCTCTGCCGACCAAGGTGAATAAAAATAAAATAGGCCGAAAAGAGGATGGCGGCCAGGGCAACCAGCCCGGTTGCTATCCAGAACAGGCGCGTGCGGGGCATCGGTTCGGGGGCCGGATAGAGATAGAGGCGATTTCTCCAGATAGCTAAACGTTTACGCCAGGACATA
>VBFM01000243.1:0-3655 GCA_005882595.1 Chloroflexota bacterium
TAGTAGTCGTGGGCGTACTTGTAATCTTTGCCGTAGTCGAGGTCTTTCATTAGCTGGGTGGGGGCGTTGCTTTTGGGGGCGGTGGCCAGGTGGATGACGGCCTGGGCAAGAGCGAGGTTGGCCTCAGGAAGACCCACAAAATGGATTGCCTGTTGGGCTGCCATGCATACTACCAGCGCTTGCGGGTCTGCCATGACACAAAAGTACCTCTACCGTAAGGTCTTCTAACGCCTTGCGAGGCTCGTTCGCTATTGGTAAACAAGCATTATGCTATTGGCCTTGTTTCAGTAGTAACCAGTGTCACACAGTACATGCGACGTTTGCAGGCTCAGCCTCTTCTTGCTGCGCAGCTTTTACTCAAGTCTCTGGCGGAGAGGTAAATACCCCTGCTCCTGATAGAGGAAAATGGTCAGAGACGCTCCCTATACTATACAATATATCTGCTCATGTATTTTGCATATGGTTACGAACAAGAAAGAGCACAGCATGCAGAACCATCATCACTCTGATCCCACAGCACAGTTGCAAGGACTTGAGGACTTTGTGCGGAGCGTTACGCAGGAGTGGAGGGTACGGGGAGTGGCTCTGGCGGTCGTTAAGAATAACGAGGTGATCTACATCCAGGGCTTCGGCCAGCGCGATGAGGCGCGAGGTCTGCCGGTCACGAAGCAGACGCTCTTCCCAATTGCCTCCTGCACCAAAGCCTTTACCACAGCGTCCATGGCCATCCTGGCCGACCAGGGGAAACTGGACTGGGATACACCCGTGCGGGAATACCTTCCCAGTTTCAAGCTCTACGACCCCTTTGCGACCGAACGAGCTACCCCGCGGGACCTCGTTGCCCATCGCTCCGGCCTGCCACGCCATGACCTGATGTGGTATCACAATCTGACAGCAACCCGCCAGGAACTGTTCGAGCGCTTGCGCTATCTGGAGCCGACAAAGGACTTTCGCAGTTTCTGGCAATACCAGAATTTGATGTATTTGGCTGCTGGCTACCTGGTTGAAGTGCTCTCCGGCCAGAGTTGGGAAGGGTTTGTGCAGCAACATCTCTTCCAGCCCCTGGAGATGAAGAGCAGCAATTTCGATATCGTGCAAACATCCAGGGAGGCCGATGATTTTTCCCATCCCTATCGAGAACTGCGAGATGAGGTCAAAGAGATCCCTTTGTACGCGGCGCAGGCAGCGATCGCACCCGCTGGGGCCATCGTCTCCAATGTGACAGAAATGAGCAACTGGGTGCTGCTGCACCTGAACCAGGGCGTCTACAAAGAGAAACGCATCATTTCTGCACCCCAGGTGAAGCAGATGCATACGCCTCAGATGGTCATGCCGCAGATGAGCCAGTATCCTGAAATGCCCTATGCGAGCTACGCTCTCGGGTGGAGCGTTGAGCCATATCGCGGCTACCCCATGGTCTGCCACAGCGGCGGCATCGATGGCTTCCGTTCGCTGACCACACTCTTTCCCAGGGAAGAGATCGGCATTGTGGTCCTGTCGAATATGGGCCAGTTCAATCTTCCCGAAATTCTTACCTACCATATCTTTGAGCGCCTGCTGAACCTGGATGAGACCTCCTGGAGCGAACGTTTCATGAAGGAGCACCTCAGCTCTAAAGAGGCAGAGCAGGAGGGAAAAGCGCAGAGCGCGGCAAAGCGTATCGTGGGGGCCGGACCATCGCACCCACTCGAATCCTACACCGGAGACTTCGAGCATCCGGGCTACGGCATGCTCTCGGTGACACTCGGAGAGGGCCAGTTGCAGGGAACGTTTAACGGCATCACCATCCCCATCCGGCATTACCATTACGACATCTTCGATTTTGTCTGGGAGATCGGGAATGAAGAACTGAAGGCTTCTTTCCTGACCAATGTCAAGGGCGATGTTGATACGTTGATTGTGCCTTTTGAGGCAACAGGGAACGATATTGTCTTCAAACGTGTGCCAGACAAACGGATGCGCGAGCGAGCTTTCCTTGAACAGTTCGTAGGCGTCTACGAATTCCTGGAGATGCCATTCGTGGTCTTTCTCAAAGACGAGCATACCCTGAGCCTCTCTGTGCCTGGCCAGCCAGACTACGAGTTAACGCCCTACAAGGGGAACGAGTTTCTTGCCAAAGGCCGCTCCGGCATGAGCGTCGAATTTCAGCGCAATGCTTCCGGTACGGTGACAGGGATAGCCGCGACGATGCCCGATGGCGTGTTTCGCGCGTTGAAAAAAGGATAGCTGAGTCAGCCATTACTAGTCAGAAGAGAAACAATGTATTTGGTGCCTCGTAGCTCCAACCAGGTTGGTGGTAAAAAGCGCGACGAGTGAGCACTGGCAGAATCCCGCTTGGGCAAACCGCTGCCCGTCTGCTATACTCCTTGGAGAAACTGTCAATAGCGTTCTTTATCGGAGGAGAGTGATGCGTGAACCGCCTAACATTGGAGAGGAACACCTGCGAGCCTGTTTACAGGATCAGTACGGCTTGACCTCTGTTCTGCTTGAGTTTCTGCCCGTGGGGCATGATTACGATGCTGGAGTGTATCATGTGGTGAGCGTGCAAGGCAGAGCGTATTTGCTCAAAGTGACCTCTCGCTTGCTCTACGAACCGAGTTGTCTTGTTCCCGCGTATCTGCGAGATCAGGGGATCACGTCCATCGTGGCTCCTGTTCCTACGACAAGTGGTGCTTTGTGGACGAAGCTTGGAGAGTGGACGGTGATCCTCTACCCCTGGATCGATGGAGAGAGCAGCTTGACAGGGATGACCAATGCCCAGTGGAAAGAGGTGGGAAGCATCTTCCGGCAGATTCACCAGGTCAGGCTGCCCCCTGTGGGCTTTGAGTCACTGCGAAAGGAGCGCTTTGATCCAACGGAGTATGCCCGATGGATAGGTACCTTTGAGGCACAACACGCGCAGGATCAGAGCAGGGCAAGTGCCTCACAGCGCGCTCTGCGCTCCTCCTGGAAGGCACATCAGTCCACGATACACATGGCCGTGACCCATCTGCAAAAGCTGGCAGAGGTGCTCCAGTCGCGAACCTTCCCTTACGTCATCTGTCACGCCGACTTGCATGCCAGCAATCTGATTCGTGATCGAGCAGGCCACGTGTTTGTGATCGATTGGGATGAAGTGATGCTGGCCCCGAAAGAGCGCGATTTCATCTTTATCAGGAAGCCATACGCAGAAGCGTTTTTTCAAGGGTACGCAGATGGAGAGATAGATTGGAGCCTCCTCACCTACTATCTCTGGGAACGAGTCGTGCAAGATCTGATTTACAATGCCCACCACGTGTGTTTTCGGGACGAGTGGGCAGAAGAAACCAGGGCACAGGTCGCGCAGACGTTTCATGAGTCTTTGGAACCGGGAGGAAGCAATCTTCGTGCGGCCTTAGAGGCAAGCGCCCATCTCGCCAGTCTTTCCTCACTGCTTTGACTCCAGGCACTCTTTTCCTCTGTGGGGTGGGATTGACTGAACGCTTATTTCCAAGATACCGATTTGCCCAAATATAGCTCAATTAGAAACAGTGTAGTAGAAAAGATCAAATTTGTTGAGATTAGAAAAAGCGCCTCTAATGGAGAAATGGCTGTGGAATTAACGATGGTCAAAGGGCTGACAGAGGACGCCGTCAAATGGCTCGCATCGCTGAAAGACCATATAGAACTCCGCTTT
>VBFM01000244.1:0-1241 GCA_005882595.1 Chloroflexota bacterium
ATCATGCAACATAATAGTTCCTTTCGTAGGAGTGACAAGTGGAGATTAGTATTTCTTTATAACACTATAACGTATCTTTTCAAGAGATCTTTTCGAGGCAATCTACTGTCTTGACAATGGGGGATACCTTATTTAGATTTTATCTCTCTCTTTGCTTTTACTCACTAGAATCCGTTCTTATCCATCGGAAAAAGATATTTGGCAATCCAAATTATGGCTCGTACCTTAAAAGGATTAGCACACACTTAAGATACACTTAATGTTCTAATTGTTGACTTGTCGTAGCTAACTCGTTCGGTTATGCTAAAAACAAGATAAGAGTATTCGTGTCAACGTTATATCAGAGATAATCATTGTTCGTACACAGCAGTCAGTACAGAAAGGAGAATGTTGCGATGACACTTGCATTGTTTGTGATCGCAGACGTCAGCCTGACCTGGGTCCTGTGGTGGCTGATCGTTGGGTTGATTGCAGGCTTCCTGGCCAGCGTAGTGATGCGTGGCGGGGGGTATGGCATCGTTGGCGATATCATCCTCGGCATCGTGGGGGCCATCATTGGTGGCTTTCTGGCAGGTCTACTTGGCTTAGGCGCATCTGGTCTCATTGGGACCATCCTTGTGGCCTTTATTGGGGCTTGTATCTTGATCGCGCTCCTGCGTGCCGTTTCCGGTGGCTTCTCACGCCGATGATTGTAGGCGTCTCACCTCAATATCCTCGTAGATGTCCACTGGTTTCAGGGCGACTCACTGAGCCGCCCTTCACTTCTCTCTTCCGGTCACGCTTTACGATACGGACATAGCTACAGGCTCACGTACTTCTTCCGCACAAGGGATGGGTCAACTTGCTCCTCTCATTCCTGCTCTATTGTCTCAATGGAAAGGGGACAAAAGCTCGTTCTTGCTTGAGTACTTTGTCCCTCTCAAGCGCCTCAAAGAAATCGATGAAGCCTGTCGTAAACCACTCTCTGCCTGCCTTGAAGCACTATATGGCAATCAATGTGATCTAGATTAACAGCACTTCTACCCTTGTGTCACGCAGGTTAACTTTGCGGTAAATATCCTTCCCGCGCTATTCTTAACAGACCATGAGGTGTCAGTACATGGATTGGCAGGCCAAGCGACCGATATTGGTTGACTCTGACCAGGTGCGAGTGTTCCGCTTTGAGGATTGATAAGAATGCCAGGTGAATTCCCGAAAGCAGTCCAATGTACCAAACCTTCAGAGCTTGAATCCACGTTCAG
>VBFM01000244.1:1286-4020 GCA_005882595.1 Chloroflexota bacterium
TTACTCACCGGGCAACTCACAGCATCCCAGGATATTTTGGGGACCGCGCAGCTCCAGTGCACACTTACAGGTTCCTCACCGCCTTTGAAGGTGAAGGTAAAGGTCGCTGATGCCGGACAGACGGTGTTCGGAATAGTCATGGTCACTTGCTGCGTCTGGCCTGGAGCTAATGAACCGCTGGTTGGCGTCATGGTAATGCCATTGAGGCCACTGCTAGAAACTGACCAGACTACATTACCCACGGCATGCGAACTTGTGCTGATGGCAGTCTGGCATATCCAGCCTTGATTGCCATGGTAGGTACAGTGTGCATCTTTTGGAGAGGAAAAACTGGATATATTTGGTATCACCTTCGTATGATTTGCCTTCAATGTGAAACTCAGCACCCCATTTCTCCCGCCACTACTTTCTTTCGCATGAATGGTATGCAGTCCTACAGACCAGTTCTCGGTGCCGCTAATGGTGACATCAAAGGTACCTGTCCCACTCACTGTCACAGGTCCTCTGGGGGAAAGTAACGTCAGCGCTTGTCCGTTGTCGAGTGTCAGGACGACGGTGCCACCCGGGAAGTAATTACTCCCATGCAGGTGCAGTGTTCCACCCGAAATGATATTGCCGCTGAGTGATAGGGAAGGTGGCAATATGATGAAAATCGTCCCAAGAATACCACCAATAATAATGATTATGACAACAGGAATGACTGCCCATATAATAGGGCTGGGTCCATGTTTGGGCACGAGCTTGAGAGGTGCAGCAGGTTGATGAGCGGGTGGTGGTGTGCCAGGATGAGGCTCTCCAGGGGAGGTTATGGAAGGCGTTTGACCTGGTTGAGTGATGGGGGGCTGTTGAACACCGTGTGGTTGGAACGATGTTCCCGTCTGATACAATGCATGAGTAGACGGAGCATTGAAAGGTGCCGATGCGCTCTGAGCTGATGATGCCCCACCTATTGAAGGCGTTCCTTGCACCATTGGCACTCCACTCGTTGTTGGAGTCCCCTGCACTAGCGGCACATTCCCAGCAAAAGGTTGTGCATCTGCTGACATTGCTCCCAGCAATGGCAAGCCCAGGAGTATGCGACGACGCTGCTCCTCTTCCTCCTCATCTTTCCCTGATCCACTAGTAGCTTGCTGCATCATACCTGCATAATTCATGAGGTTGCTGGAATGTAAATATGTCGGCGTATCCGTCGTGACACTGAGTGTATGCCCACACTGAACACAAAATTGTGCGTTTTCGGGCAATGCGGTTCCACAGTTTTGGCAGCGTTTCATTTCGGTTCTCCCTCAGCATAAGTGATAAGGTTCAGCTCTACCTTAACCAGCAGACGCTATAGCGTCTGCTGAAAAGGAGTCGTAAGCACAAGCAAAGTAGTGATCAAACGAGCGGATAGCCGGGAAGGATGATGGAGCTCTCCTCTTTGCTTGTTTTACAGGGCGCTAACGGTAGCATTACGTAGATCACTCATTCAATAATTGATTACTAACGGCAGTAATCAAAGTAGGAATGATCCTCTCAAGAAGTGCGTTAATAGGGTCATCGAATCCTTAAGCCTGCGTTACAAAGGACAAAAATAGAAATTGTTCACTTGAAAAAGTATATATAAAAATGCTTCACTTTTCAAGTGATTACAGATCATGAAAAAAACTGTGAGCCAGTTGAGATTTTCTCGAACAACCTTCAACTTACGCCTGTAGCCGCAGAGAGAAAGCAGTAGAGAAATGCAGAAAGCGGTCAGGACCATTATAGCTATGAGGCACATCAAGCCCCGCCCAGAGGGACGGAGCTTGATGGCTAATGATCAGTCGATCGGACGAGGCGTCAAGCCGTTAGGGATAGCTCACCACGGTGACCGGAGTATCCGGGTTGGCAATGGTCGACGACCCGCCTGTGCCGTTGACCACGTGCAGAATGCCACCAGACCCGGACTTGGAGAGGAAGATTGTCAGCAGATCTTTGAGACTTCCCGCCGGGAGGGCGCTGGGAACTTCAAACGCGTTTTCGGCGTAGATGTTCACGCCCTGGTTGAAGAAGCTGTAGCTCCCCATACCATATCCGTGGAAGCTGGTCACATTGCTGGCAACCTTGAAGGCCGCCCAACCGTCAACGCCGGGAGCCTCCATCCACGCCGCCTGGCTGGGCGGGTCGTAAGGCATCTCATTCTGGAAGAAGATGTCTGTGCCGCCATTCCCGTTCCAGATCACCTCGTATTGCTGGTAGTGCTCGACGAACAGGCCATACGCGGTCACGTTGTCACCATTGACGATGACGCCGGTATTGGCAGTGTTGCTGGTCCAGCCCACACCGGTGCCATGGTCGGCCCGCCATGCCCAGAGGTCATCGAGGATGACATTGGCGCTGTTGACGACCAGGCTGCTCGTCGCGCTGCCTGCCTCGGCGCCGCCGATACGGAAGAACACATCCTGCAGAGCCGGCGGGTCGGAGGCGTACTGGTTCGTGTGCATGGCGCTACTTCCGACCTGGAGCAGCTCCGGAGAGTTCGTTGCGCCCGCGTCGAAGATCAGCCCGGAGATCATGATTCCCGGCGCATTGGCGACTTGCATGGACACGATCCCGTTTTGAGGGATCAGCGTTGGGAAGCCGAGACCCAGCACCACGCTATCGGGATTCGTCACGTTGAGGCTCTGGCTCAGATTATAGATCCCTGGAGTCAGGATCAGGTTCTTACCGCTCGCTAACGCGCTATTGATCGTCGCCGCGGAGTCGCTCGGCT
>VBFM01000245.1:0-5532 GCA_005882595.1 Chloroflexota bacterium
CTCGAGCCCTTCGCCATCTACTCGGGCGAGGCGGTTTCGGTCACCACGCTGATCGCACTGCTGGTGTGCCTGATCCCCACCACCATCGGCGGGCTCCTTTCGGCCATCGGCATTGCGGGCATGGACCGCCTGGTGCAGCGCAACGTGCTTGCCATGAGCGGGCGCGCGGTGGAGGCGGCGGGCGACGTCGACGTGCTGCTCTTAGACAAGACCGGCACCATCACGCTGGGCAACCGGCAGGCCACGCGCTTCGTGCCGCTCACCGGCGTAGACGAACGCGAGGTGGCACGTGCGGCCCTGCTCTCCAGCCTGCCGGATGAGACGCCGGAGGGACGCTCGATTGTCTTACTGGCCAAGGAGCGGTACGGGTTGTCAGATGAGGAAGATCCCTCGGCAGCCTTTATCCCCTTTTCGGCCATGACGCGCATGAGCGGGGTAGACCTGAATGGAGCGCATGGTGGAGTTCCAATACAAACCATTCGCAAGGGCGCGGCGGATGCCGTCGCCGCCTACGTATCAGAACATGGCGGTGACACGTCACACAATGACGAGCTGCGTCAGTCCGTTGATAGCATTGCGCGGGCGGGCAGCACCCCGCTGGTGGTTGCTGAAACAGAGGCCAGCTCCAATAGCGCCATGGAGCATGCGCGCGTGCTGGGTGTGATCGAGCTCAAGGACATCGTCAAGGGTGGCATGCGCGCGCGCTTCGACGAAATGCGGCGCATGGGCATCCGCACCATCATGATCACGGGCGACAACCCGCTCACGGCCGCGGCCATCGCCAAAGAGTCGGGCGTCGACGACTTCCTGGCGCAGGCGACGCCGGAGACCAAGATGAAGCTCATTCGCGAGCAGCAGACCGGTGGGCGCCTGGTGGCGATGACCGGCGACGGTACCAACGACGCGCCCGCGCTGGCGCAGGCAGATGTTGGCGTGGCGATGAATACCGGGACGCAGGCCGCCAAAGAGGCGGCCAACATGGTCGACCTCGACTCCAACCCGACCAAGCTGATCGAGGTGGTCGAGGTGGGCAAGCAGCTCCTGATTACGCGCGGCGCGCTCACCACCTTCAGCATCGCCAACGACGTGGCCAAGTACTTCGCTATCATCCCGGCGGCCTTCTCGATCACCTACCCGCAGCTACAGGCCCTCAACGTCATGGGGCTGTCGACGCCGCACAGCGCTGTGCTCTCGGCGGTGATTTTCAACGCGCTGATCATCATTGCCCTGATCCCGCTGGCCTTACGGGGAGTGAAGTACCGGCCGATGCCTGCTGCTGAGCTGTTGCGGCGTAATCTGCTGATCTATGGCGTGGGCGGCATTATCGTGCCATTCCTCGGAATCAAGCTCATTGACATGCTGATCACGCGGATTGGACTTGCTTAAAGGATTCGAGAAATGAAGAAAAACCTTCTCACGGCCGTGCTGATGACCATCGCGACGACGATCTTGCTGGGCATCGTTTATCCGCTCGTGGTCACAGGGATCGCAAGAGTCCTTTTTCCGGATAAGGCTAATGGCCAGTTGATTCAGCGTGACGGGAGGACTGTCGGATCACGAATCCTTGGCGGCTTCCTCTATCCCGGTTTGATCACGGGCCTGGCCCAGGTGTTCTTTCACAACCAGGCCAACGGGAGCCTGATCTACTCCAATGGTCAACCCATCGGCTCGGAGCTGATCGGGCAATACTGGACCGACCCGAAGTACTTCCACGGGCGGCCCTCGGTGACCATCAACCCGTCGACTGGAACGCCCGAGCCCTACGCTGCCGACAACTCGAGCGCCTCGAACCTGGGCCCGACCAATGCGACCCTCAAGCAGGATGTGCAGCAGCGCGTCGCGGCACTACAGGCGGAATTCAAAAAGGAGAATCTGTCCGTGCCGCCGGGTCCCGTGCCGGTTGACCTGGTGACGGCCTCTGGTTCAGGGTTGGACCCGGACATATCGATTGCGGCGGCGCTGTACCAGGTTCCGATCGTGGCGGCGGCACGCGGGCTCTCGCAGGCCGTGGTCACGAAGCTGGTCACAGAGCACGAGACGGGACGCTTCCTGGGCATCTTCGGTGAACCCTATGTCAATGTGCTCGATCTGAACCTGGCGCTGGACGCGTGTAGCCAGAACCCGAGCCAGTGCTAAACCGGCACAAGTTGGAGCGCGGAATCATAAGATAGGGACATGATGACTGAGAAACCGCCCGACAAAGCACAACGTGAACGTGAAGAGGGACGCCCCGATCCAGAAGAGCTCCTGCGCCGCTACGGCCTGCGCGACCGGGACCTGGAAGCTCCTCAGTCCGCACCCGTGCCAGGCACAGGGACTGCGGCCGCACCGCAACCGGTGGCCGGGGGCTATGCACACAGGCGCGGTCGCCTGCGCGTCTACCTGGCCTCGGCCGCCGGCTCTGGCAAGACCTACACCATGCTGAACGAGGGGCACCGGCGCGAGGGCCGGGGCACCGATGTGGTAATCGGCTACGTCGAGACGCACGGACGACCCGAGACGGAGGCGCAGATCGGGGACCTGGAGATCATCCCGCGCAAAAAGGTCACGTACCGGGGGGTGACGCTCGAAGAGATGGACAGCGAGGCCATCATCGCCCGGCACCCCAAGGTGGCGCTGATCGACGAGCTGGCCCATACCAACGTGCCCGGCTCCAAGCACGCCAAACGCTACCAGGACGTGCTGGAAATCCTCGATGCGGGCATCGATGTGGTGACCACACTCAATATCCAGCACCTGGAGAGTCTGAACGACCTGGTGGCCAGCATCACGGGCGTGCGCGTGCGTGAAACGCTGCCCGACTGGATCCTGGACCAGGCCGACGAAGTGGAGCTGATCGATATCTCCCCGCACGCCCTGCGCCAACGCATGAAGCACGGCAATATCTACCCGCGCGAGCGCATCCAGGCAGCACTTGACAATTTCTTCCGCGAAGGCAATCTCACGGCGCTGCGCGAAATGGCGCTGCGGCGCACCGCCGAGAAGACCGAATCCCAGTTGCAAGAGTACCTGACCGAGCACGGCATCAAAGAGAGCTGGTCGGCCAGCGAACGGGTGCTGGTGGGCTTCGATCACCGCCCACATACCCGCGAGGTCATCCGCGATGCCTGGAGGCTAGCCCACGGCCTGCATGCCGACCTGATCGCGGTCTCCATCCAGCCGGAGGGCTATCTCGCCTTCATGAGCAAGCTCATCGGCTGGCTCAAGCACGGCAGCGAAGCGAAGCGCTACCGGGAGGCGGCCCTCCGACGCCTGGAGGAGCATGCCGTGCTCGCCGAAGATCTGGGAGCAGAGGTCATCCGCACGAAGAGCCAGGATATCGCGCGGACGCTGGTCGAGATCGCCCGCGAGCGCCAGGCGACGCAGCTGGTGCTGGGCCAGCCGGCGCGCAGCTATTGGGAAGAGCTGCTGCGCGGCTCCATCATCAATCGCGTGCTGCGCCTCTCGACCGACATCGACATTCACATCGTGCCGCGCAGCAGGGACGAGCAGGAAGGAGTGTAACTCCCTTTGCCACTACTTTATCAGCCAGGGAGCCGCATTGATCGTGACGGGGATCATCTATGCGTTCCACCTGTATCCAACCATCCCGAACATTTCTATCGTCTACCTGCTGGTCATCCTGGTCCTGGCAAGCACACGTGGTCGCTACGCGGCGATCCTGGCAGCCGTGATCGCCTTCCTCTCTTTCGATTTTTTCCTCGTTCCACCCTTTCTATAACCAGGTGTACCAGATGAGACTTGACCCTGGTGTGCAATATCTCCTAGAATAAAGCGGCCATGCTGATGACCTGTACATTTGCGTCGGCTTCTGCTAAACTAACTGAGCAGTCATGACGATTGCAAGTGTGAGTGTGAAAGCACCTTCACGAAAGGAGGGTTGTTATGGAGAGCACTGGAAACGTGGAAAACGTTCGAGGAACCCGTGTGCGTAACGATCGCATCTTCCCAGAAACAAGATGGGTCTCGGTGATCATCGTCCCTTTTTTAGTGGCCGCTTTTGTAATCCTCTACCTGTTCCCCGATCACACGCAGGGGTTATTCGCCTGGGGCATCCAGCCACGTATGAGTGCCATGATGCTGGGTGCGGCCTATATTGGCGGAGCCTATTTCTTTATGCGTGTCGCCACCTTTGCGCGCTGGCATTGGGTCAAGGTCGGGTTTCTTCCTGTCACCAGCTTTGCCACGTTGATGGGAATTGCGACCATCCTGCACTGGGATCGCTTCAATCATAGTTATCTCTCTTTCTTTGCC
Source organism: Chloroflexota bacterium (assembly GCA_005882595.1). Lineage (GTDB taxonomy): Bacteria > Chloroflexota > Ktedonobacteria > Ktedonobacterales > Ktedonobacteraceae > VBFM01. The sequence goes on from VBFM01000245.1 coordinate 4,255, forward strand.
TGGGTAGGACTGTACTTCACCACGCCGTTCATTGTTTTCCTACTCTGGCTGCGCAATCGCTCCACGGACCCTGGTCCTCAAACATCCTCCGATCGCCGTGTGCCACGCCTTGTGCGACTGGTGATTGGCATCGTGGGTGGCTTGACCTTGTTCACTAGCATTGTGCTCTTCCTGCAGCCTGGCTTCATGATCAGCGCCTGGCCCTGGCAGTTGACTCCGCTCACCGCGCGTGTCATGGGCGCTTTATTTGCCCTCACGGGAGTTGGTGAACTCGGCATCGCGCTCGATGTTCGCTGGAGTGCGGTACGCATCGCCCTCCAGAGCCAGATGATCGGCATTGTTGCGATTGGTCTGGCTATTGTCTTCTCGTGGAACAACTTCCATCAAGCGAATCCTCTGACATGGATTTTCATCGCGAGCATCCTCTTCCTGTTGATTGCAAGCCCCCTCCTCTATATTTGGATGGAGACGCGGGGCAAAGTGATAGATGGAGCAGCTTAATTGCAGAGCTGCAAGACCTTCCCTGTCTTCATGCTTGCCAAGGATGGGAGAGTGATTGCCGACGACGCAACGAAGGTGCGTTTCAGCATTCGAGATGTTGCCATTGAACCTGACACCGGCAAGCCGGTTGCCAACCAGATGATCTACGAGTACACCGACGGGGCTGAACGCTATGTGCTTACATTCACACGCGAGAAGGATACCCTGCACTATAAGTTTATAGAAGAGCTGCATGGTATCAAGGCTCTCCTGGCGCGATTGATACGCGTCGATGGAGCATATCTGCGCTTTACGGGTGACCTGAAGTTTGAGCATTACCAAACAGATACGCTTGTTGAGACACAGCGCGACGAGTCCTTGTGGGAACTCATGTACTTCGGGCACGTCCCGCGCGAGTAACTCACGCGCTGTATCTCAACAAATGAGATTGGGCCAAATGACAACCTCCTTAACGGGTGTCGCAGATCCCAGGTTCAAGCAACATCTGGGCCGTGGGAGACTACGTGAGCAGCATTAGCCGTATGCTCACCGAGTTCTATTGCTAGCGGGACCTTTTTCATCGAGAAGTGAGGCAGCAGCGGCTGTGATCCCGCCAAACGCATGCCTGCAATTCTCGATGACAAAAGGGATGAAGAGCAAAGGCCTATGGCAATGGCAACGTTGACTGTTGTATGTGCTGCATCATAGCCCTCCGGTACAAGACAGACAGTATAATCAGGCCAATCACGCCGATGATCAGCGATATCACCGGGATGGGAAGGCCGGGCGGGATGATAA
>VBFM01000098.1:0-12185 GCA_005882595.1 Chloroflexota bacterium
GCATACATGTTGAAATTGTCCTGTTATATGGTATACTATCGCACAAGATAGAGATGCCTGCTCATCTCTCACTGCTTATATTTACCATCTACTAGCGCAACCAAAGGAGGTGGTTTACTCTCTACAACAAATCGTTGCACTTCCATTCTTCGATAAACCACCAGCGTTCGTTGTAATCATTATTTTTTAGCCACTACACCTACGCGTGTTGAACCAACTACGTCATATCTCCTATGGCGTAAAGGAGGTACCATCGAATGGATACTAGTATCCGTGAAGTCACATCCGAAGCGACTCTCGAGGAGAAGAAGAAGCTCCGCAAGGAGTTCAACTACTTCGACATGGTCTTCTACACCGTCTCTGCGCTTATCGGCCTCGATACACTTGGCGCCTTTTCCGCGAACGGGGAGCAGGCCCTCACCTGGATGGTGATTGCCGCTATTACATTTCTGCTGCCCTATGGGCTGCTCACAGCGGAAATCGGCAGCACCTTCACCCAGGAAGGGGGAATGTACGAGTGGTGCAAGTTAGCGGCAGGGCGCATCTATGCCGCCCTGGGCGCGATGCTGTACTGGATTTCCAACCCGCTCTGGGTAGGTGGTTCGCTGGCAGTAGGAGCCATTGCCGCCATCAAGCTATTCTGGTTCGGCAGCCTGACTTACGTCTTCGGCGGAAGCACTACCGTCGATGCCATTGTTGAATTGGTCATCGCCCTGGCCTTCATCTGGGGTGTCACCTGGTCCGCCATTCTGTCCTTGAAGTTTGGCAAATGGCTCTCCGTCTTTGGCTCCTATGTCAAACTGGCGCTCCTCGCCCTCTTCGTGGTCCTGGCATTGGCTTTCATTATCAGCGGTCAGTCCAAAGGCGCGAACCTCAACCCCTCCAACCTGGTTCCTTCCAACTTTAGCCTGATTGTAAGCATTATTCTGCCGATAATCATTTTCCAGTTCGTCGGTTTTGAATTGCAGAACGGTGCCGGCGAAGAGATGCACAACCCGCAGCGTGATGTGCCGCGTGCAATCATCCGTTCGGGCGCAATTGCTGTCGTCGCATACGCCGTTTTTCTCACATTCATCGTTCTCGCCCTCCCCAAGAGCCAGCTAACCAATGTAGGTGGCTTCCTCAGCGCCTTTCTGAGTGTAAGCGGTGTGCTTCCTGCTGGTGTCGCTAAAGTCCTGGGCTGGCTGATTGCCATAGGATATGTACTCGCGCTGGCTTCCAGTGGTGGGACCTGGGTCATTGGCGCTGACCGCACCTACGCCATGTCTGCGCTCGATCGCACCGCTCCCCGCCTTTTAGGGCGCTTCAGCGGGAGATATGGAACGCCTATTGCGGTCAATACCATGACGGGTATCACCGCATCGATAACAGCGATAGTGGCAATATTGATCTCAGAGTTTGCCACCGCGGGAGGAGGTCTCGGGGCGCTCTTCGCGGTGGTGATCGGCTTCACCATCTCGACGACAACCCTTTCGTACCTGTTCATCTTCCCCGCGTACCTGATCCTGCGCTACAAATATCCAAATGTACATCGTCCCTATCGGGTGCCGGGTGGTATGGTTGGCGCTTGGATTGTCACGCTGCTCCCGTTCGCGTATGCGGCGGTTGGCAGCTACTTCATTCTCATTCCAAGCACGATCAGTTCCTCTCTTGGCATTGATAAAACGACGTACATAGTGACCCAGTTTGTAGCTTTAGGTATCATTCTCCTGCTGGCCATCGTCTTCTACGTCTGGGGACAGCTGGAGAAGCAAAACCGCGACGTGGTGGTCGATCTGAACCTGGAGAATCAATCTGAAGTGGTCGCCAGTGCCGGCGAGTAGTCGTCTATTGGCAATGGCGTATAGCGACCAGGGCGACCGCGAGGGTGCGCCCGTACAATACCACGAGATGGTGTTTGCTTGTCGTGTATTGTACGGGCGTACCCTTGCGGTCGCCCTGGAAATCCAATGGTCTTTCAGGGCATCTGGAAATCCAATGATCTTTCAGGAAACCAATGCTATCCCTGGGAACTCAAGAGGTTTTGTATGTCTTCAGCTAAAGCGAAAAAATTTCCACTGGTTCCAGCTTTTTTGACTGTCGCTGCTATCGGAGGGCTGGCAGCGCTCGCTCTACGCATCTATCTTCGTCCCTGGGAAACCATGATAGACACCATACGTGCGGGAATGCTACTCATTGGCATACGAGAAGAGACCGCCAACCTTGGCGGCGTCCCCATGCATTACTACTGCGCCGGGCGCCGCGGCACCCCGGTTATACTCATACATGGCCTTGGCAACTCCGCCGAAGTCTGGGCCGCACTGATGCCGCTGCTGAGCAAAGAATACCTGGTATACGCCCCCGACATGCCCGGCTTCGGCAAAACACCGCTTGCCCCGCAGGGAACCAACGTCGCCACCCACGTCCTCTACCTGGAGCGTTTCCTGGACGCCCTCGGCTATCCACAAGTCACCCTCGTCGGCAATTCGCTTGGCGGCTGGATCGCCACCCGCTTTGCCGTGGAACATCCTGAGCGCGTCGAACGCCTGTATTTGCTCAACAGCGCGGGCTTACGGCGCGAAAATATGCGCTCGCCCGTGGCCAACGATCGCACTGCCGCCCAACGCTCGCTTGAACACACCTGGGGATTTGCATTCCCAACCCCCAGGTTCATCCTGGATGCCGTCGTGCGCAACTCACAAACGCCCGCCTATGCCGGATTCATAAACGGGTACGACCCCCGTGAGGAGTTAGATACCATCCTGGCGCAGGTCAAGAGCCCCACCACCATCATCTGGGGCGAAAATGATAGCCTCCTGCCCATCATCTACGCCCACGATTTACACCACGGCATCCCTGGCTCGAAACTGGTACTCCTACCACATGTAGGCCATATGCCACAGATTCAAGCCCCCACCCAGGTAGCCCGCCTGCTTCTCTCTTCTATCGCTCAGCCTGGCGTTGTAATTTAACAACCTGTTCCTAGATTCCACGCAAATGATGTAGGGGCGCAATTCATTGCGCCCTCTTGAAAGGCCGATTCGCCAGAGGTGGGCGCAATGAATTGCGCCCCTACATCCCTATACCGTTCGGCAATAACAAGTACTTTTTGGCCCTTTCCTATTCCTTCTCCCTCAAACATGTCATAATACATCGCAATGTAAGCATATGTTAGTGTAGCAAATACGTGCGATAGTTCAGAAAAGCTGTAGTAGATGAATCCCTTCCAGGCTTGTGCGCTTGAATTTCTCATGATATACTTCCTAAGCGTCGAGAATTGCCTAGTTTGTTAGAAGCAGGTACGAATGTCGATGGAGTCGTTTAATTCCTCTCACATCCCAGGTGTTCCCACCGGAGTGGGAGGCCAGGTTGATGGCACGCCCCAGGTGGAGTCGCTTTCGATCAACGAACTTGCTCGTTGCTGCTCAGAAGAAACCAATAAATTTCTCAAACAAAGCGTCTCTAATGATCGCTACTGCCTTGAGCTATTTCGCCGTGCTATCACCAGGCGCAGCGACGATGCCTGGGCCTGTATTTACCAGCAATATGCTCCTCTGGTGTTGACCTGGGTCAATCAGCACCAGAGCGCCACTTCACTACTAGGCCAGGATGGCAGTGCACCGCTGGTCAATGCCGCCTTTGCCAAATTCTCACAGGCGCTGACCCCCGCCAAGATGGATAACTTCGATTCATTGGCGGCTGTTTTGAAGTACCTCAAAATGTGCGTACACAGCGTCATCGCCGACGAGGTGCGCTCTCGCCAGGCGCGGCAGTATGAAGAAACGCTCGAATTAATCGAACACGAGCCGGCTACGGATGACCCCGCCGATGACGTTGTATCAAACATCTCCGCGCAAGGCCTGTGGCAGGTCATTCAAGAGGAACTCAATGGCGAAGATGAGCGCATTTTGATTTATCTTGCCTACGTGCAAGGCATGAAACCAAGCGAGATTAGCAGCCAGCATCGCAAACTCTTCCCCACGGTGGAAGATGTCTATCGCATCAAACGCAATGTGCTGGAGCGCCTGCGCCGCAATCGTCGATTACAAACCTTGTTCAAGCACCAGATTCTTTGATAATCAAGAAGTCCTATCGTTGTGCTTTGTCCAGGGAGATAGATACTAAAATAGCAAAGACGTTCGTTTATTCAGGTGAAAAGGACAAATGAAGCCTGCTGAGTCAGGTATCGTAATACCGGCGAGAGGGGAGAATCGTCAGTATTCAGCGAAACGTTACTCAGTGGGGACGACCCTTATCTTGCGAGGAAGCACAGCTTGCTTCCTGCCTGAGTAGTAAATTGTAGACCGTGCCGGATTATCGTTCGTGTAGTTCGTATAGTTCGGACTCAGTCAATCTCAGGCGTCGCGGGTTTTGGTCGTTTGACCAATATCCATTGCTTAAAGGAAAAGCTCATGGAGTGTAGTGAACCCGGCGTCATTCGCGATGAAGAACTGCTTGCTTATCTGGCAGGGGAGAGGGTAAGGCCAGTCGTTGAGCAGCATCTTGCGCGTTGCCATCATTGCTCAACGCAGGTAGCAGAGTATCGCGGATTGGAGCGCTCGCTTATCAAAAAACTCTACCGGTGGGATTGCCCACCCAATCAAATACTCGGTGAATACCAGATGGGCTTGCTCAGTAAAGAAGCTGCTTCTGTAATCGACATGCACCTCGATCGGTGTGTGCTCTGTGCTGCTGAAGTCGCAACACTCTCAGAATTTCTGGCGAACGATCCCATGCTTGTTGCGCCTGTTGCTGTTCAAGCCTCCTCTCAAAATAACCATAGCAGTACAATACAGGATGTGAAACGGGTCCTCGAGGGACTGCGTGAGCGCTCAACAGCTCATGCGCGTCGCATTATCGCGGCCCTGCAGCCTCAACAGCCTCGCTGGGCTTACCAACGTAATCCCACCAGTTCAGTTGCGTGGCCCCGTCGCTATACGGCAGAGGATTTCAGTATATCTGTCCAGCTCGAACGAGGTACCAGCCGCAATGATGCCCTGCAACTGATTGGCTTTGTCAATCGCAAAGGTACCGCGCTGGAAGCGCTTCAGGGGATTCCGGTGTTGCTTTCATCGCAAACCAGCGCCGTCTATACGCAAAACATCGATGAACTGGGCAACTTTGTCTTCTCATCGATCTCACCGGCGACCTATACATTGGAGTTACAGCTCCCTGACAGCATCATCGTCATCGAACAACTTCCAATAGCCCTGCAGGATTGATGCCCATTCATGTGGTTCCATTCTGTATAACGTACAACGTGTATCATGGTAACTCACGATGTACGAATGTGTGAGGGGTACAGGGGACTCAGTCCTCCTGTACCCCTTACTTCTTGCGCGCAACCAGGCGCGTAAAGCCCAGGTTACGACCACGATCCAGGCGCAGCATCTCGATTTCCTCCTGCGATGATGGCAGCCCTTGCTCAAGGGAAACCTCCATCCATCTCAGCCAGTGCTTCCACCCATCAGGGACGAAATCCGCCACCTCAACCTCAACCAACCCCGTCTTCTCCCAGTGCCTCCGCCACCAGTCAGGACTGTGGAAGCTCCACCAATCCCAGGACCAGTAAGGAGCCAGGTGGTCGGGCAAGCCATGGGTAAATTCGTGCACCAGCCCGGGTACAACGATCGCGATGTAGCCACCGGGGCGAACGAATTGCGCGTAGTAGCCCAGGTAGAGATCATCGGTACCGAAGTAGTGATATGCATCCAGACTAACCAGCGCGTCAAAGAAGCCACCGGCAAACGGCAGTGTATGAGCCTCGGCACCAATCGGAAACACCGCGTCCTGTAGATTGGCTGCGCAGATTCGCCGCCAGTTGTCGCTCGCGCTAATCCATAAGTCCGTCGCCCATACCTGGAGATGAAATTCACGCGCCAAAAAGATAGAGCTGCTGGCCCGCCCGCAGCCCATATCCAGCACGCGCGGAGCGGCCTGGAAATCCATCACCTGGCCGAGAGCCTCGGCCAGCCATACAGAATTTGGCCCCATCCCATTCTCCAGCATCCATTGCGGGTCATAAGTTGCCGAACGCGGAAAGCTATCAACGGTAAGTAGCGCGGCAAGCTCGGCCGGTGTATGCTTTCTGGGTCTCGATGATTGCATCATCTGCCTCCGATTCTCCTGACTAATTCCAAAGAAACTGAATGACGTACGTTTATTACGAGAAAGATATGCAAACGTGGCGTCAGCCACTTCTCTGTCTTCACGTGACATGATACAATACGCAACACTTGATGTGATTAATCACCAATCAAAATCGTCTAAAGCTGTAGCAATTACTATTCACTGCTGGCTAAGGGATATAAACCTGGAACTATGAACGCATGACACCGCAAAACCTCGTAACCGCGCTTCTTCGTATGGACGAGCAGGAAGGGCACGTCGTACTGCAAAAGCAGCTCCCCTCGTTTGATAAGGAAGGCCAACGACTCCTCGTCGAGCTGATTAAACGCGAAGCGGACAAGCGTTGGACAACAGAATTACACCTCTCATTCCTGCTTGCCGGCCACCTCATCTTTATCGGCGAACTCACACGCGATCGCTATGCCCACGCGCTTGGATTGATGGCGCGCGGAGACGCCTTGCGCCACATGGATCAGGAAGTAGAAGCCATTACCTACTTAGATGCCGCCGCCGAAGAATTTCTAGCCGAAGGAGACGAAGTAGGCTGGGCGCGCACTCGCATTGGTCGCGTCAACGCCTGTTTGCAGTTGAATCGCAGCGCCGAGGCTCTGCGTGATGCCGCTGCTGCCCGCGAGGTCTTCGTACGCTATAACAAACTCCTGCGCGCCGGGCAGATCGATGTCAACGCCGCCATCATTCATTTTGAACTGGGCCAGTTTGAGCAGGCGCTACGGCTCTATGATCGCGCCATCGAAACCTACCTCTTACAGGGCGACGGCGTTGATCTGCATATTGCGCGTGCGCGTGGCAATAAAGCCATTGCCCTTGCTGCCCTGGGGCGTTTCCGTGAAGCGGTTGCCCTGCATGAACAGGCTCGCGCCACCTTTGTCAGGCATAGTGGCCAGGAAGTTTCTGTCGCGCGTGAGGAACTCAATATCGCGCAAATTTACGCTGCCCAGGGACACTACAGCCAGGCGCTGCTCCTCTTCAACCGCAGCCGCGACATTTTCCGCGGCCATACCATGGATTTTCAAGCCGCTGAAGTGGCGCAGCAAATGTGCAGCAGTCTGCTGCGTCTCAATCGCGCTCACGAGGCCTATGAACTCGCCGGAGAGACCATCGCCTATTTTCGCAAATCCTACGGGCATCGCAGTAGCGTCGCGACTTCCCTGTTATACCAGGCCGAGGCTGCCATGCTCAAGGGGGATCTGCGCGATGCCGATGAGAAATTGCGCGAAGCCAAAACCATCCTGGAAGAGATCGGCTTTATGGCGCTCGCCTCCGTCGTTCGCCTGCAACAGGCGGAGCTGTACTTCGTCGATGGTCAGTTGACCAAAAGCCTGCGCGAAGCCCGTTATGCGGCGGACGCCTTCGCCGAGCAAGAAGCCCTGCCGCACCTGGCGCGCGCCGCTCTCCTGCAGGCCTATGTACTCGCCAACCTTGGTGATACATCGAGCGCGCAGGACCTCTGTCACCAGGCATGGGATATTGCCCAGGGGCAGGGCCTGTTAGAACTGAAATACCGTTGCGACTACCTGCTCGGACAAATTGCCGAGCATCATCAAGACCTGGAAGCGGCGGCCCGCTACTATGATCGCGCCATTAAAGGCATTGATGATGTACAGAGTCACCTCGTGCTGAATGAACGCAGCAGTTTCCTCGAGGATAAAGGCGGCGTCTACCAGCGTGCCATGGTCCTGGCCTTCAAACAGCTGAACAAGGAGCAGGCCCTCGTCTATGTCGAAAAAGCCAAGTCGCGCGTGCTGGGTGATTACCTGCGTAACAATATCGATATCCGCCTGCGCGCAGCCGACAAGGCCGGCGAGGCCATCCTTGAAGACCTGGTGCGCTTGCGTGAAGAACAGGCCTGGTACAGCTCCATCGTCTATGAATCCGAAAATGAGGCGAACCTGAGTGATACCGCCGTCTTGCGTATTCGCGCCTTGAAGCCCGGCCAGGCACGTAAGGAAATGCAGCAGCGCGAACAGAGCATCGAACACCTGTTGGAACAGATGCAGCTGCGCCTGGCAGGAGACCTGATAACGCGCTCGCGTTCGCAATGGACAGACAGTATCGTTACTACACTTTGGCAGAAAATCGAACGTTCCACCTTGATGCTGGAATACTACCTCACCGAACGCGACCTCTACATCTTCCAACTGACGCGCGTGGGCGTCGATGTGCAGGTCATCCATGATGCCGTACCCAAACTGGAACGCTTGCTCTCGCTCTGGCGCGTCAATCTCGACCTGGCGGCTCAAGCCAGTGGAGCGCAGGACCGCGCCTCGGCTTTCATCGGCTTACAGGACAATAGCCTCGGACTCTTGCAGCGCCTCTATGATCTTCTGCTCAAACCGGTCGAGAGCGCCTTGAACGCCTGCGACCACCTGACCATTGTCCCCTATGGTATGCTGCATTATCTCCCGTTCCATTGCCTCTTCGATGGCGTGCAATTCGTCATCGAGCGTCACAATGTCTCCTATCTTCCCTCGGCTGCGCTGCATGACCTCTGCCGCCGGCGTGGCAAACGCATCAAATCGAAAGGCTTGCATTTACAAAACTCGCTGGTCATGGGCCTTTCAGATAATGGGCGACTGGCCTTCGCCAAACAGGAGGCCGAGGCGGTCGCGAAGCTGTTGGGTGCCCCCTGCGCCATCAATCAGGCTGCTACCAGGTCGCTCTTGCAAGAAGTGGGTCCGAACAGCCCCATCGTGCATATTGCAGCGCACGGCATGTTCCGCCTCGACGCCCCCAACTTCTCGCATATCAAGCTCGCTGATCACCAGTTAAGCACCATCGAAGTCTTCAACCTCGACCTCTCTTCGTGTTCCCTCGTCACCTTGAGCGCCTGTGAAACTGGCCGCGCAGTGGTCGGCGGCGTCGATGAGGTCATCGGGCTTGGGCGCGGCTTTCTCTACGCCGGGGCCGCCTCGCTCCTGCCCACCCTGTGGAAAGTAGACGACGCCAGCAGCGCCGAACTCATGGAGATGTTCTACCAGGCCCTATTGAGCGACTTAACCAAAGCCGCCGCCCTCGCCGGTGCCCAGCGCGCATTCCTTGCCCGCTCCCGCACCTCCATCCGTCCCTACCGTATACATCCCTACTTCTGGGCCGGCTTTCATTTGATCGGCGATCCCGGACCATTATAATAAATATAGGAGTACAGAAGATGCGCTATCACCTCTTGATCGATGCAGATGATACCCTTTGGGAGAACAATATCTATTTTGAGCAAGCCATTCATGACTTTATTACGTTCCTCGATCACTCCCGACTCTCTCGGGATGAGGTGCGCGCGGTGCTGGATGACGTGGAACGTCTCATGGGCTATGGATCGGTCAATTTCACCAGGAGCCTGGTCGAAACCTACCGTCGCCTGGCGGAAAAAGACATCCAGGATGAGGATGTCCAACTTGTGCGCCAGTTCGGAGAGCAAATCCGCACTCACCCCTTGCAATTACTGGAAGGTGTCAAAGAAACACTGAACTATTTGTCGCCTCGGCATGATCTGCTCTTGCTCACAAAGGGCGACCTTGAAGAACAGAAGCTCAAGGTCGAACGGTCGGGGATCGAGGGGTTCTTCAGGCAGGTGGTCATCGTGCCAGAAAAAGATGTTGCTACCTACCATCGTGTCGTGACCGAGTTGCGCCTTGAGTCGAAACAAACGTGGATGGTAGGCAATTCGCCCCGTTCCGATATCAATCCATCTCTTGCTGCCGGACTTAATGCGGTCTATATTCCTCATCCCCATACCTGGCATCTAGAACATGAGGAGGTTAAGAACGCTGGAGAGGGGCGTGTGCTGACGTTGCCAACCTTTGCAGAGCTGCGGTCCCATTTCTAGCGGGAGTGGTCACTGGTTTCGTCGTCATGAGCGTCTCCTCTCTCGTGCGATAAACGCTCCCACCACCATAACCACAAAACCCAGGCTCGCCGCGTACAATCCAGCGCCCGCCCGCGTAATCGCACATCCGGCACCAACACAAAATGCAGCGCCCATCAAGGCGAGAGCATCTACCAGCGCCTGCATAATCAATCCCGCAATCGCCGCCACCCGTCTCTGATAAATAAGCCCGGGCCAGCGCACCCCAAACACTAACGCTGCTGCGCTCATCACAAAAACAACCAGCACAAACAGCGAGGGCAGCGCGAACAACCTCGAATTCCAAAGACTTCCGACATAACGTATGGTCGCCCCACTACCGTCCTGTTCCGTATATAATGGCAGAAAGAACCCCACGAGCACGAGCGCCACTCCCAATAAGCAGACGATAGCCCCAACCCGGTCGTTCTTTGACTGCGCTTTCATAGGCACCCTCTTTTGCTTACCCATCGTCTGCATCATGGAGCAGCTCCTTCCATTTTTCCTAAATCATACCTTTCTTTTTCAGAAAAAACAGTAGCGTAGCCTACCAAAAGTTCATGACATTATTCACACTTAGACGTCATCCACAACATGTGATACATTTGAGCAAAAAGAAAGGTCAAACATGACAAAACATCTCGCCCCAGACTACATATACACCCCACAAGGCCTACAACCCAATATGCTCGTCTCCATCTCCGATGATGGCCGCATCGCTTCCATCACCTCTGTAGGGGCGCAATTCATTGCGGACATCACCGCCCTCCCCGGCGTCGCGCTCCTCCCTGGCTTCGTCAACGTCCACAGCCATGTCTTCCAGCGTTCCTTACGCGGGCATACCCATCGTCCACTTTCTCAACAGGACACATTCTGGACATGGCGTCGCGTCATGTATGCCGAGGCGCAGCGCTTGAATCCCGATCTCTTATACGAAAGCGCGTTGCAAACCTACCGCGAGATGCTCGCGGCTGGCTATACAACCGTCGGCGAATTTCACTATCTACACCATCAACCCGGTGGAACACCCTATGCTAATCCCAATGCCATGTCAGAAGCAGTGCTACAGGCCGGGCGCGATGCCGGTATACGCGTCGTCCTGCTCATGACCGCCTACGCGCAGAGTGGTTTCAACCAGGCCCCTGAGCAGGAACAGTTACGCTTCTGTGACGCCTCAGTCGAAGCCTATCTCGACCGTGTAGAAGCCTTGCGTGCCACCGGGGTACTCATCGGCGTCGCCCCACATTCAGTGCGCGCCGTGCCTGAACCCTGGTTCCGCGCCATAGCCGACTACAGTCGCGCCCACAACATGCCCCTGCACGTGCATGCTGACGAACAAATAGCAGAAATTGAGCAATGCCAGGCCACCTATAACTGTACCCCTATCGAACTGCTCGCGCGCTTTGGCGCGCTGGGAACTCGAACAACCATTGTCCATGCCACCCATGCCAACGCTACCGAGATTGCCTTACTTGCCCACGATGGCTGTACCGTCTGCGTATGCCCCACCACCGAAGGTGACCTCGGTGATGGCATCGCGCCCTACGCCGAACTCCTTTCCTCCAACATCCCCCTCACCATCGGCTCCGATAGCAACACCCACCTCGATCCCATCGAAGAACTGCGCTGGGCCGAATACACCGCTCGCATGCGCTATCAACGCCGCCGCGTACTGGTCCCCGACCCGATGGCCTCACCCGGCCCACTCTTGCTCGACTACGGTACCCGATATGGTGCAAAATCCCTGGGCATAGAGACGGGTGTAATCGAGCCGGGGAAGTTCGCCGATTTTGTAGCTATCAACTTGAATCACCCATCGCTCACAGGCTGGAATCCTGAGGACCTGCTGGATGTGTTGTTCTTCGGCGCATCATCGGAAGTAATCGTGGGAACCTGGGTAGGTGGGAAAGAGAAGGTTCCAATTGACTGATGAGTTACTTGAACGAAACGAACGGGATGCGCCCGTATAGGGTAGGGGCTGGGCTTGCCCCCGCCCTGGAAGCGCCTCAATGCCCCTTAACCCCTATTTTAAAATCTCCAACCTGTTCCTCCTCGGTCTCTCCCCAGGCTTCGGCTCCAACACCGGCACCTCCTCGATCAAGCGCAGCGCCTCAGCAATCGCTCGATTCAGTTGCGGGTCCACGCCCTGAACATAATCTTGCGGCGCGATATCCACCTCAATATCGGGGTCGGTGCCATAGTTCTCCACATTCCA
>VBFM01000098.1:12253-17140 GCA_005882595.1 Chloroflexota bacterium
TTGATGCCAATCACGCCTCCCCAGGTGCGCTTGCCAACCAATGGCCCCAGTTTCATGAGCTTGAAGGAATGGCTGAATATGTCGCCATCTGAACCGGAATATTCATCGGTTAAGGCAACCATTGGGCCGCGCGGCGATTCCTCTGGATAAGGCGTTGGTTGACCCCAGCGCGGAAAGTCATAGCCAATGCGCTTCCGCCCTAACTTTTCCAGCAGCAGGCCAGATACATGTCCTCCTCCATTGTGACGCACATCGATCAGCAGCGCTGGATAGTCATATTCGGTCAGGTAGCTGCGGTGAAATTCCGCGAACCCTCTCGGCATCATATCGGGGATATGGAGGTAGCCTACCCGGTCCTGCGATTGCTCACGCACGACGCGGCGGTTATTCTCAACCCATTCACGATAGCGCGCAGGGGTCTCATTCGCTAGCGCCTTGACGGTCACGACGCGCGTCTCCTTCGTGGCTGCATCCTCAATGGTAAGCTGCACCTCGTTATCAGCCTGGTTGACCAGCAGTTCCTGTGGACTGCGTTCAGGCGTAACGCGTTGTCCGTTGATCGCCAGCACCGCGTCACCCTTTGCAATATTTAAACCAGGGCTGTTCAGTGGCGAGGTGGTCTTGCTATCCGAGGGATCGCCTACCACGATATGCGCAATGCGATAGCGATTGTTCTCAGTGTCGTAACTCCAGTCTACTCCCAGGAAGCCCTGCTGGTAATGCGGTCCCTGTCGATATTCGCCGCCGAACTCATACGCGTGCGAGGTTCCCAGTTCCCCCTGCAGTTCCCAGAAGAGATCGGAGAGTTCAGAACGCGAGGAGACCCGTTCAACCAGCGGCGCGTAGAGCTCGTACACCTTCTTCCAGTCGATGCCCGACATGTCTTCTGTCCAGAACTGCTCGCGCTGCAAACGCCACGCCTCGGCAAACATCTGTTTCCATTCGGCGGCAGGCTGCACCGAGACTTTCACGCGGTTCAGATCGATCCAACCGCTTTCACGGCTGGGGCGATCGCCGTTATCTGACTTGGGTGGCTTGTCACCAGCCTTCAGTACTCGCAGGCGATTGTTCGAACGATAAACAAGCGTCTTACTATCGCGCGAAAGCTCAAAGAAATTGACGCCCTCGATGAGAAACTCGTGCTTCTGCGCCTCAAAGTCGTAACTATCAATGCGGCCTTTGGCGTCTTGCTGCAGGAAAGATTGGTTGATTGCTCCCTCGATAGGAAATCCCAGGAACAATGCCTTGCCCTTGGCCCCGCGGATACGGGTGTAACGGCCTTCGGGTACCGGGAAAGGCACAACCCGCCTGGCAATCCCATCCAGGTCAATGGTGATTGGAGCAGGCTTGTTTGCGTCTTCTGCCTCGCTCTTCTCACCCCTCTCCCTTTCTTCAGTACTCTCTTTAGCCTCCTCGGCCCCTTCGCCTTTTTCCTGCTTCTCCGCACCTTTCTCTTTGTCTTTTTCCTTCCCCTTCTCATCGGGAGCTTTGGGTTCAGGAATAAAGGGCGAGCGCAGGTCGCGGCTCAGCATAATAGCATATGGCTTCACCCCACGTGGGAAGCCGAGATCGAATTGCAGGTTGTCATAGACCGGGTTGAGGACGCGATATCCCAGAAAGTACAGGTATTTCCCTTCAGGATCAAATGCAGGCGAGACATCGTGAAGTACCGGATCGGTTACAACATGCGTTTCGCCGCTCTCAACGTTGCAGAGCTTGATAGCGGTTTTGCGCCCGGTAGACGTAAACCCGTATGCCAGCCAGCGCCCATCTGGTGACCAGGCAACCCCCTGTATGCGCTCGTAGTCGCTGCGGTCAAGCACGCGCGCGGTGTTCGCCGCCAGGTCAACCACGAGCAGTTCCAGGCGGTGATTGGTTATCGCCACCATGTCATCGGTCGGAGAGACTACCAGGCTATCTGCGCGGCCAAACTCGATGTCAGCATAGACCTTTGGTTCACTGGCATCCTCCGGCTGAAAGACCACCAGCGCTTCTCTGCCTATCTCGTCACTGACAGCTACCAGGCGTTTCCCATCGTTGAGCCATTCCAGCAGCCGATAACGCACTCCATCAGGAGTGCCATGCTGGATAACAGGCCCTTCCCAGTTACCAAATGAGAACGCCTTGCCGCGCGTCGTGAGCGTCATCGCATACCCTTGAGGATGCAGGGCCACGCTATCCAGGTAGTCCCTGGCGGCGACAAACTTGCGGCTGCGCTGCGTGCGCAGGCTCGGCAGCGCCACATCCAGTCTGCGCGATGATGAAGTAGCGGGATCCAACAGGTACAGGTCCGCGCCGGCATGATACACCATGCGCTGCCCATCGCTCGACAGGTTGCGCGCATAGAAATCCCGGTGATCGGTGTGACGGCGCAGGTCTTCGCCATACGGTGTGCAGGAATAGACGTTGGCCACACCTTCATGGTCGGAAATGAAATAAATGCGCTCGCCAACCCAGCAAGGGGTCGCGATATTGCCATCGAGTCGCAGCAGGCGCTGAAACGTTCCGCTTCCTCGCACATCAACCCATAGATGACCGACAGTGCCGCCTCGATAGCGTTTCCAGCGCGCAGGCTCACCAATGTTGCGTCCGATCACGACACCCCCGCCTGGGCCATAGGAAATGGCATTTGCCATGCCAACAGCAAGCTTGCGTGGCTCTCCTCCGCGTGGTTCTATGGCATAGATAAATTCCTGATTTCCCAATGCCTGACCCGCGTTGCTGGAGTATAAGATGGATACGCCATCGGGCCACCAGCCAACCACCTTGCACGACGCAGCCTGAAAGGTAAGGCGCCGTGCCACGCCGCCCTGTGCGGGCATAACATAGACCTCGCTGGGGCCTTCCTCTTTTCCAACAAAAGCCAGCCATTCCCCATCAGGGGAAAAATGCGGAAAACTGACCTCGCCCACTCCTGCGGTCAAACGTTCAGCCCGTCCACCCTCACCTGATACCAACCAGAGATCATCCTCGCCCACAAACACGATATCATCCTGGTGAATCGTTGGAAATCGTAAATATCCTTGTTCTGCCATACCTATACTCCTCGTTCCTTGCAGCCTGCCTGAGCCGTAGGCTAGGACGCAGTCCGTTGGCAGGCTGGTTATCAAAAGGTTCGCCACATTCCTTACAGCATTGAGGCACCTGAGCCGTATATATTATGGGTATAACAACAAAATAACTGATACAATCTTGACGATGATAGATGCTATTATAACATGAGTTGCAAGATCGGGCTAAGAGCAGGAGTGCAGAGGGCGCAGCCCTCTGCCTGGGTGTGCGGTGTCCCCACTTTTCCTCACAACTAGTCCCTAACCTCTTGCCAGAATGCAACAGTAATGGTACTCTCTCCTTGCAATTCTTGAACATCAACAATGCATCTAAGGAGAAATTGTACCCCATGACGCAAACTATGAATGGGAAAAAACCAACGTCGCAGAGATTGCACCGGCCAGGACAGCGTCAACAAGAACGCCTGCAGCGCCAGACGCGTCGTCGCCGCAGACAGCGCATATGGACAAGTTCCATTGTAAGTGTGGTAGTGATCGCCTTATCTATCCTGGGCATCGTGCAATATCAGCGCTATAGCGCCGACCAGGCGACCAGGCAACAGGCCAGCGCGAATGCCACTGCCACTGCCATTGCCCATAGAAATGCCACCGCGACCGCTATCATCGCGAGTAAGAATGCTACCGCGACCGCCGTCGCCTTGCACGCCTGCCTCTCGCAATTGAAGACAACCCCCACCCCAACTGCGGGAAGTGCGAATCCGCCTGCCTTAACTGGCACACCGGTCAACCTATCCGGTGGACTGCAATATTATGATGTACGGGTGGGCTGCGGACCAGCCGCACAATCGGGCAGCAATGTATCCCTTGAGTATACCGGCTGGCTCAAGAGCACAGGGAAGAAGTTCGATAGCTCCTATGATCGTAAAGGCCAGCCTTTAACTTTCCAGCTTGGCCAGGGCAAAGTTATTCCAGGCTTTGATCAGGGTCTCGATGGTATGAAGCAGGGCGGAGAGCGCATTATCATTATCCCCCCCGCTCTAGGGTATGGCGCTCAGGCTAATGGACCTATACCGGCTAACTCAGTGCTGATCTTTGATGTCGTCATGGGAAGTATCAGCTAACCACGACAAAAACACGATTCGAAGTATAAATCTTTAGGGGCGTTAAAGGAGTACGATCTTTCTTTCTTCGCCCCATATTCCTTCCCAATGATATTCCTGTTCGCCGACCGTCTCTGACCGAGCCTCAGTCTTCTCCGCTGGCTGACCTTCTTGTGCGCGTGGACGAACATGGAAGGTTGCTTCATAGCTGCGCGCGTTTTTCACTCGGTAGGTGAGACTCAGCATGTACTTCCCCCAAGGAATGGGAGCAATGGTATAGGTTGCGCCAGGGCGGCGCAGGGCGAGGGGGAGGGTCGGAGCCAGGGTGATGCTGTTGAGATCAGTGGCATACAGGCCAAGCAGATGGCGTATGAGCAAATGAATACTGACAGCGCCCCAACCATACCCTTCGATACCAGAGTTGACGTAGTCGGTCTGGCCCCATTTGCCAGAGACAATCTCGCGGCGGTTTTCACGGGTGATTCCAGGTATGTTGCCATATTCGTCCAGCTCACGGCTGTCGATGCTGCGGTAGGAAGCATCAATAAAACGGTAGGCCAGGTCTGCCGCTTCTTGCGACATGCCAGCGCAGCGGGCCGCTTCAGCTACCGTCATAATGATGGGAGGCCAACTGAGCGGTCGCCAGTGGGGGTTGTTGCTGGGAGGCTGCGCCAGCACCGGGCGCAGTTGTGCGATCTGCTCCTGCGTGGCAACACCGCAGAAGACGGGGGAGAGGTGCATGGCATCACGCTCGCTGGACCAGATGCTAGCTGAGG
>VBFM01000246.1:0-2013 GCA_005882595.1 Chloroflexota bacterium
CCAGCCAATACTGACAGCCGCCGCACCTACCGCGTATTCCAGGATCAGGTCCCAGCCGATAATCCAGGCGACCAACTCACCAAGCGTCGCGTAAGAGTAGGTATAAGCGCTGCCGGCAATTGGTACGGTACTGGCGAATTCGGCATAGCAAATGGCGGCGAGTCCACTCACAATGCCCGCTACCACGAACGAAAGTATGAGTCCAGGCCCTGCGTATTTTGCTGCCGCGACTCCGGTTAGGACGAAGATGCCGGTGCCGACAATGGCGCCGATGCCCAGCAGTGTGATACTAACCGCCCCTAATGTGCGCTTGAGTCCATGCTCCTGGTTCTCACTTTGTTTCAAAATGAGGTCAACCGGCTTGACCCGCAAAAGAGCGTTTCTTCGCATACTTGCCATAGATGTCTCCTGTTCTTGTTCGTGTCTTTGAGCGAAATAGAAAGGTCTCCCCTACGAGGACAACGAATTGCTGCTCGAAAGAAGCCGCGCGGATATAATCCTCGGCTTCTCTATACAAGTACAAGAGTGACACGTTCGGTGAACCACAAACGATTACTGATCTATTAAGTCGTCAATATGTGCAAGCGCTGTCACGTTTTCTGATGGTGATACGTACAATATACGTACAATACATGTCTGGGCTTCTTCTCTCATTGTTACCTGTCCAAAAGAGAAAGGAGGCGCGCAAAGCTTGATAGGTGAGAAAATGCTCACTGATTGGCAACGTGAGCAAGTCTTTCACTTTGTTTCAGACAGTGACACCGATAAATAGGTTAAAAGAAATGGAGGAAGATCGATGGCAACGAAAACAACACAACAGCATTCGGTTACTGAGAAGGTCAAGAATGCCACTCCAGAAGAGATAAAGTTTATCGAGCGGCATGCCGATCAATTGTCTGCCAGTACGAAGCGTGCAAAGTGGATTCATTCGCCCCAGGAGCATGAAGATAGGCCAGGCCAAACCCTTGCAACACGTAACCCGGAGGTCATCAAGCACTGGGCACAGGAGCGCCAGGCCGTCCCGGCAACTGTTCCTGGGACAGAACATGGTGATCATTTAGGTGTGCTGCGCTTCAATTTCCCTGGCTATGGCGGAAGAAAGCTGCAAGAGGTGAATTGGGATCAGTGGTTGAAAACCTTTAAAGACAGGAACCTTGTGTTTCTTTTTCAAGAGCACAAGAAAAGCGGTGAGATGAGCAACTTTTTCCGCTTTGATAATCCATCAAGAGAAGATGCCTGACATCTTTGCTCATGCTCACGATAGCAGTCAATCTTGATTTGGATGGATAAAATGGAGGGGCGCAACTCATTGTGCCCCTCTTTTCGTGTTGATTCACTGGCCCATACGCGCAACTCGCTCTGTTTACTGATCTTAAGAAGACGAGGAAGACAAGGTTGGTAGTGATTTTTCCCGTGTGGCATTGTATACTAAAAGCCATTACAGTAATGACAACGTGAGAAGAGGTGTTTTTTCATGGCACGACAGGAATTTCCCATTGAACAACAATTGCGTAAAGATATCCAGGATGCGCAGCGCGCCCGCGACCAGCTCAAGCTCGATACACTGCGCATGGCATTGGGGGCTATCCATAACCTTGAGGTGGCCCGCACAGACCGCAAAAACTCGGAGTTTGGGCAGCCACTGACCGCAGCCGATACCTTGAAGGTGTTGGAGCAAGAGGTCAAGAAGCGCAGCCAGGCCATTCCACTGTACCAGCAAGGTGGGCGTAACGACCTTGCCGAAAAAGAACAGCAAGAGATGGCGATCTTGCAGAGCTATCTGCAAGGCACTCAACTCAGCGATGATGAGCTTCGCGCAATCGTGGAAAAGCTGATCGGCGAGAACGGTAAAGAGTTCCGGAAAGTGATGCCGCTCGCTGCCAAGGAAACCAAAGGACGAGCCGAGGGCGCGCGTGTGCAACAGATCGTGCGAGAAATGACGGCGTAAAACTTGCCCACTTACCTGTTTTTGTCCTCTCAAGCGTCAAAATTCTGCATTACTCATCCAGAAAA
>VBFM01000246.1:2027-5815 GCA_005882595.1 Chloroflexota bacterium
ATGAGTGAGGCGCGTGTTTAAAATAGCTATGCGAGCGTGATAGCCTTTATCTTCGCGAAGGAGCGATGGCTGGCGGAATAGTTTACCTGAACGTGCTGTTTGATTTGATAAGGGCAGGTTCAACTTGACAAAGGAAGACACACACTCGTACCATGTAATACTGAAAGTTTGTTCGTATACATGATAGGGGTATCGTTAGCGAATACCTGATGTCTATGCGAACGCCTGAGAGGTTGTTCCGCTGTGCCACCCGTTGAGGACAAGACACCGGCATGAAAATTTATAATACCCTGACCCGACGCGTTGAAGAGATTGTGCCCTTGCAGGCGGGCAAAGTCAAGATGTATTCATGTGGCCCCACCGTCTACCGCTTTATCCACATTGGGAATTTACGCACCTTCACGATGGCCGACTGGATCAGGCGCGCCTTCGAATATCGCGGCTTCGAGGTATTCCATGTGAAGAATATTACCGATGTTGGTCATATGCGGCAGGAGATGGTGGACCGGGGTGAGGATAAAATGCTGGCGCAGGCGCGCAAAGAGGGCAAAACGTCGTTACAGATTGCGCAGTTCTATACCGAGGCGTTTCATGAGGATGAGCGGAAACTCAATATAGAACCCGCGACGGTCTTTCCGCGTGCCACAGAACACATTCCTGAAATGATCGCCATTGTTCAGGAGCTAGAGTCAAAGGGCGTGGCCTACGAAGTCAACGGCAACGTCTATTTTGATATTAAGCGTTTTCCCGGCTATGGAAAGCTCTCTGGCAATCAACTGGAAAACATGCTGGCGGGGGTGCGTGAAGGTGTGGATGTTGACCGGCATAACCCGGAAGATTTCCCACTGTGGAAGGTGGCTGAACCTGGCCGCGAAATGGCGTGGGATAGTCCATGGGGTCGTGGTTTCCCCGGTTGGCATATCGAATGCAGCGCCATGTCGATGAAGTACCTGGGACGGCATTTTGACTTACATACTGGCGGGGTGGATAATATCTTTCCTCATCATGAAGATGAGATCGCGCAGAGCGAAGCGTTTACCGGGGAGCCTTTCGCCAACTACTGGGTCCATGCCCAGCATTTACTCGCCGACGGGCAGAAGATGGCGAAATCGACGGGCAATGCCTATACCTGCTCTGAAATTGAGACGCGCGGCTTCGACCCCCTATCTTTGCGCTACTTTTACACTACCGCGCTCTATCGCAGCCGCCTTAACTTCACCTTCCGTGCGCTAGAAGCAGCCCAGACCTCCCTTGAACGCTTGCGCGACCATGCCTACCAGTTGTTTTTACAGGCGGATCAAGATGCGGTGTTGCATGATGAACCTATTGAGGGAAATACGTGGCAAGAGCGATTTCTGGGCGAAGTTGAAAATGATCTGAATATCCCGCGAGCCATGGCTGTTGTATGGACGATGCTGCGCGCCCAGGAGGAATCGCCGACGAACAGGGTACGTTTACTCCTCGATTTTGATCGCATTCTTGGCTTTGGACTGAAGGATTACATCCAGAGTGATCTACCCCGACGCAAGGCTAATCCCCGCACCTATCTGGAGAAGGTGCCGGCAAATATCGCTGAGCGTGTCCAGGACTATGAAGCGCTGCGCCAGCAAAAGGATTACGTGCAGGCCGATCAACTGCGGGAAGAACTGGCTGCTGATGGGTATACCGTCAGGGATACTAGGAATGGAGCGCTCGTGCTGCCGCGCCGCCTGGAGGACGAATTTACCGTGCTTTCCAGTTCCAGCGATGCTCCAGACAACACCAATAGCCCCGATCTTTACGAATTTTCGGTGAACTTACTCTCGCATAACAGTCGTGATGATCTGGATCGCTGTATACGCAGCATCTGCCGTCATGCCAATGGGTGCGCTATAGAACTGGTGATTGTGGATAACGGGTCTACCGATGAGACGCTGGCATATCTCCAACAACTGGCCCGTAACGGTGATCTTCAGGCTGACAATGGAGAGCGCATAGGCCTGCAGGTACTCTTTGCCGACCACAATATGGGCTTCGCAGCAGGGCGTAACGCCACTATGCGCGCCAGTCGGGGCCGCTACATCATGCTGATGGATACCTCGATTGAGGTCAATGGCCTTATTTGGGAGCCGTTAGCGCAAACGCTGGCCGATCGCAATATGGGCGTGGTTGGCCCGTATGGGCTGGTGACCGATGACCTGCGTGAATTTCGCGAATCAACCGGACCCGATGTCGATGCCATCGAAGGCTATCTCATGGCATTTCGCAGAGCGCTTCTGCCGGAGGTTGGCTGGATTGACGAGCGTTTCCGTTTCTATCGCTTGATGGACATCCACTACAGCTTCTTCTTCAAAACCTCCGGCTATCGTGTGCTGACCACTCCCCAGGTTGCGGAACGCATTATCAAGCATCCCCATCGCGAATGGCTTAGTTTGAGCGAAGATGAGCAGGCAACCAAAAGTAAGAAGAACTATGATATCTTTCGTGATCGCTGGCATCACGGGGAAAGTTTGCTGGTAGCCAATTATTGTCCGGAGAACCTGTGGCGGGGCCACGATCACCCCTATCATCTTGAAGGGAGCCATACTCACTCACGAGAAGAGTTACCGCCTGTTGGTGTCATGCATACTCACACGCATCAACATTGGCCCGATCACTCACATGAGCATCCTCACTACCATGAGAGCAGGTAGTGTTTAAGTACAGGAGAGTCCATTGTTCGACGATATCAAGGCTATCCCCACGCAAGACTTCATAGCGCTGCGTGGACATACAGGCGGTATACTCAAAACGGGGCGCGTGATTATCCTCAATGGTGATATCGGGCCGTTCAACCCTGAAGATGAAGCGCAGATCTGTGGATTTGTCGAGCGCGGAGGTGGGTTAGTCTGCATAGGTGACGCGGCTGAAGCATATCACGAGTATCCCTTGCTGGGCGAGGCTCTGGGCAATATTCATGGCATTTGTGCGCTGCGCAGTGAGATTATTGCACGGGTGGTAACTCCAGATCACTACCTGACGCGCCGCCTTGATCCTTCGTTTGCTGTGCAAGAGAGTGTATATCTACTCAATGGTGTTCCCCCTGACGCCGACCTGTTGTGGCGCACCTCCTGGCGCTATGCCTCCTATACGCTGGCCTATGCGCGCAGCTATAGACAGGGGCGCATCTTCTGTACGAGTCTGGGGAGTGATCCCCAGACGCAGGAACACCCTGTATTTCGTCAGATGATAGATCGCGCGATCCTTTATGCTTCAGGTGTCGAGACACAGGAGTATGCAAAGCGTGTGGCGATGATTGGCTATGGCGCCATCGGCTTTGAGCATGGCACCGCCATGAGCAATGTGCCAGGGCTGGAATACGCGCTGGTCTGTGATCGCAACGAGGAACGGTTAGCCATCGCGCGCGGAGCTTTCCCAGGTGTACAGACCTGCACCGACCTTGAGCAGGTGGCAGAAGACCCGAATATCGATGTGGTGATTGTTTCCACTCCACCCAATACGCATGCCGCCATTTCCATGCAGATGTTGCGCGCCGGCAAGCACGTGGTCTCTGAAAAGCCATTCTGTCTTACTACTGCCGAGGCCGATGAGATGATTCGTCTCGCGCAGGAGTACCAGCGCGCCTTGACGGTCTACCAGTGTCGGCGCTGGGACCCTGATTACCTGGCAATTCAGCAGGTACTCCAGCAGAAAACTATCGGCGATGTCTTCCACGTAGAAACCTTCATCGGCGGCTATGCGCACCCCTGCGACTACTGGCATTCGCACGAACCCATCTCCGGCGGCGTCTTCTATGACTGGGGTTCCCA
>VBFM01000247.1:0-4235 GCA_005882595.1 Chloroflexota bacterium
ACGGATGTGACATTACTGGAGGTTGCCGATACCCTCACTATGCGCGAACTGGGGGCGACGACCTCGATAGAAAAACAGATTGCGCACAGAATTCATCCTACCCTCGTGCTATTGAACAAGCAGGGTGGAGAGCAACTGGTTGAAGAGTTGAAGCGGCGCGGTCAAACGCCACTACTGCATGGGGATGAATAATATGGATGTAAGCGACCTTTATCTATTACAGAATGTGCCGCCTTACCACCTGCAGGCGTTGGTCAAGACGCGCCGTTTGCCCCAGCCGCTTACTAATCCGACAGATGCCATCTCTTCGTCCTCTTTGAACCTTCCAGAAATAGGAGAGGCGCTTTTCGATCCTGAAACCTGCCAGGAGGTCATACGCGGCCTGGGCGAGCTAGAAACACGCATTCTGAACGAACTGGTTGCCTGCGGAGGGCGCGCGAATAGTCGCGACCTTGCCCTTTATTTCACCAGCGCGCAGATGCTCAATACAGGTAAAGATAAGCATGTAGGGGCGCAATTCATTGCGCCCTCTGAGAAGAGCAGCGATGTCTCTGCATTTCCTGGAACAGAGCCGCAAACCGGTGGAACACGTTACAAACGCGATACTCCTGCCCAGGGCATAGGTTCGCTGCGTCCCTATGCCGAGGCCGCGTCCACCAGCGCTTTGCAATATCCTACGCCGCATCCACATGGCGTCTTTGAGCAAGCGTTGCATCGCCTGCTGATGTTGGGATTGCTCTTCTGGGGCAAACAAACCAACTTTGTGGGGCGTGACTATGCCAATGGGGTTTACGATGGCGTGCTGATTGTGCCGCAGGCGGTTATGGATGCAGCGCAAGCCGTTCTTCGTTCCCATGTAGAGGCGCAATTCATTGCGCCCTCTTCCCAGGCCGATGCGTTGGCGACTGACTATCAAGATGGCCTGCGTTCCTTGCAACGCTCGCTCTATCTCTACTGGTCGCTGGTATCGAGTGTGCGTGAGGGTTTATCCCTGGTCAGTAGCAAGCTGCTTTCGCGGCCAGCGCTGCGCCAGGTGATCGAGCAACTGGGACCCATTACTGACATCGAGCGAATACGTACTGAAGCTGATGGGCCTCACCTGCTGTTTATGCGCCTGCTACTCATGAAATTGGGGCTGTTGTATGAACGCAACGGGGCAATATTGGCTGCGCCTGCCGATGCATTTTTTGCTCTACCACTGTTGGAACGGGCGCGGCGCTGCTATCGCCTGTGGCTCGAGACGTCCTTCTGGAACGAACTGAGCTATCTGCCAGGTGTTATTTTGAGACCCGGACCTGGCCCTCTCGATCCGGCTCATCCTGAAGTGATACACGCGCGTGCAATGGCGATGGAGCGGATATTACAGGCGCAGCCAGGTGTGTGGCATGCCTTACCCGCCTTTATCGCACGCGCCAAGTTGTACGTTCCCTATCTACTCTTTCCGCGCCAGTATGGGGCGCGCGCAGAACGCTACTCCACCGGAAGCAATCCCTATGGCTGGGATTTTCGCCTGCGGCATGGCTGGTTAACGCACCGCGAGGGCTGGCACATGGTAGAAGGCGGTTTCATTCGAGCTATGCTGTCAGGGCCGCTGTGCTGGTTAGGCCTGGTAGAACTGCATGAAGAAAACGATATGGATGCTTTTCGTCTGCTGCCGCAAAGCGCGCTTATCACCGGCGAGACCGCGTACGATATAGAAGAATTGCCCAGGGGCAAACTGGTGGTGCAGCCAAATTTTGAAATGTTGGCGCTTGCGCCCGTCTCAGAAGCGCTGCTGATTCGGTTAGATCGTTTTGCCGAGCGCACGCGGCTCGAGCAGATCGCCCAGTATCGTCTGACAAAGGCCAGTGTGACCCGCGCTATACAGATGGGCATGCACGCGGAAGAAATTCAGCAGGTCCTGGAGCAGGCCGCCGGGGGAAGCCTGCCGCAAAACGTCTGCTATTCATTGATGGAATGGGAACGACAGGCGCGGCGCATTGAACTCTGGCCTCGTATGACCTTACTCGAAGTAGACGACGCGGCTTTACTGGATGAACTCTTCGCGGATGCGAAAACTCGCCCGTTGTTTGGTCGCCGCCTGGCCCCCTTGCTGGCAGAAGTGGTCTCCGATCAATTGGCCAACCTACAAGAACTGCTGTGGCAGCGCGAATACCTGCCCGCGCTGGTAGCTGCTCCCGTCTATAATCAGGTGTTGGAAAGCGGGCGTATGCCAGCGCATGAACCACAGTGGCGACTGCTTGAGGATGGCCTGTTGCAGCCCTGCTATCCTGTAGTGAACCTGTACCTGGCGGCACAACTTGAATGTATCACTACCTATGACGAGGCTACGGGCTGGAGACGCATTACACCATCATCTATCCAGCGCAGCCCCGATATCCCGCTTGAGCATATCGTGCGCTTTTTGCAGCAGTATTGCCTGGACGGCGTGCCGCCTTCCTTCCTGATTCGTCTCAAATTGTGGGGCGGAGGGTATGACAGGCAGAATGTTATTTCGGTTGAAGCTGCTCCCATGCTGCGCCTCTCTGCCCAGGCGCTGCGCGATATCCAGGCCGATGAAGAGGTGGGCGAGCTGCTCGAGGAAGAAGTCCCTTCGGAAAACCGTTTAGTGCGTGTTCCGCAGGACAGGTTGGCGCGCGTAGTAGAGTTATTGAGGGAGCGTGGGTTCGTGGTCGACGATTAGGCGACATTTTACCTTCCTAATGAAGCAGCGTCATATATAATAGATCAGGGGTGTGTACCAAAGGAGGGTCAGCCGATGCCAGATCATGAAGGACAGCAGCTTGGCAATTATAGATTGGTGCGCTCACTTGGGCAGGGTGGCTTCGCGCATGTCTACCTTGGCGAACATATTCACCTGCGCACCCTGGCGGCGGTGAAGGTGCTGGATACTCGCATGAGTGGGAGCGATGAAAGCCTGCAGTTTCGCCACGAGGCCCGTGTCATTGCCGACTTGCATCATCCCAATATCGTGCGCGTTTTAGATTTCTCGGTGATAGACAATACGCCTTTCCTGGTGATGGAGTACGCGCCTAATGGCACCCTGGCGAAACGCCATCCCCGGGGCATTCCATTGCCGCCGGTGGTGGTGGTCTCCTACGTCAAGCAGGTCGCGGCGGCGTTGCAGTATGCGCATACGCAGAAACGGCTGATTCACCTGGATGTCAAGCCGGCCAATATGCTCATTGGCAGCAACGACGAAATTTTGCTCAGTGACTTCGGGATCGCTCTGACCGCCATCAGTTCGCGTTCTCAAGCCATCGAAAACATCCTCGGTACCCTGCCGTATATGTCTCCTGAGCACCTGAACGGCAAACCCTCCCTGGCGAGCGATCAGTATTCGTTGGGAGTCGTCGCCTATGAGTGGCTATGCGGCTCTCCTCCATTTCAGGGGTCGCATTCCGCGCTCTTCGCCCAGCACAGCTTTGCGCCTCCACCTTCCCTGCAAAGCAGGATGCCTGGCATTCCGTCAAGCGTAGACCAGGTTGTCTTGAGAGCGTTAGCGAAACAACCGCAGCAGCGTTTCCCGAGCGTCCAGGATTTCGCGGATGCTCTGGAGGAGGCGGTGCTCCAAGCGCTGCAAGCGCCTGGAGCGATGGGAGTTGGGCATGCCGGGATTACCAGACCATCACCTTCCAGTACAACGCAGCAGGTTCCACCCAGGATTGGCCCATCACCCTTTGTCGTTGGTTCGCCAGCGCATACCGGAACTCCCTTTGGACAGACGGAGCAAGTATCTGAGCCGGTAGTGACGCCATTGCCCAATACGGGTGCGCCTGAACACCCACTTGTCCTGCAGGAGCGCGTGCTGATTCGGCAGGCGCAGACACTGGTGCAGGGCTATGAACTGCGCAAAACTGACCTGCAACGGCGACAGCGCGAGGAAGAGCAGGTTGCTTACCAGGCGCGGCAGAGCGCCATGTCGCAGGCAGACCAGGCTATTGAGGAAGTTCGCCAGATCTATGCGCAGACGCGCAGCGAACTCTCGGCATCGGGTTGGAACTGGTGGGCCAAAGCGCGTATCTTCACGCCTCCTCCTGAAGAACCTGCGCGCAGTCTCGATGCGGCAATACAGGTGGCTACCTGCCACACAACTGCCGCCGCCGCCAGCGACAGGGTGTCTGCATTTCTGAGACGCTATGCGCGTCCTGGCGTCTTGTTCACATGGATGCTGCGTCTTGCAGCGGTAGTGGCTGTAATTTTCGGCCTGCTGCTCCTCTGGGCATCTGGCTCGC
>VBFM01000247.1:4297-5461 GCA_005882595.1 Chloroflexota bacterium
CCGCTCAGAAAAGCCTATGTGACGCTCACATATGTCGAACCACTGGTGGAACTCGCTCATCAGGAGCGATGCGCGAGCATCGAGGACATCTTTCAAACGCAACTCCATGAAATCGGACAGCGTCTCGAAGAACAGAAGGATCAACTCGAGCACATCTTGCAGGAGCGATTGATGAAACTGCGCGCTGATGTGGTGACTTTTCTTCATGAAACGAGTTATGCTGGCGCGGGCTGGGATGATGCCTCCTGGGATGCCTGGGAGACCTTGCATATTACTCCTGCTGTCGCTCGTATCGGCGCGCTGATGCTGCCTGCACAACTGGCTCTTCCACCACTGCCAGCGCTCATCTCCTGTCCAGAGGGCTGCAATCTGTTCATCAAGGCGGCAGGAGCAGCAAAGCAGAGCGCGGCGGCGGTAGTACAATCGCTGTTGATACGCCTGCTGGCGACGCAGCAACCAGGGAATGTGCGTCTCACCATCATCGATCCCATTGAACTGGAGAATACGCTGAATCCATTTTCACCGCTGGCTGAGCATCATACCATGCTGGGAACGGGCAATGCCTGGGTCAGTACGCAGGAAATCGAGCAGCAATTACGCGGTGTAACCGATCATATCCGCCATGTGCACCGCAAGCGCAGTGAGTATAGAGCGGAAAGAGAGAAGGGAGAGGAAGACAATGAGAGCAGTCTCCAGGCTGAACCTTATCATATCCTGGTGGTGATGGGCTTTCCAGCAAACTTCTCTCCAGCTGCGGCGAATGACCTGCTGGTGATCGCCAGAAATGGCCCGCGCTGCGGTGTTTCAACCATCGTCGTAGGCGACCTTGACCAGCCATTCCCCGCTCTTCTCGGCCTTGAATTACATGCGCTGGAACGTATTTCCAGTGTGATCACCGGCAATGAGCAGCACTTTAGCTGGCTGGACCCCGATTTCTCAGCGTGCCAGTTGCAGTTGGATACGCTGCCACCACTGCCATTGTCCACGCAACTTTTACAAACGGTGCGCCAGTACCTTTCCGACGCTGCCTCGGTTGAGTACAATACGCGGCTGAAGGAACTGTTAGATCAGCCTCAATGGCCGGCGTCCGGTGATAGGGTGAAGGCCTGGCTGGGGCACCCGGTAATACTGAAAGAGCCAACTGCTGTCACCTTCTCGCGGGAA
>VBFM01000248.1:0-7894 GCA_005882595.1 Chloroflexota bacterium
ACTGGGAGGTGCAATGATGCCCCAAAAAGAGTGTTTCCTCATCCTGGGCGGCGCAGGACTGGTTGGTAGACAAATAGCACGCCGCATCGCCACCGATGATGCTCTCGCCCCACGTAAAATCGTTATCGCTTCTCTTTTTCGTAGGGATGTCGAATCGGCGCTCGAAGATATGCGTAATGCAACCGAGGGGAAGCCAATCGAGTGGACCGGGGAACACGGCAACATTTTCGTGCGTCATGAATTCGCGGAGGCAAATCCCAAAGAGCTGGTAGCAAACCCAGTACATCGAGAAGCCCTGTTTGAGGACCTTTACGACAAAATCGAGCCTGCTTACGAATGCTCGCACCTGGTATATATCATACGCAAACATCGACCCGACGTAATCATAGATAGCATCAACACGGCCACAGCCATCAGCTATCAAAATGTGTATACCGCCTCTCGGCAGGCTAAACGACACGTGGTGGGCCTTTTAGAAGCCTTGCAGGAAGGGAATATAGCTGATGCCAGCGCCAGGACAGAGCAGGCCAGCCACATATTGTACGAGTTGCTGCTCAGCCAGTCGCTCCCCGAACTGATACGGCACATCTTCCTGCTGAACAAGGCGATGGTTGAGTGCAATACGCGCCTCTACCTCAAAATTGGCACAACAGGCACGGGCGGTATGGGTCTGAATATCCCCTATACTCACAGCGAGGATAAACCTTCCGCGCAACTGATCACCAAGGCGGCGGTGGGCTTCGCGCATACTGGCCTGCTTTTCCTCATGGCGCGCACGGCTGGTGGGCCTATCGTCAAGGAAATTAAACCTGGTGGAATGCTTGGTTATGCCGACGTGGTCTGTCGTCCCATACCGATGCGCGGAAAGCCAGGTCACTTCATTCAGCGCTTCAATGGCAAAAGCGAGACGCTGAATGACCATCTCATGCTGCACGAGCCAGAACACTTGTATGAGAACCTGGGAACGATTGAACTGCCGATTATCGATACGGGTGAGAACGGCCTGTTCACCAAAGGGGAATTTGAAACGATCACGTCGATGGGCCAGATGGAGTTTATCACGCCGGAGGAGATCGCTCACGAGGTCGCGATGGAAATACAGGGCAGCACCACCGGTCGCGATGTGATCGCGGCCATCGATGGCGCGGTGATGAATCCCACTTACCGCGCGGGCTATCTCCGTCACCAGGCGTTGGCTGACCTGGCGCGGCTCGAATCGGAAACGAGTACACACAGTGTCGCGTTAGGACATCTAGGACCACCGGAGCTTTCTAAGTTACTGTGGGAAGCAGAACTTTTCAAGCTCTGCTACAAGACATTACGAGCCGCTCTAAAACATACACCTGAAGAACTTTCAGACGACCTGGCGGAACTCATCCAGACCGACGAGTTTCATCAAATGTGCCAGACCATCATTTCACTGGGCCTGCCCATCTTGTTGCCCGATGGCAGAACCATCATGCGCGGCCCTCACATGAGCATTCCTGAGCGGCTTGAGCCTGAAGTGCCGATCAGCGATGAGGATATAGACACCTGGGCTCAGAAAGGCTGGGTCGATTTACGCCCCCAGAATATGGCAATATGGCTCGACCGCTTCGAGAAGATGGAACGCAGCCACCAGTGGATGCGCGGGCGCGGCTCAGCTGCGGTGACTATCGAGGGGTACATCTACGATGATATCCGATTTTCAATAATGAAAGCGATGGCTATAGGAAGAAGTATGGTCATCGCATAAAATAACACTTGTTACTGCATTCTCAACCACATCTGTAGGGGCGCGATAATGAACCTTCAAAAATTAATAGGGTATGTAGGGACGCGATAAATCGCGTCCACCTCGGTACACATGGAACCTGGGCCTGGACGCGATAAATCGCGTCCCTACATATTGCGCCCTGATCCGGGCAAATCGGCTTCCTAGAGGGCGCGATAAATCGCGCCCCTACAGATGAGAGAATGCGCAAAAACCTATTGATTCATCGCAGACAACATGCTATAGTGTAGCCCTACAGGAAGCTATGCCAAGGTAGCTCAGTTGGTAGAGCACAGCACTGAAAATGCTGGTGTCGTCGGTTCGATTCCGTCCCTTGGCACTTTTTTATATTCTCCAAATTTCTTTGCAGACTTCATATAACTCTTTGTATTCCTCAAGCTCTTGTCGAGGCGAAAAGCGCGCTAACACACGTTCCCTTGCTCTCTGCCCATACTCCAGTCCGCCGTCTTCCGTACTCAGCATCTTCACTAGCCTATCACATAACTCCACTGCCGACCCTGTCCTCACCAACAAACCCTCCTTCCCATCCTCGATCATCTCGGGCAATGCTCCTGAACGGGTAGCCACTATGGGCAAACCGGCCAGCATCGCTTCTAGCACAGCGTTTGGGCAACCATTGTGCAGGGACGAAAAGGCGAAAACATCCATGGCGCGTAGATAACGTAACGCCTCACTTTTGGGTATGCGACCTGTCAGCGTGTATTTCCCGGCAAGCTCATACTTCTCCACCAGTTCATCAAAGTGGTTTTGTTCCGAGGCAATGACGTAGCCAACCAGCAGTAGATGAGCAGTTGGGAAATGCTCCAGGAGCAAACGAAAGGCGGAAAGCAGCACTTCCAGGCCTTTCTTGTTTCGAAAAACCGCCAGCGATCCAACCACGGGGCGCGACAATGGTAACTCCTGGACACCCTCCGCAAAATCTTCCGGGCGGATACTATTAAGTATCACCCGTCCTTTATCCGCACAGGCGCTGAGTATGCGCGCCCTCTCCAACCCTTCCTGGCTGACAGCCGTGAACTGCGTAGCATTCTGCAAGGCCCATACCAGATAGGGGAAGCGCTGCGGGTGAAAAACATCGGTAATAAGGTCGTTGCCACGAATACTGACAACCGATGGGATATGCAAGAGTTGCGCCGCATAGACAGTTGGAAACCCCGCGGTGCTGGCATAAAACGCCTGCATCAGATCATATTCGCGCTCCTGCGCCAGTTCCAACAGGGCATAATGCATCTCAATCCACTGCTGCTCGTGCCGTGTATTACCAGTCCAGGATGTCAGTCGAAATATGGAAACGCGCTCAAAAGGTGCATCGAGTTGCATAACGCCATTGTTGCCGTGCGGATTAAAGGTAGTCTGCCCCGCGCTATCGAGCATGAGGATATCAACCTGCATAGCATAATTGGCTGCCAGACCACGCGCTATGCGCATAATCGAGTTTTCGACGCCTCCTGCATCGTAAATGTTATCGGTGGTAGTAAAGGCGATGCGTATAGAATGCATGGGATTTTCCAACATAATCACGTTATTCCTCGATGGTGAGCAATCCCTTAATTAGCAAGTGAGCCTCTTGCCGAAGAGTTTGATACGCGGGTGATTGTATCTTCTCACCGGTGATCTCCAGCACCTTTTCAACAGCTTCAACATGAGCAACCTTCAATGCATCTTCCTGGGGTACCTGCTTATCAGGGATAACTCCGGTTCCCTCCCAATTCGTCTTCGTAATGGCATTGGTCACGTAACCCATCGGTATGTAGGTCTCAAAATGTGGCGTAATCTGGTAGCGTTCAATGGGATTAGCAGCACCCACCGTTCTCTCGCCAACAATGACTGCGCGTTTCAGATGCTGAAGCGTATATGCGAACTCTTCAGCAGCCGAAGCAGTGTTTGCCCCGGTCAAAATGTACACGGGCTTGTTGACATAGCGATTCCCTGGAACATAGGGAAAGGTCCAACATTGTTGTGTACTCTGCTGGGGATGTAGGTAGAAGCTATTGAGGAGAATCGGCTCTGCATCCAGGAGGTAACTTGTAAGTAAGTGGGCCATATAGTTTTCGCCGCCACTATTCTCACGCAAATCTATGATGAGAGCACTGGTCTGCGATAGAAAATTCATGGCCGCTATGGCCACATCCCCAGCAAATTCGGGATGATAAAAATAGCGCAAGTCAAGATAACCAACATTACCGAGAAGCCTCTCAATTTTCTGAAATCCAAAGTTCTGGAGTAAGGCCCTCTGCCGTTCATTTGCTTGCCATTGGGGATCATTGTAGAGATTCGTGTCCTCGTATACGGGTTGTGCTTCAGGATGATAGAAAATACAAAGGTGTCTATCCTGGCTAATCTCATACATTTGCTCTGTCACAACCTCGCAGAAGACCACTGCTTCAGTGATTTCATCATATTCCCCCTCACTTAATCTTCGTTGTAAATCGATCTCGATTGTTTGAGCAATTATCGGGAATACATAATGTTCCCGAAGCTTTTTCAGGAGACGAGTCATAACCATCGAACGTATCTCGCTAGTGAGAGAAAAGCTGGTTTCGCTCATCGTATACCTCCTCGTAGTCATTTTCATCTTTCTCATTGAGTAATGAATCTCTGAAACTAAGGAAGCTGACAAAACTTTTGTCAATTCCCTGATTGTCCCGTCTAGAGCATAGCATAATTTCAAGGCTTGCGTCAATCATTACTGAATTTCTATTCTAAATAGTGGATTTATAATCGCTGCGTATTTATTTAATTTTTCTGAAAACCATTTGGAATATGCTAAACAGGAAATGAATGGTCGTTATTCCAACAGGACAATTCGGAAACGAACATGGAGTTCGAAGGATAAGCTAAAAGTGGAGAAGTTCTATTATTCCGAAATCATGGCTTCTATCAATCGTGCATTCTCCCGCGCGCCATCAGTTGCAATCCGCGCATGCCCATGCATTGGATACGGCTCGCGCAGGCATGCTACTAACAACGCAGTGATATTTTCGTGTAGAACTGTTTCAAGGCTCACCTGTCGCAACATACGCAGGTTTGCCAGTCTACCTGCATGCAATACCTGCTCGCGTTCCTTGAGCTGGCGAGGAATCACCAGCGCATTCGCATTGGTCGCCAGCACTTCGGACAGAGAATTATATCCAGCGGAGCCGATGAACAGGTCGCTGGCTTTCATCCAGGCAGGTAGTGGATCGAGCATGCGCGTCCAGGTCCAGTTGGGATATGGAGCTACGAGCTTTTGCAGCCGCGCAAAGGCCTCGGCCTCGAGATATGGCCCGGCGGCAAAATAGGCCAGGTCAAATTCGTCCTGTATGCGATCCAGGTTATGCAAGAGCGCATGCCAGAGTGCTTCTGTGCCCTGGCCGCCGCCAAAACTGATGACGATGACACGCGCATCCCTATTCAGTTGCAATTGCGCACGGGCTTGCTCTCGGGTGGCTACGGTTGGACGTGTCACATACCCTGTATAGCGCAATAAATCGACGAGCGGGGGCGGGACGGAATAGTACTCTTCCAGGCGAAAAACGCGCTCATCGACATAGACATGGATGGCCGAAAAATAGTCGCGGATAAACGCAGTTACGCGAGGATGAAAGAACTCGTAGTTCGTCTCTTCCGGCGTACCCAGGATACCACGCAAGCCCAACACTTTTTTGGTACCGGGCGAATGCATGACTGCCGGTATCAGCTCGCCTTTTTTCCCCTGTGGATGGTGGTCAACAATAAAAGCGTGTGGGCGAAAGTCTCGCATAAAGGTGGCGACGAGGTTCATACGCAAGCGTGAAAAATCATCGCTCTCAATGGGAAAGATGGGCGCAGACGTGGCCCCTTGTTCGTGGTCAAAGGCCAGGTAGGAGGGTATCTTCACCACGTCCATCGCGGGCGGGAGCAGTTCAAAGCCCTTTGATGCTCCGCCGTGATGCCAACGACGGCGCTGCCTGGCATACGCTCCAGTAGCCCCTGGCCAAGGGTCGCGCTGCGTACAGTATGACCGAGGCTGCGCCCATTGTGCCAGTAGAGCGCGATGCGTCTTGTCACTTCCATAACGTAACGATACTATCCAGGTCCAATTCAATAAAACTGGCCGGATAGAACAACCCCCAATTGGTCAGCACCTCTGGATGCACCTCTCCGAATTGACCAACAGGCACATCATCTACCAGCACACTCATCTGTCTCCCTGGTATGAGCGCCGGGCTGGTGCTGCGCTTGAGTGTATAGGGAAGATGCAGGTGATGGCAGAGCGCATCCAGAAGGGTATGGGCATTATTGAATGGATGTTCGGTTCCAACAAGCGCTATACCCATTTTCCAGCGAGAATGCGCCACATTTTCATCATCCACCTGTACAGTCTCGGTAAAGAGATAAAACGCTACCGGCGGCAGCGGCGCGCTGGGATGCACAGCATTGCGCAGCAGCGGCGGCAGGCTGCTATCGACTACATATTCACGGTTCTTGTTCACAGCATTGGCCATGCGCACCAGCTGTCCAGGCGCATCATGTCGCATGTTGCTCATCACGTTATCGTAGGAATCGAGCAGAAGCCCAATGGTTTGACGCGCACCATAGGCCCGCATATATTCTCCCAGGCGTTCTTCCAGGGCATTGCGCTTTGTAGGTGAACCAATACCGACTCGCAGCGACATGAGGCTGGGTTGTACCTCCTCATAACGAGTGACAACCAGGTAATCCTCCAGGATATCGATGGGATGAATAATATCAAAGCGGAAAATAGGCGGCGAGACATACCACGTCTGCGCGGCTGTATCATAATACACGTCAAAATGCTGGCTTTGCAGCGCCCATCGAAATTGCTCTGGTGAGGGAGCAAAACCAAAGGTATCAGTCACATATTGATTGGGAAATGAGAAGGCATCCCACTTTGCAAATAGCTCTTTTTCGGCAACGGAGGCGGCATAGCCGGTAAGTGTATAGCCTCTATCCAGGTAGTTGCAGGCAAAGGTAAAAAATAGCCACGTTGCTATCCGCGCATCTAGAGCGGTAATGATGACGGTGTTCATACCTCTGGATAAGGCTAATACAGGCAATGCCTCGTTGTCATCGTCGCTCCCGGCGCCGAAAGCGATTTCGCGCTGCATTCCTGGCATAATCGACACATCGAGCTGCTGGCTGCTGCCAAAACCAAGCTGATCTCGCACTTTCTTGAAGAAATAGCCATCATCAACGATATCCTGGTGACTATTTACCTCGACATACAACACCCAGGCTGTTTTCTTGCCCGGCGCGTTTTCAAAATGCACCGTCGTTTTGGGGAGCTTTTCGACCTGGTCAAGCCCATAATGTCGTCCTGGAATGGGTTCCAGGTGACGCGCCAGCCCTTCGACGCACCAGAGTTCAGGGCGCAGGGTATCCATGAAATTCAGGGTGAGCGTATCTTCATTCTGGAAATCGATCAACGCCTTGATCGTAAGCAGGTTTCGTGCAAAATCTGGCGATGCGATGGCCTTTGCCATCCTCTGGGAGAGCGATCTACGTTCAAAATCTACGTTCGGCATGTACAGGGATCTCCGTTTCATCAAAGGCGTCGAAGCCGATAGTATTGGGGTCGGTGGCCCTGGGATTGTCGCATAAGAAGCGCGCCAGGCGGCTGACATTAAAGCCGATCAGACCCACCGGTACCGGAACATTGAGGATGGCGGCTGACTCTGGTCGCAGGAGGCCGCAGGAACCAATCTCATCGCTGCTGCCGTCGGCATAGACCACCCAGATATCCACCGAAACTTCGGCAAAGGGGAAATAGTTGGCCTGTACGCGCACATCTACCGCTTGCGGAAACATGGCCAGGCAGACATGTTTGATGCTTCCCAGGAGTGTCGAGACGTTCAACCCTGCATCGGCCACCAGTACATCCATCTGTAAGAACTCTGGCTTTTCGGGGCGCGCGCGGCAGCAGCGCGAAAACCCGAACACGCGCAGCGGGTACGACTGCGCCGTCACCAGTTGCCGCACGGTGACGGGTGTGCTGTGGCTGCGCACAACCACCTGGTCATTATTGAAACCATCCAGGTTGCCCCAGCCACGCGAGCCTGATATACCGGTGCCCTGGTACTCCCTGGAGAACCGTTCCTGGCACGCTCGTGTAGCGGCGGCCAATTCAGGGCTTTCCTC
>VBFM01000248.1:7929-8965 GCA_005882595.1 Chloroflexota bacterium
GGGCTGCGCACAGGATGGCATTTCTGCATAAACAGGACGTTCAAGTTCCAGAACTGCGTCTCTAGAATCGGGCTGGACACTTCGCGAAAACCTGCTCCCACCAGCGCGCATCGCAAATACGTGAGGAAACGCGGCAGGGGATGCTGCAATTCAAGGCGCTTCTCAGGGGGAGCAACGACGCTCAACGGGCGAAATTGCCGGTTGCGCCACTCGCCGCTCAGCAGCATTTCGCGGGTGACATTGCCAATCATCGATTGTGTCTCCGCTTCCGCGTACAGGCGCGCCTGTTCCTTACCCTTATTCGTCAAGCGATAACCCGCCAGCGAAATCTGCCTATCCTCGACTAATTTGCGCTTTTCCGCCTCTGCCTCAGCTGGATTGCCTGTATCACGCTCCGATGTTGCTTTGACATGCTTTAAATAACGCTGCAGGTCAGTAATAGACGAGGGCATGTCCTGCTGCCGCGGCGTGATCTTCCCGTTGGCGAAAGCAATATAACCGGCTTTCTGAAATGCGCCGAGGAACATGCCAATGGTAAACTTCGCCTCAGATTGCGGAAGCCATGCATTGACCTCCTGCAAGGTAAGCGACCCCTTTTCAAGTAAGTGCTGCCAGAGACGCTTTTCCGGTAGACCCTGCTCCTCGTATTCCTGTCCCAGTTTTCTCAGCACGCGCTTTTGCTCGCTGCCAATCTCGACACTTTCCGCCAGCCCTTTGGCGCACAAATAGCCAATCGCGGAAAGCCCCTGCGCGTAGGTGAGTTCTCTACCCAGCAGCAGGTTTTCGACAGGTTGTGCGGTCTCGTTCGCTTCGCTTGCGAGCGCGTTGAGCATGTGTATTTCATTGTCGCTAAGGATGATTTCTTCCATAATAACTCTCAATTCTTCAGGATGGACGGATGGTCGCCCGCGGGGTGGGGTGATTGTGTTCCCCCTACATGGATGCGAGGGGAACAGGACGCGGGCGACCATAAAGGCCCTCCCAGCCCCTCGTCGTCCGCCCTCGCCCCTACGGCCACTCCCACCGGAGGGCGATG
>VBFM01000249.1:0-5738 GCA_005882595.1 Chloroflexota bacterium
GTACCACCCATGCGACCATTGCCCAGACGCCCAAACAGGTAATCTGGACGCTCAACAAAGCCAAACTGTACCGCTATGTTCCCGTTGTTCCCGCCGAGCAGCGGCATAAGGTGCCCTTGTTTCTGGTGTTCGCACTGATGAACCGACCCACTATCCTCGACCTGCGTCCGGGCCATAGCTTCATCGAATACATGGTCAAGCAGGGTTTCGATGTCTACTTGCTTGATTGGGGCGCGCCTGGGCCCGAGGACAAAGGGCTGAAGTTCGATGATTACGTGCTGGAGTATCTGCCGCGCGCCATCCGCAAGATAAAAGCTGTCTCGGGTTCTGAGGAGTTTAGCATGCTCGGCTGGTGCATCGGCGCCATTCTCTCCACCATGTATGCTGCCCTGCGCCCCGATGACGGCCTCAAAAATCTGCTGCTACTGACGGCGCCGCTAGATTTCAGCGACAAGACGGCGGGCGGCTTTGTGCGCTGGGTGAACGATGCACACTTTGACCCCGATAAGATTGTCGACGCCTTCGGCAATGTGCCGGGGGAGATGATCGACTACGGCGCCAAGGCGCTCAAGCCGGTCGAGAACTACATCGGCTCCTACCTGACGCTGTGGGATAACCTGGATAACCCGCGCGCAGTGGAAGCGTGGCACGCCATGAATACCTGGGTCACCGATCTCATCGACATGTCCGGAGGCGTGTACCGCCAACTCATTGGGGATCTGTACCGCAAGAACAAGCTCATTGAGGGCGAAATGGTGCTGCGCGGCGAGCGCGTGGATCTGAGCCGTATCCGTGCCAACCTGCTCAACGTGATTGCCCTAGCGGACCACATCTCGCCGCCCTGCCAATCGGAGAGTATCATGACGAAGGTCAGCAGCAAGGATCAGCTCTTGCTGAAGGTGAAAGGTGGCCATATCGGCATGATGGCCGGCAGCGGCGCGCAGAAGTTCACCTGGCCACATATTGAGGAATGGCTCGTCGCCCGCTCGGATTGACACAGCTTGCAGGTTTGCTCATCTCTACCGCCGGGCGTTCTTCTCATGTACCCTGTTTTCGTGGTGTGCCAGGGCGTGGTCAGATCTGCGTCCTGGCACACCATTCTATTATGCCTTCGCTTCTCTGCTCATGTAGTCGTTTATTTCGTTCATGAGCATCTCTTGGACCTGGTCGATACTCTGGTTGCCATCCACCACCCTCAACTTGTGCTGCTCCCTATAGTAGTCGAGTACCTGGGTGGTTTGATTGAAGTAGATAACCAGCCGTCTGCGCATCGCTTCTCCGGCATCGTCAGGACGTTGATAGAGCTTACTTCCATCGAGATCACATCTATCAGCCACCTTTGGCGGGCGAAATTTGGTGTGATAGACGTGTTGATTGGCCTGGCAGAAGAACCTGCCTGCAAGCCTCTGCAGTAACTCCTCGCGCGAAACCTTCAGGTAGATTGCCAGGTCGAGCTGTCGATTGAGGCGTTGCAGTTCAACATCCAACGTCTGTGCTTGCGCGAGCGTACGTGGAAAGCCATCCAATACGACACCTTGAATGCTCTCAGGTTCTTCAATGTGGCGCATCACCATCGGGATGGTGATCTCGTCGGGAACCAGTTCGCCCAGATCCACATAGCGCCGGGCTTTTAACCCAAGTTCAGACTGCTCTTCAAAGGCTTTGTGGAACAGGTCTCCACTGGCAATATGCCGGAGTGAGAGAAGTTGAGAAAGCTTCTCTGCCTGTGTCCCTTTACCTGCCCCTGGGGGCCCAATTAAGAGAATATCCATTTCTTTCCTCTTTTTCTTCCAGAACAGGTGAGTACTTCCCACTACCTTATTATGACACATCACCAGTACAAGGCTTGCTATTTTCGGTTGCGCTTCAACTGATAGTCATGTCGTTCGCGCCCGATATGACCGTGAGCGAACATGGCTGCGATACGCACGCCTGGGATCCGTTAAGCTGGCGCTTCAGGTGAGGGCGAACGGAAGCGTCTCAGCAATCGCGCACCCACCGAGCATACATGCCACCAGAGCACATGTTCGTCCTCTGCCTGAAGGCTTAGCGAGTGCCTCATAGGAGAAATAGACCTCACTCAGGCGACAAACCCCAGCGCTCCGGTGAGCGCCACAGGCTGGAGAGGATCAGCTCGCGGATGAACAGCAGCTCCTTCGGCAACCGGTCGTACAACTTCACAAATAGCTCCTCGTGTGAGAGCAACTCGCGCTGCCATGCGTCGCGGTCAACCGACATCAACTCGTTGAACTGCTCGCGCGTGAAGTCCTCCATGCCGCGCCAGTCCAGGTCCTCGTAGCGCGGCATCCAGCCGATTGGGCTTTCAATGCTGACCGCGTGGCCACGCGCCCGCTCGACGATCCACTTCAGGATGCGCATATTCTCACCGAAGCCCGGCCACAGGAAATGGCCCTCCGCATCGCGCCGGAACCAGTTCACACAGAAGGATCGCGGCGGATTCGGCAGATGCCGTCCGAAGTTCAGCCAGTGATTGAAGTAATCTGCCATGTGGTAGCCGACGAACGGCAGCATGGCGAACGGGTCGCGGCGCACCTCGCCGATTTTGCCAGCGGCTGCGGCGGTCATCTCCGAGCCCATGGTGGCTGCGGCATAGACTCCGTAGTTCCAGTTGAACGCCTGGTAGACCAGTGGCACCGTGTCCGAGCGCCGACCGCCAAAGATAAACGCCGAGACCGGGACACCCTGGGGGTCGTCGGCTGCCGGGTCAATCACTGGGCACTGGCTGATCGGCGCGGTGAAGCGTGCGTTGGGATGCGCAGCGGGGTGTCCGCTGGCGGGCGTCCAGTCCTGGCCCATCCAGTCGATAAGGTGCGCTGGCGATGTCTTCGTCATGCCCTCCCACCACACGTCGCCGTCGTCGGTCAGTGCGACGTTGGTGAAGATGGTATTGGCGCGGATTGATGCCATCGCGTTGGGGTTGGACTTCTCGCTCGTGCCGGGTGCAACACCAAAGAAGCCAGATTCGGGGTTAATGGCGTACAGCTGTCCGTCCGTCCCTGACTTGATCCAGGCGATGTCGTCGCCGACGGTCGTCACTCTCCAACCCTCCTCTAGAAAGGCCGGGGGCGGGATGAGCATAGCGAAGTTGGTCTTGCCGCAGGCGCTTGGGAAGGCAGCGCAGACATAGGTCTTTTCGCCTTGCGGATTCTCGACGCCCATGATGAGCATGTGCTCGGCCAACCAGCCCTCGTCGCGCGCAAGCACCGAGGCGATGCGCAGCGCGAAGCACTTCTTGCCCAGCAGCGCGTTGCCGCCGTAACCTGAGCCGTAAGACCAGATCGCGCGTTCCTCAGGGAAATGCACGATGTACTTGTGTTCCTTGTTGCATGGCCACGCTACGTCTTGCTGTCCGGGCGCGAGCGGGGCACCAACCGAGTGCATGCACGGGACGAAGTCGCCATGCTCTCCCAGCACATCATGCACCGCGCGGCCCATGCGGGTCATGATGCGCATACTCACGGCAACGTAGGGCGAATCGGTCAGCTCGACCCCGATGTGGGCGATCGGCGAGCCGAGCGGCCCCATACTGAACGGGATCACGTACATGGTTCGCCCGCGCATGCAGCCGTCGAACAGGCCGCGCAGCGTCTCTTTCATTTCCTTGGGGTGGACCCAGTTGTTGGTCGGGCCTGCGTCGGTTTTGCTCAGGGAGCAGATAAAGGTGCGGTCCTCGACGCGCGCCACATCGCTGGGGTCGGAGCGGGCCAGGAAGCTGTTAGGCCGCAGTACGGAGTTGAGCCGGATGAAAGTGCCGGATTCGACCATCTGCTCGCACAGGCGGTCGTACTCCTCTTGCGAACCGTCGCACCAGTGGACCCGCTCGGGCTTGCATAATCCAACCATCTCTTGAACCCAGGCACGCAGCTTCGTATTGGTGACATAGCTCGGGATGTCCATGAGAACCTCCAATGAGTCATAGTGAAAATACACTTTGGGGCAGGGTCTATGTTTCCCTCAACAATAGAGCACGCGCTTCACAAAAGTCTCACAAAGACCTTGCTCCCTATCACAAATCCATCACGATGCGCCTTCTCTCCTAAAGAAGGTGCCATCTGGCATGCTCATTGTAGTCGATGCGCGTGCAGCCCTGCAAGTTGAAGAAAAGCTATGGCTGTTCTTTCACTCCGACAGCGTGCGATTAAACTGCACCGTCAAATAGATTGACATTGTCGTAGTAATATGCTACTTTCGATGAACTTGAGCGCGAGGTGTTGACGCAATACCGGGCGTTAGGACGCTCACTCAAGGCGACCTCAGAGCCTCGCTGGATGGAAATCGACCTCACGCTTCCTCAGCTCCGTACGCTGCTCGTGCTGGCCGAGGAGGGGCCGCTGGTTATCGGACAGATTGCACAGCGGTTGGGGATAGGGTTATCGACAGGCGGGCACCTCGTTGATCGCCTGGTACAGGCTGGCCTGGCGGATCGCACGGAAGACGCCGGGGACCGCCGCCGTACCGTAGCGCGGCTGACTCCAAAGGGGGAAGACCTGTATGCGCGTCTCCTCAATCGCACACAGATGATGCAGAGCATAATTCAGAAGATGCGCGAGGACGAACTAACCTCCCTCTTGCAAGGGCTACAAGCAATCAGGCGTGTGATCGAAGAGGAGGACTACAGGGCTCATGCAGGGATTGAACCAGGGCAGACACTTCAGGAAATTGATCAAGAAATTGAGAACGTGAAATAGAGCCCGTTCATTTCGCCTGAATGCGAAGCATCGTTGGCTAGATGCATTACAAGGATAAAGGAGGAACGTAATTCAATGGCGCAAACATCAGTCGGGTCCACGACCCTCACCGCTCAAGAGCCTCAATCGCTCAGCGCGACCGTCAGTCGCCAACGACTCGTTTCAATTCTGATCGGTGTGTTGCTGGGCATGCTGCTGGCTTCGCTCGATCAGACAATCGTCGGCACTGCTCTGCCGCACATCGTTGCCAACCTGGGCGGCCTTGACCACTACGCCTGGGTTGTCACAGCTTACCTGCTCGCCTCGACGGTTTCGGTGCCGATCTACGGCAAGCTCTCCGACATCTACGGCCGTCGCTTATTCTTCATAACAGGTATGGTCATTTTCCTGGTCGGCTCGGCCCTGGCGGGCACCAGCCAGAACATGACCCAGTTGATCATCTAT
Source organism: Chloroflexota bacterium (assembly GCA_005882595.1). GTDB lineage: Bacteria > Chloroflexota > Ktedonobacteria > Ktedonobacterales > Ktedonobacteraceae > VBFM01. The sequence goes on from VBFM01000249.1 coordinate 5,154, forward strand.
CGCGGCATCCAGGGCCTGGGAGCTGGAGCGATGATGCCCATTGCCCTGGCCATCATCGGGGACATCTTCCCGCCAGCTGAGCGCGGTAAGTGGCAGGGGTTGATTGTGGCGGTCTTCGGCCTTTCCTCGATTATCGGGCCGACCCTGGGCGGGTGGATCACGGACAACTGGGGCTGGCGCTGGGTCTTCTATGTGAACATGCCTGTGGGTGCCATCGCTATTCTGACAGCCGGGTTCGTGCTGCCGAAGGCTTTGCGCCGCGTGCAGCATAAGATCGACTACCTGGGCGCCATCACACTGGTGGCGGGTGCGCTTCCCTTGCTGCTGGGGTTCTCATGGGCCGGTACGCAGTACGACTGGAACTCGTGGCAGGTCATTCTCATGTTCGTCATTGCTGTGGTGATGCTTACCATCTTCTTCTGGTTGGAGATGCGTAGCTCCGAGCCGATCATCAGTCCCCGCCTCTTCAAGAACAGCATCTTCCTGATCTCGGTCATCTCGACCTTCCTGGTCAGCGCCGGCATGTTCGGGGCCATCCTGTTCCTGCCCCTATTCGTACAGGCTGTGCTTGGCAATAGCGCCACC
>VBFM01000250.1:0-3615 GCA_005882595.1 Chloroflexota bacterium
CATTATCGTGAATAGATAATTGCAATCTCCCAGGCAGGTATTCGACTTCGAGCGAAGCCTGAGTTGCCCCGGAGTGTCGCCAGATGTTCGACAATGCTTCCTGGGCGATACGGAAGATGGCGATCTCCTCTTCAGATGTTGTTGGCGCGGGATTTCCTCGACAGGTGAAGGTGCAGGGAACGCCTCGCGAGGAAGAACTATCACTTAACCATTCCAGGGCGGCGCGCAATCCCAGGTCGTCAAGCACGGATGGGCGCAGATCACGACAGGCGCGGCGCACCCCATCCAGTGTCAGAGAGGCAAGGTTTTGCAAGCTTGCGAACCACTCCCTATCTTTTTCTGGCAGATCAAGTTTGCTTATCGTCCGCCCCATACCATCCAGACCAAGGGCGAGCGCGATCAGGGCTTGAGCCGTGTCGTCGTGCAGTTCGCGCGCCAGGCGGCGTCGTTCTTCCTCCTGCACACGCGTAATCAGCATGGCATAACCGCGCAGTTCTTCCTGGCGGCGACGCGCGCTGTTCAAATCTGCCAGGGTCTCTTGCAGGGCATGCGTGCGAATACTCAGGCGCGTGCTGACGAGGGCCAGGTAATAAATGGCGAAGAGCGGAACCAGAAAGAACAGCCACGCCACCTCAGCCACAACGTTATCGTAGATATCTACTACCGGCAACAGCGGACCTACACTCAATACCATAGCCTGGAAACGCAGCACCGGTGAACGCAGGTATGCACTCCAACTGGTGATGACTGCTGTACGAAAAGTATCCGGCAGGGAAAACTGGCCAATCGCAGGGGCGCCTGATGAGATCAGGGTAGGTAACGAGGCCAGCGTTAGTAAGAGCATCATAACGATGGCAGCGACAACACATCCGAGCAGCTCTCTGGATTCTGAAAGTGGGTTATAGCCATTAGCCGCCTGTTGCTGTTGTGTTCCAGCAATCAAAAGAAATACCGCATCCGCAATCAGCACAACCACGGCAGTGCTGGCGATGCGATAACTGGCTTCTACCAGCGACACAAAATGATGTTTGAAGGTGAATATCTGGAGAACTACCTGTGTGATCAGGGCGGTCAGCACTGCGGCGGGAACACCCACCAGCACACCCGCGGCCAGGTAAATCGGAGCGGTGATATCGATAAGAAAAAGTGCATGCCAGGATGGAGGCAAGCGCTGATACAGCACATGAGTTATACCTGATTCACGTTTGATCACGCGCAGCAGCAGGTAGCGACCGAGCAGGGAGAGCGTGAGGGATAGTACTATGATGCTGTATATAGCGCGCGGACCGTAGATGGTGGGCGCAGGTTGGTAGTTGAAGATTGACCAGATGAACAAGACAAGAGCAATACCGAGTGAGAAACAGGTTGCTACCAGCTTCATGTATCGAGGCGTATCTTTGAACTTGAGTGCAGATTCAGGTGTCATACGTATCCTGCAAAGAAATCAGGCCCTGCCGCAGAGCCAGTAGAATCGCTTCTGTGCGCGAGCCAACCTGCATCTTCATGAAGATGTTAGCCAGGTGACTATGCACTGTGCGGATGCTCAAACCCATGCGGGCGGCAATCTCCTTGTTCGGCAAGCCGCGGGCGGCCAGGAGCAGGACATCAAATTCGCGCTCGCTGATCAGATTGGTCGAGCGAGGCGCCAAATCCGGCCGGGCAGAGAGTCGCCGCATCATTTTTTCTGCGATAGATGGCTGCAACACCGATTCGCCGCGAGCAACCGCGCGAATAGCCTGGATTAGCTCCTGCCCATGCACGTTCTTGAGCAAAAATCCGGCTGCACCCGCGTCAAGTAAAGCCAGCAAGTAGGGTTCATCATCGTACGCCGATAAGATCAAGACCGCTGTTTCAGGGCAATCCTTTTTTATAGCTCGGGTTGCTTCAATGCCACCCATACCCGGCATGGCGATATCCATGACGGCGATGTCGGGCCGCAGTCTCCTGGCTGCTTCAATGGCTTCTTCGCCGCTGGATGCTTCCGCCACGACTACTACATCGCTCTCCAACTCTATGAGACGGCGCGTACCCTCGCGTACGAGCGCGTGGTCGTCCACGAGCAGGATGCGGATGACATTTTCCTGTTCCTGTTCGCCACTCCCTATACGTTGCAACCTGTCTGTATGCACGCGGTGTTGCTGCTTTCTCTTAAATGAATATTCACATTTAACCAGTATTCAAGATTCAATCACACTATAATACAGATTGTAAATAGACGCTACGGTATTTCTACCGAGACCATTTTACTCTTGACATTTAGAGCGTTGCAGTGTACGGTATAGTCAACCCAATCAACTTACAGGAGAGAACAGTGATAACCTTCATTTAATTCATGTCCCGAGTGCGTGAGGCAATACGCTGTATGATTGCACCTGTGGCTAGCAGGGCGTGTGTGCGCGTTGTTTTATGCATTGGGAGATGGGAAATGAAGGTGTTTGCTTTGTTTTGACTGTGGCGTTTCCTCTGCTTTTCCTGCAAACATGTCCTTCCTTGCAAAAGTACCATCTCCCACTACAGGCTATAGAGGATTACATTTCAAACAAGATGATAAATATTAAAGAAACGGGAGTTTATTATGGCGGAACAAAACAATGTTGTTGCGGGTGAGGAAGCTTCATCGAGTACGTTGCTTTCTCGTGCTCCTATGCGGGGTATTATTGTGGGGGTGGAGATGCAGGGAATGGATTGGCCGGTTGAGGAGTCGCTGGATGAGCTGGCGAAGCTGGCGAGTACTGCGGGGGTGACTACGATGGACCGGGTGATCCAGAGGCTGGCGCATCCGCATCCTGGGACGCTGCTGGGGTCGGGCAAGGTGCAGGAGATCGCGGAGGTTGCGCGCTTTCACAATTGTGACGCGGTGATCTTTGATCTTGAGCTGTCGCCGAGGCAGCATCGCAATCTGGAACGAGAACTGGAGATGCAGGTGCTTGACCGGACGGCGCTGATTTTGATCATCTTTGGGCAGCGGGCGCGCACGAAAGAGGGGCGCTTGCAGGTGGAACTGGCGCAGATCGAGTATGATTTGCCGCGCCTGGCCCGGCAGTGGTCGCACCTGTCGCGGCAGAAGGGCAGTGTGCAGCAGCGCGGTGAAGGTGAGAAGCAGATCGAGGTTGACCGCCGCTTGCTGCGCCGCCAGAAGAGCGCGCTGGAAGAGGAGTTGGAGCACGTGCGCACGCATCGCCAGCTTCACCGCACGCGGCGTAAGGATAGCGGGGCACCGGTTGTGGCGCTGGTCGGGTATACCAACGCGGGCAAATCGACGCTGCTTAATCAGTTAGCGGGCGCGAGTACCGTGGCTGAAGACAAGTTGTTCGCCACGCTTGATCCTACGACGCGCCGGGTACGGCTGGGCGGGGGACAGGAGCTGTTATTCACCGATACGGTGGGGTTCGTGCAGCGGCTGCCCACGACGCTGGTGGCGGCGTTCCGAGCGACGTTGGAGGAGGTGGCTGAGGCTGACCTGCTCGTGCACGTGGTTGATAGTTCCAGTCCCTCGATGCAGCGACAGGTCGAGGCTGTCGAGCAGACGCTGGAGGAGATCGGCGCGGGCGAGCGTCCAATCGTGATCGCGTTGAATAAAAGTGACGTGGCGTCGTGCGAGGTGTCATGCCAGAT
>VBFM01000251.1:0-3590 GCA_005882595.1 Chloroflexota bacterium
TGCAGTCCCTCACATCCACCACGCCCGGCGCGACTTTCACAAGCCAGACAAGATAGGTCGCGCGCTCCAACACCTCACATACACAATCGCCAGCCACCCAACTTCACCATCACAACCCAAATGCAAGAGACTCTGCCTGGCATACAGCGTATCCTGCCCGTGTTCGCACACCAGCACTTCACTATCGCGGTAGGGGATTCGTCCATAGTCATTGTAGGGGCGGGGGTGGTGGATGAGCGGGGTAGGGACCATTGCGGTCGCCCTCGCCTCAAACCACGTAACCCTCCATCCTCTCTCATGACCGATCAGCTCATATACCTCATTGTAAGAAGAGAGAGACGCTTCCAGGTTACGAACACATGGAGGTTACGTTAAGAAATAGCCTGTCCTCGTGCGAACTTCTTAACCTTTTATCGACTGATTTGTGTATTTCTATGTGGTATCATCTTTATCTATTCGATATATAGATACATTACGCTTTGATCTTCTCGTTTTTCGGATCGTACAATGGCTCCTTCATCACCGTTGCTCCATAGCGCACTCCAAACAATTGGACTTCAATGCGTGTGCCAGCTACAGCATATTCCATGGGCAGATACCCATAAACGATGCTCTGGCGAACCGTATACCCATATCCCGCGCTGGTAATATGGCCTAATACGCGCTCACCATCCAGCAGCGGCTCGCCTCCCAGCCCCACGGCGGCTGGATCATCCAGTACCAGGCAGCAGAGCTTGCGCGTAACTCCCAGCCTCTTGATGCGCTCAAGTGCATCTCTGCCGGTAAAATCACCTTTTTGCAGTTTCACCGCGAAGCCCAGTCCTGCCTCGTATGGGTTGTATTCAGAATGAATATCCGCGCTCCAGTAGCGATAGCCCTTTTCCAGGCGCAGCGAGTCAATGGCGCGGTAGCCTGCAGCCAGCATGCCGAGCGGCTGACCGGCTGCCCACAGCGTATCCCAGAGTTTGAGCCCATATTCCATTGGCGCGTAAATCTCCCAGCCAAGCTCGCCAACATAGGTGACGCGCAGAGCCAGCGCGGGAATATCGCCGATAGTGACATATTGCGCCGTCAAATAAGGGAAGGCCTCGTTCGAGAAATCGTTTTCACTCACCTGCTGCATCAGCTCGCGGGCTCGCGGTCCCCATACGCCAATACAGCAGCGACTGGATGTTATGTCCTGCATGTAGACGGAGCCATCGGCGGGCATATGGCTGCGAATCCATGCCAGGTCGTGATTGCCAAAAGCGGTGCCGGTCACGATCTGGAAGCGATCAGCGGCCAGGCGGGTCACCGTCAGATCGCACTCGATGCCGCCGTGTCGATTGGGCATCTGTGTGTAGGTAATGGCTCCTATTGGTTGATCCATCTGGTTGTCTGTAATGCTCTGCAAGAAGGCTAGCGCGCCTGGGCCAAGCACCTCTATTTTAGAGAAAGAGGTCTCATCGAACATAGCCACTCTTTCGCGCGTAGCCTGGTGTTCCGCGCCAATGGCGGGCGACCAGTAGCGACTGGCCCAGCCATACGGCACCGGCCATGCTTGCCCCTCGGCCAGCCCCTCATTGCGGCTGAACCAGTTTGGCCGTTCCCATCCGGCCTTTTCACCGAAGACAGCGTCCAGTTCTTCGAGGCGCTGGTAGACGGGGCTGAGTCGCAGCTTGCGCGCGCTGCTGCGCTCCAGGGCGGGATAGCTGATATCATAGTATGTGCTGTAGACTTCGTTGACGCGCGTAGCGATGTAGCGGCGGCTGGCCGTGTAGGCTCCAAAGCGTCGGATGTCCATGTGCCAGAGATCAAGGCTCGGCTCGCCGTCGATGATCCATTCCGCGATCATCTTGCCGACGCCGCCTGAACCGGAGACGCCGTGCGCGCAGAAACCGCAGGCCGCCCAGAAGCCGTGAACCTCCGGCGCTTCTCCCAGGATGAATTCTCCATCAGGCGTAAACGACTCCAATCCATTAACGCGCCTTACCAGCTCAACACCTCGCAGCGAGGGAACGCGCTCTACACACCCGCGCATGAGGCTTTCAAAGCGCGGCGGATCAAAATCAAGTACGGTTGGATTGGAGCCATCGGGAATGGCATCGACGGCAAATGGCAAGGGGTCGCGTTCGTAACCTCCTAATACCAGGCTCTCTCCATCTTGCCGGAAATAGACCAGGTTGTCGGGGTCTCGCAGGTTGGGAATGCTCACACCTCCCGCGAGTTCGGGCAATCGATCCGTCTGAGCATACTGGTGCTGCATCGGGATGAGCGGAATAGAGATACCGGCCATCCGGCCAATGATGGGAGACCAGATACCGGCAGCCACCACCACAATCTCGGTACGAATACGTCCCCGGGTGGTATGAATGGCCTGTACCTGCCCCTGCGCTACCTCGATGCCTGTGACGCGCGTATAGTCGTAGAAGGTTGCGCCGCGTTCACTCGCGATGTCGGCCATCGCCTGCGCCAGGATGGGCGCTTTCGCCGAACCATCCGTAGGCAGCCACAGCGCGCCTTCCACCCCTTTCAGGTTCATCAGAGGAAACATGCGCCGCGCCTCTTCCGCGCTGATCAATTCCGCCTCCAATCCCACGCTTTTCGAGAAGCCTACTTGACGCCGCAATTCCTCCATACGTTCTTTTGACGAGGCCAGGCGCAGGCTGCCGCCGCCGGTGTAGGGGCTCGATTTATCGTGCCCGTGCAGCGTTTTATACAGCGCGACGCTATACACCAGCATCTTTGTCAGGCTGACCGAGGAGCGCAACTGGCCAACCAGTCCTGGCGCGTGCGAGCTTGTCCCACCGCTCAGCGCTCCCTGTTCAAGTACGACGATATCCCGCCAGCCGCGCTCGGTCAGGTGATAGGCGATACTGGAACCGGCGATGCCGCTGCCTATGATGACGACTCTAGCCTGGTCATGCATGATTCACCTCTTTCAACCATTGTTCAAAAGGTGACGCTTCAACATTCTGTAAAAAACGGTTGAGGTGGTGATGGGCATATTCATGATAATCAAAATCGAGTTCTGAAACGCCCATCTGTAAAAATCCCCAGAACGATTCGCGCAAATCTGAACCCAGTCGCATCAGATGCAGGTGCGCTATATCCGCGGGTTTTGCCTCCCCGAAATAGTACTGGAGCAACAGCACACAGCGTTCATGATCCAGTGATTGATTGACCGCGAAATTCCCCAGGTCAAAGAAGATGTCGCCCATCCCGGCGTACTCCCAATCCAGAATCCGGATGGTATCACCGTCGTCAATGAAGTTGCTGGCAAGCAGGTCATTATGGCACGGCTTCTGTTGCTGTACCGTTCCCAGCGCCTCTTCGATCTGCGCCATCAACGTGAAGACGCGGGGCAGCGTCTCCGGGAAAGTGACGCCGTATTCCAGGGCCAGGTGGTGATAGTTCCGCACCGTTGTAAAAGGGGAGAACTCGCCGGGAAAAGCTGGTCCCCTGTGATAGCGCTGCATGGAAGCCACGATGCGCCGCAGCGTCCCCGGTTGGGCGGCAATTTCTGGAGAAATAGGCGATCCCACGATAAAGCGCGTCACCAGCGCCTCTTCAGAAGCCAGGAAGTGCATCACCTCGGCCCCGACACCGAC
>VBFM01000252.1:0-3140 GCA_005882595.1 Chloroflexota bacterium
CCCGAGTTTTTCGTCATACTCGAAGAGACCGCGCAGCTCTTGCGCTGGGTCTTCCAAACGAAGAACGAGATGACCCTCTGCATCTCAGGCTCCGGTTTTTCTGGTGCGGAGGCCGTCTTATCCAACCTCCTCGAAGAGGGCGATACGCTCATAGCGGGCAGCCTGGGCTTCTTCAGTGGTCAAATCGTTGAAATTTCCGAACGAGCGGGCGCGAAGGTCATCAACCTGGCCACCGAACTGGGCAAACCCCTGGAGCCTGCGGCGCTCGAACAGGCCTTCAAAGAGCATCCAGGAGCCAAATTGTTCGCCACCGCCATCGCCGAGACCTCGACTGGACTCTTGCAGCCTCTGGAAGAACTGGAGCGTATCACGCATGCACATGGCGCGCTCTTCGTGATAGACGCCGTCTGCGGCCTCGGCGGCGTGCCGGTGCACGTCGATAACATGAAGATCGACGCCTGTTATGCCGGAAGCCAGAAAAGTCTCGGCGCGTTGCCGGGGTTGGCCCCCATCACACTCAACGACAGGGCCGTCAAAGTCATCGAGCAGCGTAAAAAGCCCGTGCAGAGTTATTATCTCAACCTGCATAAACTTCATCGTTACTGGAACGGCGATCACACCTATCACCACACCGCGTGCAGCAACCTGGTCTACACCATGCGTGAGAGCCTGCGCATCGTGCTTGAAGAAGGACTGGAAACGCGCTGGAAACGCCATCAACTGCATGGCGAAGCGCTTCGAGCGGGCGTCAAGGCGCTGGGCCTGCATATCCTGACGCAGCCTGGCTACGAACTGTCCGTCCTGACCGCCATCACCCTACCCGAAGGCGTAGACGAGCAGGCCATCCGCGACGGCCTGCTACAAGAATATCAGATCGAGATCGGCGGCGGCTTCGGCGCGCTGAAAGGCCGCCTGATCCGTATCGGCTTGATGGGCTATAATTCCTGCCGCAAAAACGTCGATACCGTTCTCTCAGCCCTTGAACACGTGCTGCCTCGCAGCGGCTTGCAGCCGCCAGCAGGCGCCGCTCTTGCCGCCGCCGACGCTGTGTATAAAGCCAGGGGATAACATAATGATGTAGGGGCGCAATTCATTGCGCCCACCTGGAGAGCCAACCCACGTTAGCGGGCGCAATGAATTGCGCCCCTACATCATTTCTACCCCTACATCATTTCTAAAGGAACAAACTAGTAATGCCATTGGAACAGCCTCAATCGATCCGTACCATTTTTTTTGATGCCGGCTTTACTCTACTGTACCCCCATCCCTCGACGCCGGAAATCTGCCAACGTATTTGCCAGCAACTTGACCTGCATATCCACCTGGATGCGCTGCAAGAGCGTATGGTCGAAGCAGATGATTTCTTCTTTCGTCAATCACGCCAGGAACGTCACTTGTGGGCCAGCGAAGAAGCCATCAACGCATTCTGGCTTGATTACTATATGAATTTCCTGCGCCCCTTTGTAGAGGAACACGATGAACCGCGCCTGTATCAACTGGCACGCCGCATTACCCAGGAATTTGAACAGCATACGAGCTGGCAAATCTTCCCGGATGTCTTGCCCACGCTGGAAGTCCTGAAAGCCAGGAAGTACACTCTCGGCATCATCTCTGACTGGGGCATCTCGCTTGGCCGCATACTGCACGAGCACCACCTCAACCGCTATTTTGACCATATGCTCGTTTCAGCCTTGACCCGCCAGGCCAAGCCTTCGCCCGCGCTCTATGAACGGGCATTAGCACGCGCCAACAGCATCGCCGATTACTCACTGCATGTTGGCGATTCCTACATTCTCGACGTTCTCGGTGCACGCTCGGTTGGCATCACACCTATCCTGTTAGATCGCCGCCGGCACCTGCAAGAGAACAACGTCGATTGTATCTTGATCCACTCACTCACCGATCTCCTGGAACTGCTGGAGATATCCTGATATATGTAGGAACATGAAAAGCTATCTGATCGTTTCTCCCATCTATCCTGTGCTAGCACAATAGTTGGTAGATGCATAAAAATCATTTACCTTCAGATTTCAACCTGCTATACTATTCTCTAGACAGAAATATCCCCGGCAAACAATGCCTAGCGAGAGACGTGCTATACAAGGGGCAGGGTGTCCAATGAACAACTTGGAGGAGCAGCAGATACGGCAAATACCATACACACCGACTTTCGTACAAAACGCGCTGGGTGAGCCACTGCGTTCAGAGCAGCGCATCAACGAATTTTTCCCACGTGGTCTTTCACGTGGAGATTTGCTGGTTATTTTCATTGCCATCGTGCTCTTCATCCCCAATGCCTCAATCGTACAGGCGACTCAGGGCGCGGGAGGCGCAACCTATATTTACTGGCTTATCGGCACGATCACATTTCTCCTGCCGGGCGCTCTGGTGGTAGCGCAGCTCTACCGCTTCATGCCTGTCGATGGCTCCATTTATGTTTGGACGCACCGCGCGCTTGGACCGCTTCTCGGATTTTTCGCCGGCTTCTGTGCCTGGTTCCCCGGTGTGCTGGTACTCCTCTCAACTAGCGATAGCATCGTGACGCTGATTCAGGGGATTGGTGCGCAGATATCAGGACCTAACGTGAACTGGCTCGACGATCCTCGCTTACAGGGACTGGTTGTTGTCGCTGTGCTTGTGTTTGCCGGATTGGTCTCTCTGCTTTCCCTCAGTTTGATTATGAAAATAGCCAGGGTGGTTATTATCCTCTACGGAGTCGGCATTTTCCTGGTGGGGATGGCAGGAGTTGTCTGGCTGCTGAGTGGCCACGCGCCCGCCTCCCCGCTCACGAGTAGTACATTAGGCTTTAGCGGCCAGAACCTCGTCCTCTATGGAGTAATCGTGCTGGCGCTGCTTGGCATTGAAGTTCCTCTTAATATGGCAGGCGAGGAGAAGCAGGGCAATGCGGCCATGCTCTTCTTACGGTGGGGACCGCTCCTGGTGCTGATCGCCTATCTGCTTGGCACATTCGGCGTCATGGCAGTGGTGCCATCAGCGAACGCAGGTTACGGCTATTCGACACTCACCGCCGCAACCAGGGTTTTTGGCGCACCGGCATCGGTGCTGGTTGGACTTCTCTTCATCAGCTTTTTTTTCATTGCTACGATCATCTACAACATTGCTTTTGCACGTATCCTGTT
>VBFM01000252.1:3175-5694 GCA_005882595.1 Chloroflexota bacterium
CAGCTTTGCTGCGCCCTATCGCGCTACCAATGTACAGGTCATTATCGTCATAGTCATCGCGGTCTTCACCTTCTTTGTTGGACCACTGCTCTATAATATTGATCCCAAAGTCCTCTCCGGCCAGGTTTACAATATTTCTCAGGCAACGACCACCGTCATCTGGTGTATCTCCATGATTATCTTGTTTCTCGATCTTCCCGTGCTTTTACGCCGTTTTCGCGCGCTATTTGCTCAAAAACGTGAGCAGCTGATTACAGCGCCATGGGTACTCTACCTGGCATGTATTGTTGGTGCATTAGCCAGCTTGCTCGGTATCTGGACAACGCTCACTCAATCATGGAATACTAAGTTGCTCTCGAATTCCGAATGGGCCTTATACGTCGGTATCTCTGCGCTGGTCTGCCTCGTTATCGGTCTGATTGGCTCGGCGTATCCACGCCTGTTGGGAAGTCTGAACGAGCAAACGGAAGCTGCGCGCGAAAATGCGCGCCTGTACAACGAACTGCGTCTCACCTACGAAAAGCTCAGCGAGGTCGATCAACTCAAAGATGCCTTTCTCACAACAGCCAGCCACGAATTGCGTACTCCGCTAACCATCGTGCAGGGCTACCTGGAACTCCTGGGCGAAATGCAAGAGGCAGACCTTGAAACACGCCAAACCTTCCTCACCAAAGCCCGCCGCGCATGCGATGAACTCGTTCTCTTACAGGCCAACATCATGGATGCCAGCCGTGTCCAATTCGACGTGGCCTCTCTCGTTTACACAAAAATTTCACTAAGAGAAATCGCAGCTTCAATCATTGATCTGTTTGAACCACTCATCCTACAACAGGAGCGCGAAGTCGAGCTGCGCATCGACCCCGACATCACCGTCTGGGCCGATGAGACGCGCCTGAAACAGATTCTACGCAACCTGTTCGCCAATGCGCTGCGCTATTCACCTGAAAAAAGCCCTATTCGCATCACCGCCAACATCGAACCAGGCAAACATATGGCGCGTGTGAATGTAATTGATTATGGACCAGGCATCCCGCCTGACAAACAAGAGGCTATCTTCGACAAATTTGTGCGCCTGGAACGCGATATGCATGGAAATACGCGCGGTAGCGGTCTGGGACTCTATATCACACAGCAACTCGTGGAGGCTATGAACGGTAAGATCACCGTGAAAAGTAGCGGCACCGGCGCTGAAGGCTCTATCTTCTCATTCACCGTTCCTTTGAAGAAGGTCCAGACCAGGCCGTTATAATTTGGCTTCCGCCGCCGGATTAAAACGATACAGGCGAGCAGGGCGATGTGTCCCCTCCATCTTCTTCGCACCCGTATCTTCCAGAATGCCTGTCGATAAAATCTTCTTGCGGAAATTACGCTTATCCAGTTTGCGATGCAGGATGATCTCATAGACGCGCTGCAATTCACGCAGCGTGAATTGCTCAGGCAATAGATTAAAGGCAATCGTCGTGTAGTCCAGCTTGCCGCGCAAACGATCCAGGGCATAGTGCAGTATCTTCGCGTGATCGAAAGCCAGCGCGGGCAGCTGGTAGACCGAGAACCACCCCACATCCACCGCGTCATCAGCAGCTCTCACCTGCAGCCGCTCGGAGTCTAACAGCGCGAAATACACTACGGTAATAACGCGTGTGCGCGGATCACGCCCTGGATCGCCAAAGGTATAGAGCTGTTCCAGGTACACATTTTGCACGTTGGTCTCTTCTTGCAGCTCACGCTTGGCCGCCGCCTCCAGCGATTCATCCATATTCACAAAACCGCCCGGTATCGCCCACATTCCCTCATACGGCCACGAACGGCGCTTAACCAGCAAAACCTGGAGATCGCGCTGGCGCAGGCTCATCATCACCACATCCACCGTCACCGATGGCCGCTCATATTTACTGACATCATAGGGATGCGCTTTCGCCACATCTGTTTGCTTGCTCTGCACGCCGTCGTGCTGCTCGCTCGCAGGTTCAAGCTGCGTTTTCGTCTCTTCCATAGTGTCCAGTATGTCTCTTTCAAAATTAGTGTACATTTTACACTTAAAATACATGATTGCCTAAAACCTGTCAAGCTTTTCCCAGGGCTATTCCTTTCATCCTATTGCTTGCCGCAGCTCGCAACCCGTTCGTTGCAATTAGAGACATCAAAAACCATAAAGTTGCATCGTTTGCTTAACCATGATAGCATCACGTTGTCATCTTAAAAAAGTAATCTCGCATTTCCGAGGAATCTAATAAATAGCATGAGCATTGACGAACAACATAGAGCAACCGAACTAAAAGCGCCATCTTCTACTATTGTATCTGAAACGCAACATAAACGCTGGTATAGACGCCTGCTCTCACCTGTATGGCTTTGTCTCATAGCCGCGCTGCTGCTACGGCTATTTCTGATTATTCACACGCACGGCATGATCGATGGAGACGAGGCGCTGGTAGGGATTCAGGCCGAGCGCATTTTGCAGGGGCATTTCTCCGTCTATTTTTACGGCATCCCTTATTTTGGCAGCCTGGAAGCCTACC
>VBFM01000252.1:5742-9928 GCA_005882595.1 Chloroflexota bacterium
CACACTTGTCTCACTCGTGCTGGTCTGGCTGACCTGGCGCATGGCCTCCTTCCTCGCCGCTGCCGCTCATCTGCCGCCACCCGCCAAAACATGCTTTACGCTGGTAGCTGGCCTTACCGCGGCCATTCCCCCGCTCTATGACGGCCTGGTTGAACTGCGCACCTGGGGCGGATATATCGAGACCTACGTCCTCATGATCTTGCTGCTGCTCTCAGCTCTGCGCCTGACACAGCGCTGGCACGAGGGCGCCTCGCAGCTCGAACTGGGCTGGCGTTGGGCGGGCATTGGCTTGATCGTTGGCCTGGGCATGTGGGTCTACCCCCTGATCGTCTCCGCCATCCTCGCCTCCGCGCTCTGGATAGTGCTCGATCGTATCATCACCTTCGTACGTGTGCGCCGCGACCTCGCCGCCAACGCCATGCGAACTTCTACCGCCCTCTGGCGCGCGCTGCAACCGCTCCTGCCAATCTGGACAGCTATTCCCGCCAGCTTGCTTGGAGCATCGCCAGCCATCACCTGGGGCATCCAGCACGCGTGGGCCAACGTGCAATACCTGCGCCAGCTTGGCGGTACCTGGTCGATCCAACGCATCCATACCATCCACCGCGTAACCAATACGTACCTGAGCTGTGTCGCGCCGCGTATCATCGGCGGCTCATTACCCGTTGAAAGCAAGCTCTCGGCAGCCTTCCATTCATCCCTGCTCATCTTCACCACCTTCTGCATCTTCGCCACCGCCGCGCTTGTGCTTGTCTCGTTGATCTGGCACCACCCGGCATTGCAGCGCATACAACGGCTCGCCGCCCTGCCAACGCTTTTTGCCGCCTGCGCAGCCATCATCTACTGCACCAGTTCCGCCTCCGCCTTCAGCCTGATCTCGTGCAGCCTTGACCTGGCTGGACGCTACGCCACCCCCCTCATGCTGGCCTTTCCATTCTTCTTCGCCACCATCTTTACAGCAGCATTTCTCGCCATCAAAGCATTCCCTGGGAACACATCCGTCGCCCGCCATAATTCCCCCCATCCCAACCTCCCCGCAACAAACCATCCAGAAACACCCGTAGGGGCGGGGGTCGACGTGGGGCGGGGAAGGGACGCTTGCGTCGCCCGCCATAGTTCCCCCCATCCCAACGGCCCTGCAACAGACGATATTGCCGTCGTAACGACGATGCATCCAGGTGGACGCGATAAATCGCGTCCCTACATCACCGCCGCGCACCTCGTCATCTTCGCACTGTTGCTCGCTTATCTTGGCGCACAGGCCTGGACGTACAATCTATCTTATCCCAATTATGATTTTCAATCGCCCTATTGCCCGATTATTCCAGCCAACTATGACCCCATCATCACATATATGGAACAGCAGCACATTCGTTATGCCTGGGCCACCAATCTGCTCGGCCACCAGATCACTTTCGAGACCAATAGCCAGGTTATCGTGGTTGACCCTCTGGAGGTGACGCATCCACCCCTGGCGATCAATCGTATCCCCGCGTACACAGACGCGGTTTATCATGCGAATCGCCCCGGCCTGGTTGTCTTTGTGCAACACACCGACCCTCACCCGCTGCTCCTGCGCCTGCTCGATGCCGACCAGGTCACCTATCAAGTTGCACGCTTCCCCTCCGAACCAGGCATCGATGTCATGGTGGTTACACCCCTGAGTCGCACTATCCAACCATATAGCCCCAGGTACATCAACGCGTTTAATTGTTTTACGACATGAGATAGGATCAACCAGATTCAAAGCGGATGGGCACTCTGTCTATGAAAATATGGATAGAGTGTCTATTGCTCTACCTCTGAAATATGCAGTACAGTTCGAGCGTGAAGCATTCACGCATGCCGATTGTTAAATACAAGGCTGTGGAGTAGCACGTAGAGGCGGGGTGACACCATTAACCTGCATTCGAGTGCTTCCACTGGTGGTTGGAAGGGATGTAATCATGCCACATCATGTTGATATCGCCGAGTTGGAACGCCGCAAAGCACACTTAGAAGAAGAACTCGAACACCTCCAACAGCAGCTGCAGCGATTACGATTGCTCCGAGCCCAGGTGGTTCATCAACAAAGCGAAGTGTTGCGTCAACACGGGCCTGGAGAGCAGTACGACGAACTACAACAACAGTTTCAAGAACTCCTGAAAGCATTCGTCGCAACTATCGAAGAGCGAGTGATAATCATTGACCTGCTCTCTCAATTCGAAAGAAACAAGGAAGAGCGCGTCCCCACAATGGAGACCTTCTGGAATGCACGTTGCACTGACTCCATCGAACAGCAAAAACAATGGCCCATACTACGCTTGTCGAATACCCCTCGTCGTTCCGTGGTTGAGCAGGATGGGAAGCGTATCGATACTGACCACTCTATCCACACACCCAGTGAACAACGGGATGTGTTTTCTCGCGGGCATGTCAGAATATCTCCTCTTTTCCTCGCGCTATTGCTACCTCTGGTTCTGGGCATGGGTTTTCTCTGGTATGCTGTCCATCCCTCACCGCATGGACCTTCAACTGTTGCCACAACCACTCCTCGATCAGCATGGACTCCAACGCCAAAACCTGTACTTTCGCCCACTGTGAGCGCCGCAACGCTCTATCCACCTGTTGCCCAGTCGTATGCTGGCGAAATCAACGATGTAGGCGTAGCCAACACGAAGACGATTATGTACCTGACACACATTAAGCAAGATCAAAACCGCCTTTCCGGCAACTTTCAAGGACTTGGCCTGATCGGCGCTTTCACGGGAACAGTAACCTCCTCCGGAATAGTACACTTCACAGTCAAAATAGATGCAGGAACGTTGATCTTCGACGGGATTACTAAAGTTGGCGGAGATATACGAGGCACCTTCAAAGCCGTCGATCAACGTGGGCAAAGCCTGGGCGAATATGGCGACTGGAACGTGAGTATAACGTCTGGCATATGAATCTTAATAGTAATGGCACAGACTCACAGGGTTTGTGAATGATTGCCAGAGTGACCGAGAGGGTCGTCCAAAAGGCATCAACCAAAGACCAAACCCATCAACACCCGTAGGGGCGAGAGCGGCGGACGTGGGGTTGGGAGGACCTTTATGGTCGCCCGCGTCCTGTTCATCTTGCTCACATCTTGCGGCAACACGACCACACCCCTCATCGTCCACCCTCGCTCCTACAGATCATCTGGCCCTGTGCCTGACTTCTCAGCTATGGTATAATACCTTCCGTGCAACACAAACATTCGTTCCTATCATGCGGCTGACTCGCAGAGTAGCCGCGCCAGCGGCGTTGCCGCATGCTTAACAATAATCGCGTTCGTTCCTATTCGGCTCAGATTCAGGGGGAGAGGGACTACTCATTATGGGAGATGCCGCGCCACAGCACATCGGGTCGTTTGCCATCATTCGCCTGCTTCACGACGGCCCGGATGGGAGCGTCTACCTGGGGAAACACCAGGTGCGCACCAAAAACTACATCACCATTCACGTCTACCCTCTGCCTCTTACAACGGATGAAGCCAGGGAAGCTTTTCTAACACGTGCGA
Organism: Chloroflexota bacterium; assembly: GCA_005882595.1. Classification (GTDB taxonomy): domain Bacteria; phylum Chloroflexota; class Ktedonobacteria; order Ktedonobacterales; family Ktedonobacteraceae; genus VBFM01. The sequence goes on from VBFM01000252.1 coordinate 9,269, forward strand.
AATCGCTCAAAAAATTGAAGCATCGAAACATCGCCGAGGTTGTGGACTACGGCCTGCTGGCCGGTGAAGCAAATGGCGAGCAGCAGTCTCCCCAGGGCTACCTGGTCATGCAATATGTCACAGGTAAGAGCATCCGCGAACACTTCCCCGCCGGGCAATGCCAAAAACCCGACGAGGTCAAGCGCATCCTATCACCCATCGCGGACGCCTTACAGTATGCGCACACCATGCATATTCAGCATGGCGCCCTCCATCCGGGCAACATCCTTCTGGATGAATCCAGGCAAATCCTGCTGACTGGCTTCTCACCTATCCCTCCTGATCTATCGCAACCGCAGTATCAAGAGCCAGCCGCCATGCTGTACATGGCACCCGAACAGTTGCAAGGCAATCCTACCCTCACAAGCGACCAGTATGCGCTGGCCGTTATGGTCTATGAATGGTTGTGTGGACACCACCCCTACAGCGCAACCGAACGCGAAACGCTTCTGCAACAACAACTACACGAACCGCTTCCGGCGCCCCGCGGCCTGAACAACGATATCTCGCCCGCCGTCGAGCAGGTACTCATAAAAGCCCTCGCGCCCGACCCCGCAGAGCGCTTCTCGCATACCCACACCTTCGCATACGAGTACCTGCGCGCATTGATGGGTTTTTCTG
>VBFM01000252.1:10071-10597 GCA_005882595.1 Chloroflexota bacterium
CCACACCCAAAACCCCATTACCATCATCAAATGATGATACCGATGTAGGGGCGCGATTTATCGCGCCCTCCTCGCCCTCGCCCACATCGCCGTCAAATGCCGAAGACGACGACGAAGACACCTCTACCACGCGGGAAGACGACAGACCAAAGGTCAAACGTTTTTCAACCGGGAGCATCACCAATCTGCACAAAACCGTCACCACCGACCTGCGCCAGGGCGGTATTCTCTCGAAACGCCTGGGTGGATACGAAGAGCGAACTGCGCAGATTGAGATGGCACGAGAGGTCGCCAGGGCCTTGACGGAGGAACAACACGCCATCATAGAAGCGAGTACGGGAACAGGAAAGGCGCTTGACGTAGACACTCCTATTCCAACGCCAGCTGGTTGGAAGCGCATGGGCGATCTCGTTGCAGGTGATTATGTATTTGACGAGAAGGGATACCCAACCCGTGTCACAGTAGCATTTGATATAATGCACGATCATAAATGCTATGAGGTTCTTTTCAGCGATGGCTCGTCGCT
>VBFM01000253.1:0-10194 GCA_005882595.1 Chloroflexota bacterium
CGAAGACGACCTGCTCTAACGCCCTGGCAAGCGCGAGTTCATCGAGCGTTGCCAGGTTACTCAAAATAATGATCGTGACGTGATCATCAATGTAGCGCCCAATGTACGTCCTGAAGCCATCGACCCGCCCATCGTGCCAGATCAAGCGGTGCGCAGGCACCCGCGCTCCGGTGATGAACCACCCATACCCATAGCTCGACCCGACGAACTGTGAGATGGCGTAGGGGGTGAACGCCTCATCCAGCAACTGTTTCGAGACCAGGACGTGCGTATAGAGCGCTTGGTCCCAGCGGTACAGATCTTCCGCTGTGCTGTACAAGAGGCCCGAGGCGCGCAGGAAAGACATCTCCGGAGGAAGAACCCAATCAACTGGATCCGCTTTGACCTGCCAACTGGCATACCCGATCGCATGATTGGTGAGGGTGAGACCGTTTGGGTCGAAGCCGGTATCCCGCATCTGCAACGGACCAAAAATCGCTTGCTGTAAGAACACACTATATGGTTCGCCTGAAGCCTGCTCAATGACGTAGCCCAGGATCTGGTAGCAGATATTACAGTAGCTGAACTGCCCGCCCGGTCTGAAGGCTAAGGGGACGTCGTCGTAGCGGGCAATCCAGGCTTGAGGTGAAGAGAGCGGCATCGAGTCGTCGAGTTGTGGGATCCCAGAGGTATGGGTTAACAGGTGGTGAATCCGCACTGGCTGCCACGCTGGAGGGCACTGCGGAACATAGGAGCACACTGAATCCTGGACATGCAGTTTGCCCCGCTGCTGCAAGATCAGGATCGCCATTGCAGTAAATTGCTTGGTGGTCGAGCCTAGATAAAACCGGGTGTGCGGTGTGTTAGGGACCTGGTGATCCCAATTGGCCATACTATAGCCCTTGCTGAAAAGCACCTGGTGATCTCGCGCGACCAGCGCTGCGCCACTGAATTGCTCGTCCTTGACCTGGCCAGCGAGCAGTTTCTCTATGGAAGGGGCAAGGTTAGGGGCGAGTGGATGGCTTTGGGGACGAGCAGTCGTTTGAGATGCGTTGGCTCGAGCTACCACCAGGACTACAATCAACAAGCACACTGCGCCTACCAGCAATCGCGGTTTCGTATGTGGTTGACGGTGGAGTCGTTTTCTATCGTCTTCCCGCTGTGGTGAGAGCGAAAGGTCGCGCTGTTGCTGATGTTTGAACCGCGCCTTCCCTTGAGGTTGACGATCGGGCCGTGATAGGTCGCGGTGTTGCACTCCCTTGAAGCGGGGCTTCTTTTGTGCTTGACGATCGGGCTGATTTTCAGGAACTCCCCGTCGTGGAGACCTCGAAAGGTCGCGCCATCCCAAATCGTTCATCATGCCCTCTCCTTTCCCATGGAGATAGAGAGACATATAGATAGATAAATAGACTTGTCCAGTATACATCAAATCGAGAGACAAGGGAAGCGCTTAGAAACCCCGCTATGTACGTTTTTCTTGCCTGTACATCTCAACTGTGCTGTTGTAGAGGTTCGATCAGCTTTGAGGAAACTGAAAGAAAGGCAATTGCAGACCATCTAAGAGCAGATAGAACGCTGACTCTCAGAGCTTCTCTACAGCCTTTTTATAACCATGCCGTTGCACTAGCCCCTTGCTAATTGAGCGAGTTTGATATAAAATTGTTGTGGTTACTGGTAGGATGAGAGAGACGCTTTATCTTCAAGCAGAGCCTGTGTAGAGATGTCACATAGCTGATGCACGGGTTCCCAAAAAAGCGAAAACCCTGTATTTTGCTATTGCTGGAATTATGCAAGAAAAGACCAGATCATCCGCACTGACCACATTGCCCTTCACCTATTGACAGAATATTTTCCAGGAGGCTAATTACATGGGAGATCTCGAGAGTATCAGTAATCAATTAAACGGAAGAACCCTTGGCACCTGTACACTCCAGGGGCTCATCGGACGTGGTGGCATGGGAGCAGTCTATCTAGCACAACAGGCACGGCCACGACGAACCGTTGCTGTCAAAGTGCTGCTGCCAGAGCTCTTCTCGAACCCAACAGGATTCAGCGAATTTCTGGCAAGATTTCGTCGCGAAGCCGATGCTATTGCAGCACTCGATCATATCAACATCATGCCTATTTATGAGTATGGCGAGCAGGATCAGCTTGCCTACCTTGTTATGCCTTATGTGTCAGGAGGCTCACTGCGTGAAGTAGTGGCAAAACGCGGTAAACTGCCCCTTAGCGAGGCTAGCAACATCGTCGAGCAGGTGGCGGCTGCATTAGACTATGCCCATCAGCACGGCATTATTCACCGAGATCTCAAACCCGGCAATATTGTATTTCATGCTGACGGGAGACTGCTCTTAACCGACTTTGGTATTGCGAAAGTGCTCAATGAGCCTGCGAGCCCGAATGTTACGGCCATGCAGACACTGACCTCGACGGGCATGCTTATTGGCACACCAGAATACCTTTCGCCGGAGCAGGCTACCGGGGCCCCCATTGACAACCGCTCGGATATCTATTCACTTGGTATCGTCTTATTCCAGTTGCTGAGCGGCCGAGTTCCATTTTCTGGCACAACACCGGTAGCAGTTGCTATCAAGCACGCAACTGAGGAGCCGCCTTCTCTTGCGCCGCTCAATCCAGATGTTCCGCCCGGCGTTGAAAAGGTGATCTTGAAGGCACTGGCCAAAAAACCTGAACAACGCTATGCAAAGGCCGGTGACCTCGCACGAGCGCTTCGTGCTGTGGCAACTCCGGATCGAGAGCCCGATGTGTCCACCTTCATGACCGACCCCAAGCCTGTTGCTAAAGTGTCCCTTTTATCTACCGCTGAAACCTTCGTTGATACATTACCTCCTGTACGGGGGAAACAGAGCGATGAGCTTACAGTTGCCCCCAATCGACCTTCCAGGCGGCAGGGTGGTCGTCTGCCTTTGTGGGTAGCATTACTCAGCGCAATACTGGTAGTTCTGTTGATCCTCGGTGGGTCGACCTTGTTTCTGCATTGGTTGCCAGGTGTGGATCAGCTACTATCAGGCTCTACCGGAACCCATGCAAGCGGTACAGCAACGCCCATAGCGACACACGCATCTTCAGCTACCTCTATCTCACATCCTCAAACCGCCCTGCCCCAACCTTCTGTGTCAGTAGGGAAACTCCTCTATGGCTCCCCTCTACCAATTTGCGGTGGGCAGAACAGCCTGTGGAGCACAAACTCATCTGTGCAGGTCACCTGCGATACTGCAGGTACACGCTTGACCAACAAAAATGTTGGGCAAGTGGAAGGAGTGTTATTGAACACTTTCCCTGGGAGTACTCCTATTCCCAACAATTATGTGCTAGAAGTCCAGGTGAAGCCAGCCTCAGTCTCAAGTGGCGCATTTGGTATTTTCTTTCGCATGCAAACCGGAGCCAATCACCAGGGCGGTTATTCATTTATCATTCAGCAGTCAGGCTCCTGGAATGGCTCCAGTATCGATGATGGCACAGGCCAGGGGCGTTCGCTCTTTGGACGACAGGGAACAGCTCTCAACTCCACGGGTTTTACGACCATCGATCTCGTCATCCAGGGCGATACCTTTCGGCTCTACTTCAATGGAGCGGCTCAGGGAGGGGTTTCCAGTATCAATTACTCCAGCGGCAATCTCGGCCTGGCGGTAGACGCGGGAGCAGATGTGCTGTTCAAAAATCTGGCCATCTACTCCCTACCCTAAAGTTCCGCAAAGACTATTCGGCCTCATAGCTCTACTTGTCAGCGGTTTTAGGCGCACTGGACTATGGCGCTTCCACAAACATACCCTCTCGAAAGAATGAGTCCCTGGTACGGCTTTTTTCGTATTCCATGTATGACACAATCTCATTTGCTAGTCCGATAGAGTGAGCAACACACATCCATTTGGAAGTGTGAAGGAGATGTGAAAGGCCGTGTGAAAGCCCTTTTTTACCCTTGACAGGGGACTATCTGTACTGTATGCTACCATTATTAGTATGTTTGCGACAGCATCTCGTAGGTTTCATCTCCCGTCTGAAATGGAAAATGGGACCGAAATTGAGAATACTAAATCAAGGAGTTCGCCTCCCGTCTGGCATTGAAAAGGAAAGGGCTGGTTCTCTATCTCGACTTGTCGAGCGGTTCACCTTCCATGTAACATTCGTAAAGAAAGGGCTGGGTTCTCCAACTCGATATGTCGAGCAAGAAACCAGCCCTTTTGAACTCATTAGAGCTTCCCATGCGGAGCATTGTTCTTATTATCTAAATCCAGTTGCCTAGTGCGTTTAATCAGCAGTCAGGAAGCATCTGATCGGCCTGACGCATAGAACAGAGAGGGTGACTTATGGACCTGGTGAAGCGGTTAGAGGAATACAGAGACCGTGAACGGGGCTTACAGTGGGAAGGAACGTTTGCTCAGTACTTTGAAATTGCAACCAAGAAGCCTGAAGTGGGCTATCTTTCGCATGAGCGCATTTATCATATGATTATGGACGCGGGCGTCGAGATAACTCGCAATGGAGAACCTCGTTTCAACTTCTTCAGCCAGGAAATCTTCGGCATCGAGAAACCCCTCCAACAAATCGTTGAGTATTTCCACTCCGCTGCTCAGCGCCTGGAAGTGCGCAAACGTATTTTGTTGCTGATGGGTCCCGTCGGCGGTGGTAAATCCTCGATTGTCTACCTCCTCAAACGGGGATTAGAAGCCTACAGCCGCTCAGAAGATGGAGCGATTTACGCCATTAAAGATTGCCCCATGCACGAGGAACCTCTACACCTGATCCCCAACGATCTGCGCGCTGATGTCGAAAAAGAATTTGGCCTCTACGTCGAGGGCGACCTGTGTCCTCACTGCCGCTACATGATAGACACTCAGTACAAGGGACACATTGAGGATGTCCCCGTCAAACGCATTGCTTTTAGCGAAAAATATCGAGTAGGTGTCGGTACCTTCACGCCGTCCGACCCCAAAAGCCAGGATATCAGTGAGTTAGTCGGAGGCATTGACCTCTCCACCATCGGTGAAGTCGGCGTCGAAAGCGACCCACGCGCCTATCGCTTCGATGGTGAACTCAATATCGCCAATCGCGGCCTCATGGAATTTGTTGAAATGCTCAAAACAGATGAGAAATTCCTGTACGTGCTGCTTACACTCAGCCAGGAACAGAACATCAAGACCGGGCGTTTTAGCATGATCTACGCCGACGAGGTGGTTGTCAGCCACACCAATGAACATGAATACGCGGCCTTTGTAGGCAACAAGAAGTCGGAAGCGTTGCAGGACCGCATTATTCTTGTCAAAGTTCCTTACAACTTGCGCGCCTCCGACGAAGTCAAAATATATGAGAAACTGCTGAAGCAGAGCGCCCTGCAGAACGTGCATATCGCGCCATATACCCTGCGCATCGCCAGTGTCTTCGCCGTCCTCACGCGCTTGGAGCCATCCAAGAAGGCGGGCATGAGTACTATGAAGAAACTCAAGCTCTACGATGGTGAGGATATCGAGGACTTCAAGCAGAAGGACATCAAGGAATTGCAGGACGAAGCGGTTCGCGAAGGCATGGACGGCATCTCGCCGCGCTATGTCATCAACCGCCTCTCAAGCGCGCTGGTGAAACAAAACACCACCTGCATCAATCCCATCGATGCCCTGCGCGCGCTGCGTGATGGACTCGACCAGCATACCAGCATCAGCCGCGAAGAACGCGAACGCTACCTGAACTTCATCCAGGAAGCGCGCAAAGAATACGACGAAATGGCAAAGAAAGAGGTGCAGCGCGCCTTCGTCTACTCTTACGAAGAGTCGGCCCGCACCCTGCTCAACAACTACCTGGATAACGTCGAAGCCTATTGCAACAAGACGCGCCTGCGCGACCCCATCACCGATGAAGAGATGGAGCCGGACGAGCAGTTAATGCGCTCGATTGAAGAGCAGATTGGCGTCACCGAAAACGCCAAGAAGCCTTTCCGCGAGGAAATTCTCATTCGCATCTCGTCGCTGGCGCGTAGAGGCCAGACCTTCGAGTACACCAGCCACGAGCGCTTGAAGGAGGCGATTGAGAAGAAACTCTTCGCTGATCTGCGCGACGTGGTGAAAATCACCACCTCCACGCGCACTCCAGATAAGGAGCAACTACGCAAGATTAACGATGTCGTTAACCGCCTCATGGCAGAGCATGGATACTGCCATGTATGCGCGAATGAAATCTTACGCTATACAGGTAGCTTGCTGAACAGATAGAGACGATCAGGGCGACCTATGAGCGCGAACTGAGGCAGGGCCAGCAGGGATAGCGGAATGATAGGACACATAGACCGCGTACGCGACCTATGAGCAAGAACTGAACTAGCCCCCGCCCTGGCTAAAGAAGGAGTGTTCTGCATGTCTGTCTCACAACATGACTGGTCATTGCACCGCAAAGGACAGGTTGACCAGGAACGCCATAAAGAAAAAATCCGCGAAGCCATCAAGAAAAACCTCGGCGATATTGTCAGTGAGGAAAGCATCATCCTCTCGGATGGGAAAAAGATGGTGCGCGTTCCCATTCGCTCGCTTGACGAATACCGTTTTCGCTTTGACCCCGGTCGCCAGCAGCACGCGGGCCAGGGCAACGGCAAAAGCAAGGTAGGCGATGTCGTTGCCCAGGAGCCGCGCCCCGGCAAAGGAAAAAAGGGCGATGCCGGTAAAGAGGCCGGCTACGACTTCTATGAAGCCGAGATCACGATGGAAGAACTGGCCGCGATGATCTTCGAGGATCTCGGCCTGCCTAACCTCGAACAGAAACGCCAGCAAGAACTGCAGACCGAAGCCGTACGCTTCACCGATGTGCGCAAAAAAGGACCCCTCACCAACCTGGACAAGAAGCGCACCATCATGGAAAACCTGAAACGCAACGCCGCCAAAGGCGAAGCTAAATTCAAGGATATCAAATCCGATGATCTGCGCTTCAAAGTGTGGGAGCCGACGATTAAATACCAGTCGAATGCGGTAGTGATAGCCATGATGGACGTCAGCGGATCAATGGGCGAATTCGAGAAATACATCGCGCGCAGCTTCTACTTCTGGATGGTACGCTTCCTACGCACCAAGTACAACAACGTGCAGATCGTCTTCATCAGCCACCATACCGAGGCCAAGGAAGTCACCGAAGAAGAGTTCTTCCATAAAGGTGAAAGCGGCGGCACCCAGGTGTCATCCGCGTACGAACTGGCGCTGCAGATCATCAAAGAACGCTTCAACCCGGACGACTGGAACATCTACCCGTTCCACTTCTCCGACGGCGATAACCTGCCCTGGGACAATGACCGCTGTGTCCAACTGGTCACCAAACTGATGGAACTATGTAATATCTTTGGCTACGGAGAGATTCGCGAGGGCCATTATCGTTCGCCCAGCACTCTGATGTCCGCCTACAACAAGATCAGCGACAGGAAATTCATCTCCGTCACCATCTCGGATAAAAAAGAGGTCTATCCCGCGCTGAGGAAGTTCTTCGCGCTGCGCGACACCGTCCCCGTGTGATGACCATGGTATGGATTTGTAGGGGCGCGATTGATCACGCCCTCCTGGATACAATGTGAGAGAGACAACCCGGGCGCGATCAATCGCGCCCCTACAGGAGTTTCCTGATGTCAGATAGCGACATTGAGCGATTGCGTGACGCGATAGATCATGCCTGGGACGAAGCACGTACCTTCGGGCTTGATCCGTTTCCTACGCACTTCGAGTTGGTACCCGCGACCATTATGTATGAATTTGCCTCGTACAGCCTACCCGGGCGTTTCAGCCACTGGACGCATGGCAAAAAGCGTATCACCGGCAAAAAATGCAGTACGACTTCGGCCTGAGCAAAATCTATGAGATGGTCGTCAACACCAACCCCAGTTATGCCTTCCTCATGGATATGAACAACCTGCTCCAAAACACCTTCGTCGCGGCGCACGTCTTCGGTCATACCGACTTTTTCAAGAACAACGCCTACTTCCAGCACACCTCGCGCCGCATGATCGATAAAGTGAGCATCCATGCCGAGCGCATCGCCAAATACGAGTTCGATCACGGCAAAGCCGAGGTCGAACGTTTCCTCGATGCCGTTCTCTCGATCCAGGAACATGTAGACTACAACCTGTTGATCCGCGAGAACGAGCCTGAGAAAAAAGAGGAAAAACCCGCTACGAAAACTACTGGCGAATACGATGACCTGTGGGGCCTGGAAACGAAGGCCAGAAGAGCCGAGGAGGAACGCGAAAAACTCTCCCGTAAATCACCCAAATTTCCAGAGAAGCCAGAGAAAGATATCCTCCTCTTCCTGCTGCGTTACGCACCGCAACTGCAGGCCTGGCAACGCGACATCATCGAAATCGTGCGCACGGAGATGCTGTATTTTGTGCCACAAATGCGAACGAAGACCATGAACGAGGGATGGGCGTGTCTCAGAAAAGATAGCCTCGTACTGACCGAGCATGGTTTGCTGCGTTATGATGCACTACACGACATGCTTGTACAGGGTCAGAGCCTGAAGGTAGTTACTGGCAATGGAGAGCAAGAAAAGATCAGTGACCGGCATATTACTCGCAATGCTGCTACCATCCGCCTGCGCACCAGGCGCGGACTTGTACTCGAAGGCGCGGAAGAACACAAACTAAGTATCGGGCCAGATGCGTGGATTGCATTGAAAGACGTACAGATCGGACAACGCATCCCATTGAGCGTTGGTGATAACATCTGGTCTGAGCAGTTGGTACCAATCTCCCAACCCATAAAAATAGTGGCTTCAACCGTAGAAGATGTAGCACAAGCGGCGGGTGTAGGCGTCCATACTGTCTATCGTTCGCTGAGCGGTAAGACAACATATGCGAAAGACCGTATCACGGCCGCTATTGATAGTACAGGCTACACTTCCGGCAACAGTGGCAAGCCACAATATAGCCGTCGCTTCCCACTTACTGCACCTACCCACGTCACAGAAGCATGCGCTGAGTTTCTTGGCTATCTCATTGGTGATGGCAATATCCATATCACCAAAAATGCTATCGGCTACACAACCGGAGACCGCGAGCTAGCAGACCGCTACGCCTTGCTCGTGCGAGACTTATTTGCCATAGAAGCCACTCCCTACTGGGACGCCAGGACGCTCAACGGCAAAGGCGGTAGATGGCGCGTCGTCTTCTATTCAGCCAATGTGCTTGATCTCCTGCAATCACTCGGCATTGACCTGAAAGCCAAAGCGAGAGAAAAACGTATCCCCGATTGCATCCTGCGCTCACCCAAACAAGTAGTAAGCGCATTCCTACGAGCATACTTCGACTGTGATGGGTGTGCTTCTGTCAAACAGGGCGTGATTCTTTCGACCTTCAGCGACGATATCGCCCAGACGTTACAAATTTTGCTCCTGAACTACGGCATTCTTTCACGCCGACGAGGAGTGAACGTCTGGATCAGTGGAAAATCAGCAGAGGTTTACGCGCAGGAAATCGGCTTTGGTCTTGCGCGCAAACGAGAAAACCTGCGCCAATACCTGATAAGTCACAAGTGGTTCCGCCAAGAAGACCCTATCGATGAAGTAGTCAGCATTGAACATGGCACCGCTGATGTGTATGATATCACAGTTGATCGCACACACCGCTACATTGCCAATGGTATGCTCCACCATAATAGCATCTGGCACTCGCGCATCATGCGCAGACTGGGCGAGACAGGAGTAATTTCAGACTCCGAAACTGTCGAGTTCGCCCAACTGCACTCGGGCGTCCTCTCACCCTCGCGCACCTACCTCAATCCTTACTATGTAGGCTTCAAGGTCTTCGAGGATATCGAGCAGCGCTGGAACAATCCAACAAAAGAGGAACAGGAGCGACTGGGACGCAAGCCGGAACAGGGACTGCAAAAGATGTTCGAGGTACGCGAAATGGAGAACGATGTCTCGTTCCTGCGCAACTACCTTACCGAAGACTTGATTAAAGATCTCGACCTCTACCTGTATAAGAAAGAGGGCGATGAATGGGTAATCGTCGAGAAAAACTGGGAGAAGGTGCGCGATGGCATCGTTGCCAGCATGACCAACTTCGGCAGCCCCTACCTCGTTATAGACAACGGCGACTACCGGGGCAATCGCGAACTCTACATCAAGCACCTGTACGAAGGCAATGAACTCGACATGATTTATGCCGAGAAGACGCTGCAACATGTCTACCTGTTGTGGGGGCGCCCTGTGCATCTTGAAACAGTTTAT